>JAIYDY010000108.1 GCA_027487245.1 Hyphomicrobiales bacterium
GATGCTGTCGAAGGAAGGCCAAGCCTCCTACTTCCAATGGATGAAGGCCGAGTTCGGTTTCCGCGACGAACAGGTCCGCCCCTACACCTTCAATGCGGCACCCTTCCTCGCCGACAAGAAGTCGGCCATGCAGGGCTATGTCACCTCCGAGCCCTACGCGATCGAGAAGGAGGCGAAGTTCAAGCCGAATGTGTTCCTGCTCGCCGACAACGGCTTCGACACCTATTCGACCATGATCGAGACGCGCTCTGACGTGGTCACCGGCAAGGCCGACATCACCCAGCGCTTCGTCGATGCCACCATCATCGGCTGGTACAACTACATGTATGGCGACAATGCCGCCGCCAACGCCCTGATCAAGCGCGCCAACCCCGACATGACCGACGACAAGATCGCCGCCGGGATCGCCTTGATGAAGCAGTACGGCATCGTCGATTCAGGGGATTCCCTGCGCCTCGGCATCGGAGCGATGAGCGATGCCCAGATGAAGAGCTTCTTCGACAAGATGGTGAAGGCCGGTGTGGTCGCTGCCGATCTCGATTACCGGAAGAGCTACAGCCTCGCCTTCGTCAACAAGGGAGTCGGCCTGAACCTCAGGAAGGGTTGAACGCACAGCAATCCGGCCCGGGCCCTTGACGGCCCGCGATTTGCTTCGTTCTGTGGCCGCACATGATACACGAGGGTCGATGGTCGAAAGACTGCCGGCCCTCCCTTTTTGACCGCCTTTAAAGATTGTTCATCCCATGAACTCCGGTTTCGCCGCTCTGCCCGCCTCGCCCGTCTTCCGCCTGCTCGATGCCAGCGTGCCGCGCTGTCTCGTCGATGCACCGGCGCTGGCGGCCGACCGTGAGGGCTTCGCCCGTGTCGACCTGACCATCGCGGAGGGCCGGATTGTCTCCATCCTGGCGGCCGGCACCGCAACACCCGAAGACAGCCTGCCCGGCCTCGACCTGAAGCGCGGCATCGTCTTCCCGCGGTTCACCGAGAGCCATACCCATCTCGACAAGGGCCACATCTGGCCGCGGAGAGCCAATCCCGATGGCACCTTCATGGGCGCGCTGACCGCCGTGACCGCCGACCGGGAGGCCAACTGGCATGCCGCCGACGTCCGCGCCCGGATGGGCTTTGCGCTGAAATCCGCCTTTGCCCACGGCACCGGTGCGATCCGCACCCATCTCGATTCGGTCGGCCCGCAGGTCGGCATCTCATGGCCGGTCTTTGCCGAGTTGCGCGCCGAGTGGGCCGGCCGCATCGCCTTGCAGGCTACGCCGCTGTTCGGCATCGACCATGCCGTCAACCCCGACCACATGCGCGCCGTTCTGGCTGCGGTGAGGCAGCATGGCTCCGGGGTTCTCGGCGCCGTGACCTACATGAGCCCGAACCTGAAGCCGGGCCTCGAAATCCTGTTCCGGGCCGCCATCGACCATGGCTACGACCTTGATTTCCACGTCGACGAGACCAACGACCCGGCGGCTCTCTCGCTGGAGGTCATTGCCGACACTGCCATGGCCATGGGATTCGAGGGCAAAGTTCTGTGCGGACATTGCTGCTCGCTCGCACTCCAGATGCCGCAGGCCGAAGCCCGCGTCATCGACAAGGTGGCACGCGCCGGACTTGCCGTGGTGTCGCTGCCGATGTGCAACATGTATCTTCAGGATCGACAGCCGGCCCGGACACCGCGCTGGCGCGGCGTCACGCTGCTGCACGAACTGAAAGCCGCCGGCGTGCCCGTGATGGTCTCGTCCGACAACACCCGCGATCCGTTCTATGCTTATGGCGATCTCGACATGGTCGAGGTCCTGCGCGAGGCAACCCGCATCCTGCAACTCGACCATGGCGCGACGGACTGGGTCAGTGCTGTCACCACCACGCCCGCAAGCGTCACACGGCTCGATGGCCTGCACGCGTCTGCACTCAGAGCCGGCGCTGCCGCCGACATGGTGCTGACCCGCGCCAGATCAATGACAGAGCTCCTGTCCCGGCCCCAAAGCGACCGCACGGTGCTGGTGGCCGGCCGCGCCATCGACACCACCTTGCCGGACTATGCCGAGCTCGACACCATTCTGACCGCCTGAGGACCAGCCATGACCGCCCGCTACGACATCGCCACCCTGAAGAGCCGGCTCGGATCGATCCGCACCGAGGACAATTCGGCGCTGGTGAAGCAGAAGAGCCGCGATTTCTATTGGTATTCGCCCACCCTGAAGCGCCAACTCGACCATGTCACGGGTGACATCATCGTCTCGCCAACCAGCCAGGACGAGGTCATCCATGTGCTTCGCACCGCCTTCGAGCTGGGCATTCCGGTGACGCCGCGTGGAACCGGCACCGGCAATTACGGGCAGGCCATGCCGCTCTCGGGCGGAATCGTGCTCGACCTGTCAGGCTTCAACAAGGTGCTCGACATCCGGCCCGGCAGCTATGTGGCCGAACCTGGCGCCCTCATTTCGAAGATCGACGAGGAAACGCGCCACCATTCACGGCAGGAAGCCAGGCTGCATCCCTCGACCTATCACACCGCCTCGGTGGGCGGTTTCATCGCTGGTGGCTCCGGCGGTGTCGGCTCGATCAAGTGGGGCGGCCTGCGCGACTATGGCAACATCATCCGGCTCAAGGTCGTGACAATGGAGGCCAACCCGCGTGTACTGGAACTGACCGGAGACGACCTGCACAAGGTTGCCCACGCCTATGGCACCAACGGCATCATCACCGAGGTCGAGATGCCGCTTGGGCCGGCCTACACATGGGTCGACATGCTGTTTGGCTTCGATGATTTCCGCACGGCTGCAGCCTTCGCCGAAGCCCTCGGCCAGCAGGATGGCATCGCGCTCAAGGAGCTTGCTGTCATCGCCGCACCCTGCCCGCACGACTACTTCCTCAGGCACCGCAAGTTCATCCCGCGCGAGAAGCATGTCGTGGTCGCGATGGTGGCCGACATCGCGGTGGCCTCGACCATCGCCTTCATGAACCGTTTCAAGGGCGCGGGCCTGCTGATGCGGTCGGATACGCTCTCGGCCGACGACGCCAAGGGCCTGCCGCCGGCCTTTGAGCTCACCTGGAACCACACCACCTTGCGGGCACTGCGCGTCGAGCCGGCCATCACCTACCTTCAGGTGCTCTACCCCTATCCGAACGCCGTCGACCTGGCGACCCGCATCCACGAGCACTTCGGCAACGAGGTTGCGGGCCACCTCGAATTCGTGCGCTTCGATGGCAAGGTCACGGCGTTCGGCCTGCCCTTGGTGCGCTTCACCACCGAGGAGCGGCTGGAGGAGATCATGGCGATCCACGAGGCCATGGGCGCGCCGATCTTCAACCCCCATCGCTACACGCTGGAAGAAGGCGGCATGAAGCAGACCGACGAGGTCCAGCTTGCCTTCAAGAAGGAGGCGGACCCAAGCGGACTCCTCAACCCCGGCAAGATGGTCGCCTGGGAAGACCCGTCCTATGACTTCAAGGCGGGCAAGAACTTCCTGTTCAAGTCGCTGGCGGAAGCCGGGGTCAATGGCTGATGCGGGTTCTGGTCCTCCACGCCCATCCCAACCCGGAAAGCTACAATGCGGCCCTGTTCCGGCTGGTGGTGGACGGGTTGCGGGCCGGCGGTCATGAGGTCGATGCCTGCGACCTGCACGCGGAGGATTTCCAGCCCGTGCTGAGCCGGGCCGAGCGGGTGGGCTATCACGCCATCCCCGCCAACCGCTCGCCGGTCGAAGCCTATGTGCAGCGGCTGGAGGCCGCCGAGGCGCTGGTGCTGGTCTATCCGGTCTGGAACTTTGGCTTTCCGGCCATCCTCAAGGGGTTTCTCGACCGTGTCTTCCTGCCCGGTGTCAGCTTCCGCATCGTGGACGGGCTCGTGCGGCCCAATCTCCAGCACATCAGCCGGCTGATGGTGGTCACGACCTATGGCGGGCCGCGCTGGCGGGCCTTCCTCGTCGGCGATCCGCCGCGCAGGTTCGCCACGCGCGTGCTGCGCGCCCTGATCAAACCCGCAGGCAAGATGCGCTACCTCGCCCACTATGACATGAACCGCTCGACGGACGCCTCCCGCTCGGCCTTCATCGGCGAGGTCAAGGCCGCCGTGGCGAGGCTGTGAGCGATGCGGGTTCTGGTCGTCTATTGCCACCCCTGCGAGGAGAGCTTCAACGCCAGCGTGCGCAACGCGGCCCTTGAGGCGCTGGCGGGCGCCGGTCACGAGACACGCCTCATCGACCTGTATGCATCGGGCTTCGAGCCGGTGCTCACCGCCGACCAGCGCCGCCGCTACCACACGCCCGGCGAGAACGAGCGCGGCATCGAGGAGCATCTGGCCCATCTGCGCTGGTGCGAGGCACTGGTCTTCGTCTACCCGACCTGGTGGTATGGCCCGCCCGCCATGCTCAAGGGCTGGCTCGACCGGGTCTGGATTCCCCACGCCACATTCGGCATGCCAGAGCGCAACAAGCCGATCACGCGCGTTCTCACCAACATCCGCACCATCGGGGCGATCTCCACGCTGGGCAGCCCGCGCTGGTGGTGGTGGATCATGGGCGCGCCGGGCCGCCGCACCTTGCTGACAGGCCTGTCGGTGCTCTGCGCGCCCCGTTGCCGAACCTTCTGGCTCGGCCTGCACCAGATGGATTCGTCCAGCGACGGCGAACGTGCGGCCTATCTGCAAAAGGTGCGTGGGAAACTGGCCTCGCTAACATGAATGTCATCAAGCCGTCATCGTTCGCCGGCTAGTTGCACGCAGAAACAATTGGCAACGATTGTCGCGCTGCACGGCGGGGGCCATTCACATGGGCAACAAGAGCGAGAAGAGCGTAGGTCGGCTGCTGATTCTGGCATCGCGCCTGCACAGGGCGCGGATCGGCGAGAAGCTTCAGGCCCTGTCCCTGTTTCCGGGTCAGGAGCAGGTGCTGGAAATCCTGGCCAGCGAGGGCGCGATGCCCATGGGCGAGTTGGCCGGCAAGCTCAGCGTTCGGCCGCCGACCGTCTCCAAGACCATTGCGCGGCTGTCCACCCAAGGTCTGGTGCAGCGCTCGCCTGATGGCGGCGACGGCAGGCTGGTCCGCGTGCAACTCACCGAGGAAGGCGAAAGCCGCGCCGCAGCGCTCGGCTCTTTGCTCGACGAGGTCGAAAGCGAGATGCTGGACGGACTGGATGGCAAGGACCGCAAGCGCCTGCGCAAGCTGTTGCGCAAGGCCGTGAAGTCGCTTGGCAATGCCGGCGGGCGCAGCACCGGCGGCGCCGACGAGGACACCGAGACCGACGAAGACGACGTCTGACGCGTCAGCCCGCGAGCAGGCGTTGCCCTGCCGTGATGAGGATGCCGGCGACGCCCATGGCCAGCACGGTCTCGATCACGCCGCGATGCCAGCGGAACAGCATCAGCCCGGCCATCACCGCAAGTCCGAGCGCCGGCCAGATCAGCGTCGTCAGCACGGGCGCTGGAAATGCCACCGGCCCGACCCGGCCTGTCCCGACCTCAGCAAACAGCACGCGCGGAGCGAAACTCAGGACCAGCGAGGCGATGACGCCGGTCACCGCCGCCGTGATGGCGGAGAGCGCGCCGGCAATGCGCGGGTTGCTGCGCACACGCTCGACAAACGGACTGCCAGCAAATATCCACACGAATGACGGCGCGAACGTCACCCACACCGCCATCGTCGCAGCCAGAATACCTCCCCATATGGGCGAGAACGGTGCAGGCGCACGCCAACCGGCCAGGAAAGCGGCGAACTGGTTGACAAGGATGGTCGGCCCCGGCGTGGTTTCCGCCAGCCCCAGCCCGTCGATCATCTCGGCCGCGCTGAGCCAGCCCTTGTCGTTGACCGCCGCGTCAGCGAGATAGGCCAGCACCGCATAGGCACCGCCGAAGGTGATCATCGCCAGCTTCGAGAAGAACAGCCCGACCTCGACCAGAAGGTGGCCGCTGCCCAGCAGCAGCGCGGCAACGGCGACCGGCAGCCACCAGATCCCGACCCAGACAAGGGCGGCCTTGAGCGCCGCCCGGGTCTGGCCGGCATCCGGCGGGGGCGCGGTCGCGGAAGCGTGGCTCCGCGCCAGCCAGTCCGGCCGCACCGTGGCCAGCGCCGCGCCGAGCAGGGCCGCAGCACCGATCACGAACGGGAAATCGACCGCGAGGAAGGCAAGGGCCACAAAACTCGCCACTGCGAGCCCAACCAGAAACGGCGAGCGCAGCGCGCGCTTGCCGATCTTCAACAGCGCCTCGATGACGATCGCGATCACGGCAGCCTTGATGCCGAAGAACAGGCCAGCGACCAGCGTCAGGTTCCCGCCCAGCACATAGAGCAGGCAAAGCGCCATCATCACCAGCGCACCCGGGATGACGAACAGCAGCCCGGCCACCACGCCGCCGCGCACCCCATGCAGGATGAAACCCAGATAGGTCGCCAATTGCTGAGCCTCAGGGCCAGGCAGCAACGTGCAGTAGTTGAGAGCATCCAGAAAGCGGCGCTCCTCGATCCAGCGCTTCTCCTCCACAACCACCTTGTGCAGCATGGCGATCTGCGCGGCAGCGCCGCCAAAGGACAGGCAGCCGATGCGCAGCCAGACCGCGGTTGCTTCGGCAAGGGTTGGCAGCAGAGCCAAAGTGCCCGATGCCGCGTCCGGCGCGGCAGGATCACCCGCCACCGTATCCGGCGTGCCGTTCACGAGACCGCTCCCCCGGAACGGGCTTCGACGCATGGCTTTGCCGAGGGCCAATTGTGAGTTTCGTCCGTGGCATCGCTACACCAGCGATACAAGGCATCGTAGACCAGCATGCCGGCTTCAAGTTGCCTCAGATCATCACTGAACATGCGGGACAGCCCGAGCGACACGGCCAGCAGACCGGCAGCCTCCGGCGCAAGATCGAGCCTTGCCGTATCAGCGCCGCGCACGATGGTCGCCAGCCTCTGCAAGGCATTCGAGCCAAGCCCGAACTCGGCAACCATCACGTCAAACGTGCAAAGCTCGCCGCGATGGCTCCAGAACTGGTCCTCGCCCTCGACATCGAAGCTGGTTGCATCAAAGCGCTCGGCCACGCCACGCACCTCCGGCGGAGACACGAAAAGGAACACGGCCGTGGGATCGACAAAACGCCGGATCAGCCACGGGCAGGCGATGCGGTCGATCTTGGGCCGCGACCGCGTGACCCACAGCGTGGAGCCATCGGCGCGCCGGTCTGGCACTTTTGCGGTCGCGACCATGGGCAAGCCTGCCCTGGCCCAGCCCATTGCGCCGCCTTCCAGGTTCCGCGCTCTTGCGCCGAAATGCCTGAGCCAGCCGGCAACGCCCTCGCTGAGCTTCAGGCCTTTCTGGCAGATCACGATAACATCCTGCCCGGCATGAGCCGGGGCCCACTTCGCGACATCTTCATGCGAACGCCGGATGGAGCCCGGCACAAGACGTGGATCCAACGCAAAATCGGCTTGCGTGCAGACATCGATCAGCACGGGGCAATCGGAGCGACCGATCAGCCTGGACAGTTTTTCGGGGGAGAAGCTGGTGGTTGACGACATGAGTTTGCGCCCTTGGTTCGGTTGAACTGGACGCGATGCTTGGGCTGTCGCCTGATGGGGCGATCGCAAACCCCATGACCTCTAGGTAGGTGACACGACTCGGGCCTGTCAATGGAAACATGCGGCCGGTTCGCGAGCGCAGGATGACGCCCGGTCCATCGACCAGTCATGCACGCAGCGCACGATCCTGCCCACTCTCGGCGTTGGCCAAAAGCTTCGCCAGCCCGTAGTTTCACTCCCAGACGACGGAAAGCTGATCGGGTCGTGCCAGAAGACAGCAAGCAAGCCAAGCCGCCCGACCTTCAGAAGCCACCACCCGGCAGCGGCCCGTCTGACCGGCTGATCGGCATCGCCCTGATGTGCGCGGGGCTGGCCATCTTTTCGGTGTTGGACGCCACTGCGAAATGGGCTTCCCAGCACATGCACCCGATGCAGACCGTCTGGGCGCGTTATCTCGTCAGCGTGCTGCTGGTGACGGTGCTGCTCAATCCGGTGAGCCGCCCCGGCGTGATGACCACCCGTGCGCCGGGCCTGCAAGCCGTGCGTTCGCTGATGTTGCTGTTGTCCACCATGCTGAACTTCTTTGCCCTCCAGTTCCTGCAGCTGGCGGAAGCGATCACCATCATCTTCGCCACCCCGCTGCTGATCGCGCTGCTCTCCGGTCCGCTGCTCGGCGAATGGCCGGGGCCGCGCCGCATGATCGCCATCGGGGTCGGCTTCCTTGGCGTGCTGGTGGTCATGCGCCCCGGAGTCGAGGGCCTGCATCCGGCAGCCTTCCTGTCGATGGCCGGCGTCGTCTGTTACGCGCTTTACAACCTGACCACCCGGAAACTCGCCGGCGTCGACAGCAGCGAAACCACCATGGTCTACTCGGGCGTGGCCGGTGTGTTGCTGATCACGCCGCTCATGCCCTGGTTCTGGACAACGCCGACCTCGCCCGGAGTATGGGCTGCAATGGTGCTGATGGGGGCCTGCGGCGCCTTCGGCCATTGGCTGGTCATCGGGGCGCACCGCCGCGCGCCGGCCAGCGTCCTCGCCCCGTTCATCTACACCCAATTGATCTGGATGCTGATCCTCGGATGGCTGGTGTTCGGGCAGTGGCCCGATTACTGGACCCTCGCCGGCGGGTCCATCGTCGTCGCGTCCGGCCTTTATCTGCTCTACCGCGAGCGGGTGCGCGGGGCCGACGTCAATCGGGTTGCGTGAAGCAACCACCTCTGGTCGCGACAAGGCACGCAAGCTTGTGACGATTTTTGCGCGAATTGACTCACAAAGTGAGCGATTCTGATTTTCTCGTCCGAGAAAACCCACGAAACGGGGACTTTTCAGGCCCTTCTGAAATTAGCCCTTGATTTTGCTGCGGCGCACTATAAATTGTGCATTGCAAGATAGCTCTCCGGAGTTGTCCTGCTTGCCCTCCTTGGGCGTTTCCTCCCTAGACTTGGGCCGCACCGTTAAACGTGCGGCCTTTTTTTGTCTGCGCCTTGCCACAGGGGCGCAACGCCTCATTCGGCGGCGGCGGGGAAGCTCAGGAATCCGCTGGTCCAGGCGCTGAACATGCCGGCCATGCTGCGGCAAAGGGCCGTTCGCACCTCACCAAGGCCGGCCAGCGGCTCGATCGTCGCCTCGTTCATGTAAAGGCCGCGGTTGATCTCGATCTGGAGCGCGTGAACATGGGTCCTTGGCTGCCCGTAATGCTCGGTGATGTAGCCACCGGCATAGGGCCGGTTGCGGCTGACGCTGAACCCCTCGGCGCGCAAGGCCGCCTCGGCCGCATCGACAATGCCGACCGCCGCGCTGGTGCCGAACCGGTCGCCAAGGATGATGTCAGGGCGGAGGCTGGCATCGCGCTCCAGCCCGGCGGACGGCATCGAGTGCAGATCGACCAGCACGCACAGGCCGAAACGGCTGCGCGTGCGTGCCACCAGGCCGCGCAGGGCGGCATGGTAGGGCTTGTAGAGCGTCTCGATCCGATGCGTGGCCTCCTGTGCCGGCATTCGCCTTGCGTAGATGTCCTGCCCGTCGCCAACAATGCGCGGAATCGTGCCGAGCCCGCCCGCCACCCGCATCGAGCGCGTGTTGACGAAGGGCGGCAGCTTGCCCTCGAACATGCGCGGATCAAGCTCGTAGGGTTCGCGGTTCACATCGAGATAGGCGCGCGGGAAGCGCGCAAGCAATTGCGGCACGCCAAGATCTGGCACATCGTGCGACAGAAGATCGACGAACGCATCCTCGGAGCGCCGCAAGGCCTGCGCCGAGAGCCGGGCCTGCTCGATGAACCGGCGCGGATACTGGCGTCCCGCATGGGGAACGCCGACCACTGCTGGGATGACCTGAAGCAGCGGCTCGCGGATCACGAACGCCGTCTCGATCTCGTCGACGATGTCCATGATGGTGTCGCGGGTGTGCGCCGGATCTTGCATATGCCAATCGAAGCGGATGTGGCCTGGCAAAGCAAGAGGCGCGCGATCTTCACCCCATGTTTACGACGCTGGGTGCTTATGGGAGATGAACACGATGCGGTGCCAGCGTCGCAGCCTCGCTCCTGATCGCCCGCCCATGCCGAGAACCCTGACGCCATGACCAAGATCCTGCTTGCTGAAGATGACAACGACATGCGCCGCTTCCTCGTGAAGGCGTTGCAGAACGCCGGCTACGACGTCGCCTCGTTCGACAACGGCCTGTCGGCCTACAACCGGCTGCGCGAGGAGCCGTTCGAGCTTTTGCTGACCGACATCGTCATGCCCGAAATGGACGGCATCGAACTGGCCCGCCGCGCCACCGAACTCGATCCCGACATGAAGGTGATGTTCATCACCGGCTTCGCCGCCGTGGCGCTGAACCCGGATTCCAACGCCCCGAAGGATGCCAAGGTGCTGTCCAAGCCCTTCCATCTGCGCGATCTCGTCAACGAGGTCGAAAAGCTGATCAAGGCCGCCTGAGCGACCGCCGGGGACCGCCGGAAGCGACCCCGCGACAAAGGGTTGCGCTGCCACTGGCGATTGGCTATAGCCCCTCCACCGCAGCGGCACGTCCAGTGCCGCTCCCGAATTTCGGGCGCGTAGCTCAGCGGGAGAGCACTACGTTGACATCGTAGGGGTCACAGGTTCGATCCCTGTCGCGCCCACCATTTCGCGAGAAACCCCGCCTGTCCCGGACATGCGGGGTTTTTTGTTGGCCCGTGAGCCGTTCTCAGGGCGCGTGTTGTCCCTGCGCCGCCCGGTGCGCCAGAAGATGCGCGAACACGATCGCAAAGCCGCTCATGCCGACGAACCAGGCCTGCCACATGCCATGCGACACGGCCCAGACACCGAGCACCGCCGCCACAACGGATAGCTGCATGGCTGCCGCAGGCTGCTGTGATGCCCGTGCCGCCGCCGACGTGCCGGCATGGATGCACCATAGCGCCAGCGCCACCCCGGCAAAGCCAAGATCGACCCATGTCTGCATCAGGAACGAATGCGGATGATTGTGCGACATCTGCCGCCCGCTCTGGAAATCCCGGAAGCCGATATCGCGCACGAACTCGACACCGTTGCCGCTCCAGGGCGAAGCCTCGATGTAGGGCATGATGCCGATCCAGAGCCGGAAGCGCTCGACGACAGATTGGTATGTGCCGGTCCAGAACGATGTCTGTGCGAGCCATTCGACCAGCGGCCTCATCACCAGCGGCATCAGCAGGATCGCCGCCGCCGCCCCAAGGATGATCAGCCACTTGGCCCAGGCCACGCGGACAAGGCAAACGAGCTGCACGAGCAGGATCAGCACAAGGGCCAGTTGGGCTGATTCGCTCTGGCTGCGCAGGATCACGGCGGCGCTCGCAACCACGACGATGGCACCGAGCGTAGCTTTGGCGACACGGCCGAGCGACATGCGCCCGATGGCGAAGAGCGCCAGCGGCAGCAGCAGGACCAGCATCACCGCCGCGCGGTTATAGTGCCATTTCGTGGCAAGGCGAGGTCCGCCCAGCGAGGCCAGCGACAGCGCACCGGACAGGATGAGGTCCAGCACCAAGGCAAAGATGAGGCTGAGCGCTGGAAAGAAGCCCCAGTACCAGCGCCCACCCGGCGGCAGGCGCGCGCACAGCACCAGCGCAAGGGCCGAGCTGGCGAAGGCAAAGACAAAGCTGCCGAGCACGGCGGGCGCCTGCACCATCGGCGATGTCAGAGCGCGGAAGCCCGCCCACAGACCAAACGCCAGCCATGGCAGCGCTGCGGGCCATGCCCTGCGCCAATTGACCTCCCATGGGGATGACGCAGCCTCA
This sequence comes from Hyphomicrobiales bacterium, assembly GCA_027487245.1. GTDB lineage: Bacteria > Pseudomonadota > Alphaproteobacteria > Rhizobiales > Beijerinckiaceae > Allobosea. Next base: position 11,767 of record JAIYDY010000108.1, read on the forward strand.
GGCCCTGATACACCCATCCGTGCTGCCCAAGCCAGAGCGAGCGCCAGCACAAGAGGCAGCCAGGTCAGCCCCTGCGGCGCGATGATGGCGAACACGCAGGCCGTGACGAGCAAACCTGCGACCAGCGCGATGGCCGCTCCGGACCGCTGACCGGTCGCGTCTTGCCGCTGCGTGTTTGCCGTGCCGGCCATGGCCCCTGCCTGCGATGCTTGCCAGACCTTCCAGACGGAAGCGGCCGCTCAACAGCCAGAACCATGAAGCCCGGACACAGGCAAGGCCCCGGCCCCTGCAATCGCGCCGTGCATGCAACATTGGGCAAAAAGTTGTGATTGGTCCTTGGCCGAGACCTCGGCAATAAGCGCAATCACCTGAACGGGCGCAGTCGCCTGCACTGCGCATGGCAGCGTCACCGCCCGCCGCGCCGTGCCGGTTGGCCGCCTGTCTTGCCGGAATGCCGAGGAGAAGATCCCATGTCGCCAACCGCCACGACAGCGCGATCCGCTGCGATGACGCCGCCTGCCAAGATCGACTTCATCGACCTGAAGGCCCAGCGCCGCCATATCGGCGCGGCCATGGACGAGGCAATCCTCAAGGTCGTGCATGGCGGCGCCTATGTGCTCGGCCCGGAAGTCCGCGAGTTCGAGAACCAGCTGGCAGCCTTCTGCGGGGCCAAGCACGCAATCGGCTGCGCCAACGGCACCGATGCCATCGCCCTGTGCCTGATGGTGCTGAAGCTGCGTCCCGGCGATGCCGTGATCTGCCCTAGCTTCACCTTCGCCGCCACCGCCGAGGTTGTGGCCTGGCTTGGCGCAACCCCGATCTTCGTGGACATCGACGAAGCCACCTACAACATGGACCCGAACGCGCTGGATGCGGCCATGGTCACGGCAGGCCAGCTCGGCCTCAAGGTCAAGGCCCTGATTGCCGTCGACCTGTTCGGCCAGCCGGCGGACTATGATCCGATCAGCGCCTTCTGCGAAGCGCATGGGCTGGTCCTGATTGCCGATTCGGCGCAGGGTTTCGGCGGTCGCTACAAGGGCCGCATCGCCGGCTCGATCGGCCACTTCGCCACCACCAGCTTTTTCCCGGCCAAGCCGCTGGGCTGCTATGGCGATGGCGGCGCGGTGCTGACCGACAACGAAGAGTACGTCGAGGTGCTGCGTTCCCTGCACGTCCATGGCCGCGGCACCGACAAGTATGACAACATCCGCATCGGCGTGAACTCGCGGCTCGACACGATCCAGGCGGCGGTGCTGCTGCAGAAGCTGGCGATCTTCGACTGGGAAATCGGCAAGCGTCAGGTGGTGGCCGCGCGCTATGCCGAGGGCCTCGGCGATGTGGCGATGGTGCCCGGCGTGATGGCCGATTGCGTCTCCACCTGGGCGCAATACACGATCCGTGTGCCGGCAGCGCAACGCGCCAGCTTCATCGAGCGCATGACCGCTCATGGCGTGCCGACGGCGGTGTACTACCCGAAGCCGTTGCACCAGCAGACAGCCTACAAGCGCTTCCCGATGGCGGGCAACGGGCTGCCGGTCTCTGACAAGGTGGCGCACGAGGTCGTGGCGCTGCCAATGCATGCCTTTCTCGAACCAGCCACCCAGGATTACATCATCGCGGCGGCCCGCGAGGCGCTGCGCGGCTAGGCCTCGATCTCAGCGTTCGCGGAAGGCCTTCGAGAACTGGTCGGCCACCGGCCGCAGCAGATAGCTGAACGGCGTCCGGTCGCCGGTCTGCAGGTAGGCATCGGCCTGCATGCCGGCGCTGACCTTGAGCGGCGCGATCCGCGCCAGTTGCTCAGGCGTGATGCCGACCCGGATGGTGTAATAGACCATGCCGGTCTGCGCCTCGCGCGTCACGTCGGGCGACATGCGCGTGACGAGCCCTCTCAGTTCTGGCGTCGTGCGCTGGTTGAAGGCGTGCAGCTTGACCGTCACCTCCTGGCCAAGCCTGACCTGATCGTAGTCGCTCGTCGTCACACGCGCTTCGAGGCTCAGGTCCTCGCCGGACGGCACGATCAGCATGGCGGGCTCCGCCGGGCTGATCACCCCGCCGACCGTGTGGACCTGCATCTGGTGGACATAGCCCGACACCGGCGCGCGCACGTCGATGCGCTTGAGCTGGTCCTCGGCAGCAAAGCGCCGCTCGTGCAACTCTCCCGTCCGGCCCTGGATCTCGCGCAGTTCCTTCATCACCTCGGCACGCAGATCCTCGTTGAGCTGGAGGATCTGCAACTCGGTCTCGGCGATCCGGCCCTCGCTCTGCGCGATCTGCGCCGTGAGCTGGCCCTTCTGCCCGTCCAGCGAAGCAGCTTCGCGCTCGAGCTGTGAAAGCCGCGTGATCTGCACGAGGTTCTGGCGGAACAGCTCGCGCACGCCGGTCAACTCACGCTTGATCAGCTCGGCTTCCCTGAGCTTGGCCGAGCGCTGCTCGGTCAGTCCCTCGATTTCCGATCGCAACTGGCCGATGCGCCGCGAAAGCTGGGCGCGAAGCCCGTCTCGGGCCGTGGCGCGGGCCGTGAACAGACGCTCCTCGGCCGCCATAAGTTGCGCCACGTCCGGCTCACCGAGCCGCGAGGCCAGCCGCTCAGGCATGGTCAGGCTGGCGGCCTGGTCGCGCTCGGCCTCGAGCCGGGCGCTGCGTGCCGCAAACTCGTCGAGTTGCCGCACGATGATCTGGAGGTTGGCGCGCGCCACCGTCGCGTCGAGCCGGATCAGGAGATCGCCGGCCTCGACCCGGTCACCCTCGCGCACCCTCAACTCGCCGACCACGCCGCCAGTCTGGTGCTGCACTTTCTTGACATTGCCGTCGACGACGAATTGCCCTGAAGCGATCACCGCGCCCGAAAGCGCTGCCGTCCCGCCCCAGACGCCGATCGTACCGGCGAACAACGCCAGCGCCGCGTAACCGGCCATCCACGTCCGGCGGCTGACCGTCGCGTGGCTCGGCTGCTTGGGGACCGCGCCCTTGTCGCCGGTGCCCGGCCCGTCTGCGTGCAGGATCATGACTCGCCTCCCACCTGACGGATCTGCGGCACGCTTGCCGCTCCGCCCTCGCCGGTGGGTGCTTGGCCTGCGCCCTGCCCCTGTGGCCGCCGCGCTGCTGCCATGCCGCCACGGCGCATCATCTGTTGCAGGATTTCCTCACGCGGCCCGAAGGCCTGCATCTTGCCACCAGCCATCGCGCCAACCAGATCGACCGCCGCAAGGCCCGAGGGCCGGTGGGTGATCACCACGCAGATGCCGCCGCGCGCCTTCACAGCCTGGATGGCGCGGGTCAGGGCCTCGTCGCCCTCGGCATCGAGGCTGGCATTGGGCTCGTCCAGCACGACGAGGAACGGATCGCCATAGAGCGCACGCGCCAGCGCCAGCCGCTGGCGCTGGCCGCCGGACAGGGCGGCACCGCCCTCGCCGATGGCGGTGTCATAGCCTTCCGGAAAACTGACGATCAGGTCATGCGCGCCGGCGGCCTTTGCCGCGGCCAGCACGCTCTCGCTGGTCATGGACGCATCGAAGCGGGCAATGTTCTCGGCGATCGAGCCGTCGAAGAGTTCCACATCTTGCGGCAGGTAGCCGAGGAAGCCGCCAAGCTGCTCCGGCTCCCACTGCTCAAGGCGTGCGCCATCCAGCTTCACCGCGCCGCGCTGCGCCGGCCAGACGCCGACCAGCGCCCGCGCCAGGCTCGACTTGCCGGAGCCGGACGGGCCGATCAGCCCCAGCGCCTGCCCGGCCTTCATCTCGAAGCTGACGCCCTGCATGATCACGCGCTGTGATCCGGGCGGTGCGACCACCACATCGGAAACCTGAAGCGCCCGCGACGGCTTGGGCAAGGCCAGATCCTTGTCGCCGGCCACCAGATGCGGCGTCACGGCCTTCAGCCGCTGGTAGCCCTGCCGGGCCGCTACGAAACCCTTCCAATGCGCCACGGCCAGTTCGATCGGGGCCAGCGCCCGACTGGTCAGGATCGAGGCCGCGATCATCGCGCCCGGCCCCATCTCGCCCTTGATCACCAGATAGGCCCCGAGGCCGAGCACCGCCGATTGCAGGCCGAAGCGGAAGATGCGCGCCAGCGCGCCGATGCCGCTCGCTGCATCAGCCAACAGCAGGTTGTCGGCCACATGGCGGCTGTGGACCTGCTGGAAGCGCGCGGCAAAGGCCCCGCCCATGCCCAGCGCCCGGATCACTTCGGCATTGCGCCGCCCGCCTTCGGCCAGTTGCGCCCGCTCCGCGCCGCTGCGCATCAGCGCCATGGTCGGCGCTGCGCTGCGCCGCTCGGTCCACAAGGTCAGGCACAGGATCAGCACGCCACCGACGACGGCCAGCCAGCCAAGCCAGGGGTGCAGCACGAAGGTCGCCAGCACGAACAGCGGCATGAAGGGCATGTCGATCAGCGCGGTCGGACCGAGGCTGGACAGGAAGCCGCGCAGGGAATCGAGATCGCGCATCGGCTGCATCGCCTCTGCCGGCTTTGCGCCCTTGATCGGCAGCAGCACCGTGGCGCGCGCGGTCAAGGGCGACAATTCCTCATCGACCTTGGCCCCGATCCGGCTGAGCAGCTTGAGCCGGAACGCGTCCATCATGCCTTGCAGCACGAAGGCGGCGAGCACGATCAGCGACAGCATCACCAGCGTGGCAATGGAGCGGCTGGACAGCACGCGGTCATAGACCTGGAGCATGTAGATCGAGCCGGTGAGCATCAGCAGGTTCACCGCCGTCGAGAACACGGCGACATGCAGCCAGTCGGCACGCGTCGCCTTCAGCGCTCGGCTGACAGGGTTCTCAAGGGGGCGCTGGGTTCTCATCAGGCAAACCGATCCGGAAAACTCGTCCACGGCGCCGGGTCGTGCCGCGATGGGGAGCAGGTCCCCCACGGCCTTTGCGGCACCTGAAGATGACAGACAACTTCAAACATCATCTTAAACGCGCCAGCATGCCTTTTATTCCGAGGGACTGTGATCTTCGCGCCCTGGCTTCGGGCCTTGGCGCCGTCATCGTCGGCTCCCGTCCCGACCGCAGCCATGCCTCGGCAGAACACGGCTATCCGGGCCTTCAGCCCAATGCGCTGGCCCCGGCCCTGCGCTGGCAGGACCGGGGCCATGTTCCTGTCAGCCGGGCAGGGCCCGGATGTGAGCCTCAGACCAGCAGGAAGTCGCTGGCCGAGAGATTGGCAGTCGTGGTGACCCGCGCGATGAGGACCGCAGCTCCGGCGTTGGAACCATCGGCATCATAGTAGACCAAGCTGGGATTGAGCGCTTGGTCTTCGATGATGATGCGCGCCGTTGTGCCCACGACGCTTCCCGGCACCCCTGCAAAGAGCGAAACAGAGCTGAGGGCATTGGCAAGGCCAACACCAGTCAGGCCAGAGAACACGCTGGCGTCCAGCGCGATCTTGTCCTGACCAACTATGAAGTCGGTGATGGTGTCCTCCTGCAGTGCAGCCGTCGGCAGCCAGTCAAACACAAAGCGGTCATTGCCCGCCCCGCCCGTCAGGCTGTCCGCGTCCTCGCCGCCATTGAGCACGTCAGCCCCGTTGCCGCCCAGCAAGGTGTCGGCCCCGGCATTGCCTGTCAGCGTGTCGTTGCCGAGCCCGCCGTCCAGAGATTCACCGATTCCGGCACCCGTCAGCACATCGTTGTAGCTTGAACCGATCAGGCGCGTGAGACCGACTGAGAACGTGTCCCCCTGTGCATCCCCGCCAGTTCCAGTTTGAAGCGCGAGATCAACTGTGACTGCTGCCCGCGAACTTGCATAGCTGACGGTGTTGGTGCCGACACCCAGGTTGTTGAATGTGTCAGAGCCTCCGCCGCCGATCAGCAGGTTTATGCCGCTGCCGCCATCGAGAGTGTCGTTGCCGGTTCCGCCTTCCAGCGTGTCGTTGCCGGCCCCGCCGGTGAGGCTATCACTTCCCGCCAGACCCTGGAGCCGGTAGGCTTCCGTGTTCAGGGTGGAGATGGTCAACTCATCATTGAAGTTGGTGAGGATGAACCCTTCGATGCCAAAGTACACATCACTCGCAGCGGCTCCTGACGTGGCGACCGCCGACGGGAGAATGCTAATGCCAATGTCGACCGCTTCCGTGGCGTTGGCATAACTCACCGTGTCGAAATCTGCACCACCATCGTAGGTATCGGCAATGCCAATTCCGCCCAGCCGGTCGCCGCCGGCGATGAACAGGTCATTGCCAGCACCTCCGACGAGGCTGTCACTACCGGCACCGCCTGTCAGCGTGTCATCGCCATTGCCGCCGTCAAGCGTATTGCTTCCGGCATTGCCTGTCAGATTGTCGGCAAAGCCCGAACCGATGATGTCCTCGATGCTGCTGTAGGTGTCACCCGCTGCATCGCCTGCGTTGATGAAGGGCGAAACCAGCGATGCGACCACACCGGAGGCGGTGGCCCCTTGGTAGCTGGCGGTGTCGATACCGCTGCCGCCGACCAGCGAGTCGGCACCAGCGCCGCCCTGAAGCGTATCGTTGCCGGCACCGCCGATCAGCGTGTCGTTGCCGCCCTCGCCGCGCAGATCATTGCCGAGATCGCCGCCGGTGATGATGTTGGCGAGTGCGTTGCCGGTGCCTTCAAACTGACCTGCGCCGATGTAGGTCAGGTTTTCAAGGTTTGCGTCGAGCTCCCAAAGGATCAGGGCGTCATCGACCAGCACCGTGTCGATGAAACCGACGCCAACACCTGCCACTTCGCCTTCGATGGAATCAGCAGCATTGTTGACCACGTAGACGTCGTTGCCTGCACCGCCATTCAGCGTGTCCCTGCCGGCGGCGCCATCCAACGTGTCATTGCCTGCGCCACCGATCAGACTGTCATCGCCATCGCCACCGGACAGGGCATTGGCATTGCCGTCGCCGGTGACGGTGTCGTTGAAGATCGAGCCGATGACATTCTCGATGTTGGTGAAGCGCGGCACGCCGCCGAGCGTGAATGCTGCGGCACCGGAAGAACCCGAGAAATCGATGGTGTCGATGCCGAGCCCGCCATCCAGCGTGTCAGTGCCCGATGTCAGGATCAGCGTGTCATTGCCAGCACCGGCCACAATCGAGTCAGCGTTGGCGCTGCCTTCCAGCGTGTCGTCGAAGCCCGAGCCGATCAGCACCTCGATGCTGTCATAGCTGTCCCCAGCCGCTTCGCCATCGCTGCCGCCGGCCAGCAGCGAGGCTGCCACGCCAGAGGTGGCTGCCGCGTAGCTTGCCGTGTCGGTGCCGCCCCCGCCGATGAGCGCATCGGTACCAAGGCCGCCGATCAGGAGATCGTTGTCGGCACCGCCATCAAGCTCGTCATCGCCGAGCCCGCCCAGCAGCGTGTCCAGCCCGCCGCCGCCCACCAGGAGATCGTTGCCGCCATTGCCTTCGAGGCTGTCATTGCCCAGCCCGCCATCGAGCACGTTGCCGAAGGCGACATCATCACCGCGCAGCGTGTCGTTGAAGTTCGAGCCGGTCAGGTTTTCGATGTCGGTCAGCACATCGCCGATGGCATCACCCGCGCGGATGCCGCCGGTCAGCAGCGAGGCCAGCACGGCGGCTGTTGCGCCGGCATAGCTGGCTGTGTCGATGCCGCTGCCACCGACAAGGCTGTCAGCGCCCGCGCCGCCGTTCAGCACATCGTTGCCATCGCCGCCATTCAGCGTGTCGTTGCCCCCGCCGCCGATCAGCGTGTCGTCACCATCGTTGCCGATGAGCGTGTTGGCCAGCGTATCGCCGGTGATGCTGTCCTCATAGGACGAGCCACGCACGTTCTCGAAGCCGCTGACAAGATCGGCCTGCGCATCGCCACCGGTTCCGGATGTCGCCGCCAGACTGTTGAGCGTGATGGTGATGCCCGTTGTCGAGTTGGTGTAGACTAGCGAGTCGATGCCGAGACCACCAATCAGTTCGTCGCCGCCAAGGCCGCCCTCGATCGTGTCGTTGCCGGCAAGCCCGTCATAGCGGTCGATGTTGTCGCTGCCGACGAAGCTGTTGTCTCCGGAAGTGCCCGAAGTGCTCGCGCCGAGAAGGGTGGAGACATCAACATCACCATCAGCAAACGCCAGGGTCTGAACGCTGCGGTTGCCCGGCGAGACATCAAGGATCGTATCGACACCATTGCGGTTCGCGATCAGGTCCGTGACCACAAAGCCAAGCGCCGTCAGCGTGATGGAATACTGGTTGAAGTTGCCCAAGAAGCGCGCGACGTTGACACCAGTTCCGCCATTCAGCGTGTCGTTGCCGAACCCGCCGACCAGCGTGTCATCATCATCGCCGCCGAGCAGGCTGTCATTGCCGGCATTGCCGACAAGGCTGTCATTGCCGACGCCGCCATTCAGCGTGTCACCCAGCGCAGCACCGGTGATCGTATTGGCAGAGGCATTGCCCGTGCCGTTGAAGGCCGCGGCGCCGGTGTAGGTCAGGTTTTCGATGGTGGCCAGCGGCACCGTCGCCAGCGTAAACGTCGCCAGCGTGGTCTGAATCGTGTCGGTGCCGGAGGCACCGGCCTCGTTGATCACGTCAAGCGCGGCATCGACGATGTAGGTGTCGCCGTCCTCGCCGCCGACCATCGTGTCGTTGCCAGCGCCGCCATCCAGCGTGTCCGCACCATTGCCGCCGGTCAGGCTGTCATTGCCGCCAAGCCCGAACAGATTATCCGCGCCGCCTTCACCGTTCAGCGTGTCACCCAGCCCGCCACCGGCAATGGCATTATCTGCGTTGTTGCCAGTGAAGTTGAAGGTTGCCGCGCCGGTGTAGATCACGTCCTCAACGTTGGCATAACCTGTGAAGGAGGTGATGTTCAGCGCTGTCCGGATCGTGTCGCGGCCGCTACCGACACTGCCATCTTCGACAACCACATCCGACAATGAATCCACCACATAGAGGTCGTTGTCAGCGCCGCCCTCCATGCTGTCATTGCCGGTGCCGCCATCGAGAATGTCATTGCCGGTGCCGCCGAACAGGGTGTCGTTGCCGATGCCGCCCAGCAGGCTGTCGCTTCCGGCATCACCGAGCAGGCTGTCGGCTCCATCGAGGCCGGACAGCGTGTCGTTCAGCCCGCCGCCATACAACTCGTTGTTCAGCAGGTTGCCCGTGCCATTGAGGGTGCCGGAACCACCATAGGTCAGGATCTCGACGTTGGCGGCAAGGGTGTAGACACCCAGCGAGGTTTCAACCGTGTCATTGCTGCCGCCGTTCAGGGCCTCGACCACCACATCGGTGAGGCTGTCGACCACATAGGTGTCGTTGCCGCCGCCGCCGGTCATGGAGTCGTTGCCCTGGCCGCCGTCGAGGCGGTCATTGCCATCATTGCCGATCAGCGTGTCGTTGCCGCCAAGGCCATTCAGCGTGTCGTCACCGTTGCTGCCAGTAATGACGTTGGCAAGGGTGTTGCCTGTGCCGGTGAAGGCAGTGTTGGTGAGTAGCCGGGTCAGGTTCTCGACATCTGCGGTCAGCGTGTAGCTGTTCAGAAGGCCCGTGACATTGACCAGATCGATGCCGACGCCTGCCTCGACCACGACATCGCCAGCATTATCAACGATATAGATGTCGTTGCCGCCAAGGCCCGTCAGCGTGTCAGCCCCGGCCCCGCCATCGATGGTGTTGGCCGCTGCGTCGCCGGTTATGCTGTCGTTGGAGCCCGAGCCGACAATATTCTCGAAGCCGCTGGTGATGTCGCCCTGCGCGTCACCCTGCGAGCCTGTTCCATTGAGCGTGATCGCCACGCCGCTCGTTGCACTGGCATAGCTGAGCGTGTCGATGCCAAGCCCGCCGATCAGTTCGTCACCGCCGGCACCGCCATCAATCGTGTCATTTCCGCCGCCGCCATCGACGCGGTCGTTCCGGGCCGTGGTGCTCGCCAGAATGGGGCTGGCTGTTGTGATCACGTCATCACCGGCCGTGCCGTTGATGCTGCTGCCGAGGATGGTGTCGATAACCAGCAACTGATCGCTGAACTGGATCTGCTCGACACCGATCAGGATATCCACGCCGGTGTTGTTCGGGCCAGCCGCCCTGGTGTCCGTCAGTGTGTAGCCACCCGCCACTCGGATCGCGACGGTATAGTCGGAACGTGCGCCGCTGACCTGGACCACGTCCGCCGTCCCGGCCCCGCCATCGAGGCTGTCATTGCCCGCGCCGCCAACCAGCGTGTCGTTGTCGTTGCCGCCATTGAGCGTATCCGCACCGGCATTGCCCACCAGCCTGTCGTTGCCGATCCCGCCATTGAGCACATCATTGAGCGCCCCGCCGGTGATCGTATTGGCTGCATCATTGCCTGTGCCGGTGAAGGCCGCAGCGCCGGTGTAGGTCAGGTTCTCGACATGCGCGAGAGGGACAGTCGCCAGCGTGAAGCTTGCGAGCCCCGTTGCAATCGTGTCCGTGCCCTCGCCGGACGCCTCAACCACGACATCGGTGAGAGCATCGACGACATAGAGATCGTCGCCACCACTACCCGTCATCGAGTCATTGCCGAGGCCGCCATCCAGCGTGTCGTTGCCGACACCTGCACTCAGCGTATCGTTGCCGCCTGCGCCACTCAGCGAATTGTTGCCGCCGCCGCCGTCAATGTTGTTGTTGAGGCTGTCGCCGGTGATCGTGTCATTGCCGGCTTCCGCCTTCACATTCTCGAAGTTCGAGATCGTGCTGCCGGCAACCGTGACAGCCGTCGCGCCGTTCAGCGTGAACACGAGATCGCCGGCCGTACCGATGAAATCGATCGTGTCGATGCCCGCGCCACCATTCAGCGTGTCGGTCCCGCCCGAAATGTTGACCTCATCATTGCCAGCGCCGCCGGTGATGAGGTTGTTCGCCGCGTTGCCGGTGATGGTGACGTTAGCTGCCCCCGTCACGGTAACATTCTCGATGTGCTCGAACTGACCAAAGTTCAGTTCAACCGTGAAGTTACCGCTGGCAGCATTGACGACCAGCGTGTCGGTGCCTTCGGCTGCATTCTCGATGACCACGTCGCCCATCGAGTCGATGACATAGGTGTCGTCGCCCAGCCCGCCGGTCAGAGTGTCGTCACCGGCGCCACCATTCAGCGTGTCCGCCAGCGCCCTACCCGTGATCTCGTTATTGTCCGCGTTACCCGTGCCGGTGAAGGCCACAGCGCCGGTGTAGGTCAGGTTGTCGACGTTGAGGCCGAGCGTGTAGGCAACAAGCGTGGTTTCGACGGTGTCGGAGCCGCCATTTGAAGCCTCAACGACCACATCCGACGCCGAGTCGACAATGTACAGATCATCGCCGGCCCCGCCAGTCATGGAGTCATTGCCTTGGCCGCCGTCGAGCGTGTCATTGCCGTCCCCAGCGATCAGCGTGTCGTTGCCGCCGGCGCCGCTCAGCGCGTTGTTGCCGTTGCCGCCGTTGAGCGTGTTGGCCAGGATATCGCCGGTGATCGTGTCATTGCCGGCTTCCGCCTTCACATTCTCGAAGTTTGAGAATGTGCTGCCAGCAACCGTGATGGCGGTCGCATCGTTCAGCGTGAACACGAGGTCGCCAGCCGTGCCGATGAAATCGACCGTGTCGCTGCCCGCGCCACCATTCAGCGTGTCGCCGCCAGCCGAGACGATCACCGTATCATTGCCAATGCCGCCAGTGATGATGTTGGTACCGGCACTGCCCGTGATCAGGATGCCTGCAGCGCCCGTCACCGTGACATGCTCGATATGCTGGAACTGGCCGGACCTGAGGTCCACGGTCACGTTGCCATTGACGACCAACGTGTCGGTGCCCTCTGCTGCATTCTCAACAATCACGTCATTGATGTTGTCGACGACATAGGTGTCGTCACCCAGCCCGCCGGTCAGCGTGTCGTTGCCAAGGCCGCCATCAAGCGAGTCGTTACCGTTGCCATCGCCGCCCCGCAGGATGTTGTTGGCTCCGTTTCCGATGATGGTGTCGTTGAACTGCGTACCGAGCACATGGCGGATGTTGGTGAGCGTATCGGTTGCACCGAAGCCGTCACGTGCCGTGCCTGCGAGAACGGTGCCGACGGCCGCAGCCGACATGTTGACGGTGATGCCAGCGTTGCCGCCGAAAACAGAGTCGTTGTTGTATTCGACCCAGGTGCCGTCGCCAGTTGCGCTGCCGATGAAGGTGTCATTGCCGCCAAGGCCGCGGAAGAAATGCGAGTCACCTGTGCTGGTGCTGGTGAACGAGTCAGCCAGCAAGGTGCCGCGCGCCCGTTCGATGCTGGTGAGCTGGTCGATCGAGCCGGTCTGGTCGCGGTAGGTGCCAATGCCGCCATTTCCGAGCGTGACAACGACGCCTTGCGTGCCGGCCTGGAAGATCGCCTGCACGTCACGGTTTGCGCCAATCGCGACACCCGCACTGTAGGCCACGACCATGTCGATGCCGCCGCCGCCATTGATGCTGTCGACGCCTCCAAAGCCGGCAAACATGTTGCTGTTGCCATCGCCGATCAGCGTATCGGCGTTCTGCGTGCCGGCGGCATTCTCGATGCTGACCAGCGAGTCAACGCTGCCGAACGCATCAGTCTGCGTGTTGAGGGCAAGGTTGACGGTCACGCCAAGTATCGCGCCGTCATAATAGACATCGCGGTGGTTGATCACCCAGTCGGAGTTGGCGCCGCCATCGATGAAGTCCGCGCCATTGCCGCCATTGAGGCTGTCATCACCTTCGTTGCCAACCAGCGTGTCATTGCCGGCCCGGGCTTGAATGCTGTTGTCACCGTCGTTGCCGATCAGCGTGTCGTTGGTGTAGGTGCCGCGAATGTTGTCGATGGCGCCAGCGGTCTGCACCAGCACGTCGTTGAGGCCAAATCCGTCGACGGCCGAGTTGGCTGCAACGCCAAGCGTGAGCGTGTTCGACAGGTTGACCTGCACGCCCAACGTGCCGCCAGCGCCACGGTCGCCGTCGAAGTCGACGTCGTCGGTGCCAGCCCCGCCAATGTAGGTGTCGATGCCGCCAAGGCCGCGCATGCCGGAGAAGGTATCAGCGGCCCCGCCGGTGAAGCTGTCGTCCAGATTGGTGCCGCGCACCCGCTCGATGCTGCTGAAGGTGATGACCGCGCCACCGCCCTGGATGATCTGCCCGGTGCTGAAATTGACGTTGACGCCCGCGCTCTGGTCCACCGTCAGAAGGCTGGAGACTGCCCCGTTTCCGCCAGTGATCGACAGAACGTCGAAGCCGTCGCCGCCGTTGATCGTGTCGCCACCGCTGAAGCTGATGAAGTTGTTGTCGGCTGCGTTGCCGGTCATGACATCGGCAAGGTTGGTGCCACCGACACCCTCGACCCCGCTGACAAAATCGGTGTTGCCGTAGACATCCTTGTAGGTGCCGAGTGCCAGATTGGCGATGACGTTCTGGCCGCCATTCAGCAGGTCGGACTGCAGGAAGTCATCGATCCCATCGCCGCCATTGATGCTGTCGACGCCCATGCCGCCGATCAGTACGTCATTTCCAGCCCCGCCGATCAGCGTGTCATTGCCTACGCCGCCGTTCAACGTGTCATTCCCTGACCCGCCGTCCAGCGAGTCATTGGCATCACCACCGTCGAGGATGTTGTTGGCTGCACTGCCGATGATGGTGTCGTTGAACTGTGTGCCCAGCACATGGCGGATGTCGGTGAGCGTATCGGTTGCGCCGAAGCCGTCACGTGCCGTGCCAGCGAGAACGGTGCCGACGGCCGCAGTCGACATGTTGACAGTGACGCCAGCGTTGCCGCCGAAGACTGCGTCATCATTGTATTCGACCCAGGTGCCGTCGCCAGTTGCGCTGCCAATGAAGGTGTCATTGCCGCCAAGGCCGCGGAAGAAATGCGAGAAAGTTGCGTTGGTGCTGGTGAACGAATCAGCCAGCAAGGTGCCGCGCGCCCGCTCGATGCTGTTGAGTTGGTCGATCGAGCCGGTCTGGTCGCGGTAGGTGCCAACGCCGCCACTTCCGAGCGTGACAACGACGCCCAGCGTGCCAGCCTGGAAGATCGCCTGCACATCGCGGTTTGCGCCAATCGCGACACCGGCACTGTAGGCCACGACCATGTCGATGCCGCCGCCGCCATTAATGTTGTCGACGCCTCCAAAGCCGGCAAATATGTTGCTATTGTTATCGCCAAAGAACGTATCGGCGTTCTGCGTGCCGGCGGCATTCTCGATGCTGACCAGCGTGTCGGTGTTGCCGAAGGCGTCAATCTGCGTGTTGGTGCCAAGGTTGACGGTCACGCCGTTCGCAGCAGGAGCCAAGTCATAATAGACATCGCGGTGGTTGATCACCCAGTCGGAGTCGGCGCCGCCATCGATGAAGTCCGCGCCATTGCCGCCATTGAGGCTGTCATCGCCGCCGTTGCCGACCAGCGTGTCATCACCGGCCTTGGCCGTGATGCCGTTATTCCCGTCGTTGCCGATCAGCACGTCGTTGGTGTAAGTGCCGCGAATGTTGTCGATGGAGCCGGCGGTCTGCACCAGCACGTCGTTGAGACCGAAACCATCGACGGCGGAATTGGCGTCAACAGCGAACACCATCGTACCCGACAGGTTGACCCGTGCTCCGCCCGAGCCGCCAGCGCCATTATCGCCGTCGAAGTCGATCTCTTCGGTGCCGAGCCCGCCATTGTAGGTGTCGCTGCCGCCGAGGCCGCGCATGCTGGAGAAGGTGCCGGCGGCCCCGCCCGTGAAGCTGTCGGCAAGGTTGGTGCCGCGCACGCGTTCGATGCTGCTGAAGGTGATGACCGAACCGCCACCCTGGATGATCTGCCCGGTGCTGAAATTGACATTGACGCCCGCGCCCTGATCGACCCCAAGGAGACTGGAGACAGAACCGTTGCTGCTGGTGATCGCGAGGGTGTCGAAGCCGCCACCGCCATTGATCGTGTCGCCGCCGCTGAAGCTGTTGAAGAAGTTGTCAGCGACGTTGCCAGTCATGACATCGGCAAGGTTTGTGCCGCCAACCTGCTCGATGTTGATGATCTGATCGATGTTGCCGTAGACATCCTTGTAGGTGCCAGCCACCATATCGACGACGATGTTCTGGCCGCTGTTCAGCAGGTCGGCCTGCAGGTAGTCATCGAGCCCATCGCCGCCATTGATGGAGTCAATGCCGGTGCCGCCGAAGAACGTGTCATTGCCGGCGCCGCCGACCAGCGTGTCATTGCCGGCGCCGCCATTCAGCGTGTCGTTGCCGTCAAGCCCGCTGATCAAGTCATTGCCGCCATTGCCGGCAATGCTGTCGTTGACGGGCGTGCCGTTGATCGTGTCATTGCCGGCCCCGCCGCCAGTATTGGGCAGCGGTCCGAACGCGAAATCGTCGAAGTTGAGTGCGGCCCTGAGCACGCCCTGAAGGGTGATCGTGTTGCCAGGCGATACTGTGATTGTCGTGCTGTTGTTGGGGACGTCATCAACAGCGGCATTGAAAACGTCTGTAAAGTTGGCCAGCCCGCTGCTGATCCGGATCACATCGCCGGCGCCGGGCCCGAAGCTGAAATCGGTGATCGTCATCAGGCCGCCGACAAAGACGAACGTGTCGTTGCCGCCGCGCCCTTCGAAGCGCGTCGGGCCCGTGCTGTTGCCAACCAGAAGGTCGTTGTTGGTCGAGCCGCGCACCCATTCGATATTCGAGATGGTGTGGTTGATGGCGGTGGTGGTGGCTGCTGTGCCGTAGCCGAAGGTCCAGTCACCCGTGGCAAAGCCGCGTGACAGGTCAACAGTCAGGCCCGTGACGTTGCCGCCGCGGTCGTAGCGGATGCGGTCAAAGCCCGCGCCGCCATCGACCGTATCGTTGCCGGAGTAAAGGATGAAGCGGTCATCGAGCGCGCCGCCAAGCAGGCTGTCGTTGAAGCTCGTGGCGGAGATTTCGAGGCTCGCAGTGGTTGCAGGTCCGCTGCCGGCGAGCCTTGCGGCCGCCGCGATGGTGATTGTGTCGGTGCCACCCTGCCCGTCCACAACCGTGCCGCCCGTGGCGGTCGTCAGGTTGGCGGTGATGCCATTGGTGGCAAAGCGGTATTCGAGCCGGACAAAATAATTGCCCCCGGGATTGGTGTTGAGGTTGAAGGCATCATTGCCTTCATTGCCGCGCAGGACGTAGAAGCCGTCCGTATCGGTCGAATTCAGGTTGAAAATGTCATTGCCGCTGGTGCCGAAGAAGCCGAGCCCACCATTGTTGCCGTTGATCGTATTGAGGTTCGCCAGCGTATCGGTGCCCAGCGCAGCGGCCGTGCCCTTGAGGACGTTGTTTACGCCGCCGATGTTGACCGTGATCGGGCCGGCCAGCCCGTCGTAGCGCAGATCGAAGAAGCCGAGGTTGGCACCGCTGAAATCGATGGTGTCATTGCCGGTGCTGCCGATGATCGAATCGGTGCCGTTGCTTGGCCCGTTGTTGTCGCCGGGGTTGAGGCTGTCATTGCCAGCGCCGCCAGCCAGCACGTCACTGTCAGCGCCGCCTTCCAGCGTGTCATTCCCCGCCCCGCCGGACAGCGTGTCATTGCCAAGGCCACCCGAGAGGGAGTCGGCAAGGAAGATGCCGGAGATTGTATCGTTGCCGGCTGTGCCACCATTGATGATGCCCGTCACCGTGCCCACGGGCACGATGGTGAAATCAGCGGCCGTAAGGCCAGAGGTCACGCCCTCCAATACGATGGTGTTGCCGGGAGAAACAGTGACCGTCGCGAATGTAGCCGAGTAGGTAATACCAAGATCCGTAAAAACGGTGAGCCCCGCCGCGCCCTGGATGATAATGGCATCGCGGTTCGGAGCATTGTTTGCAGCGTTCGTGACGAAATCGCTGATCGTCATCGCACCGCCGCGATAGACGAACGTGTCGTTGCCGCCGCGTCCTTCAAACCGTGTGGCCCCGGTCGCGTTGCCGATCAGAAGATCGCTGCCAGTGGTTGTGCCACGCACGTGCTCGATGTTGCGGATCGAATTGAAGAAGCCCGACCCCGTCCAGATGCCATGGGCATAGCCGCTTTCGAGATCGACCGTCATGCCGCTGACACTTGTGCCCCGGTCGTAACGCAGCCGGTCAAAGCCCGCCCCGCCATCGAGCAGATCGAAGGCGCCGGCATTGAGAATGAACCGGTCATCAAGCGCCGAACCCTTGATCCGGTCCGACGAATTGGTGCCGGCGATCTCATCAACACCCGTGAAGGTGTCGCTGGTGCCGAAACCGTCGCGGATCACCTGCCCGGTGGCGAGGCCAAGATCGGCCACGATGCCGGTGCCATTCGAGACATGGCGATAGTCGGCGCGCACGAAGCCCGTGCTGCCGCCATTGATGGTGTCATTGCCCGCGCCGGCGCCGACCTGGTACCAGCCTCCGAGCGTTCCATTGTTTGGCGTCAGATTGAACACATCGGCCTGGGCTGATCCGAGAATGCCGAAACCGGCAAAGTCGGAAACACGGTCGAGGTTCTGCAGCGTGTCCGTGCCCTGGCCTGATTTGACGATGGTGCCGTTGGCCCCGTTGATCGTGACCGTCAGCGCCACGTTGAGCGCCCGGTAGTCGAGTTCGAAGAAGCCATTCACGGCATCCTCGAAGGTCATCGTGTCGTTGCCGGAACTGCCGATGATCTGGTCGAGATTGTTCGGGTTGTCGCCGGAGTTGATCAGGTCGTTGCCGGCCCCGCCATTGATCGTGTCGTTGCCCAGCCCGCCGAAGATGATGTCATTGCCGGCCAGCGCGTTGATGAAGTCATTGCCGCTGGTGCCGGTGATGGTGTCATCGCCGTTTGTGGCGACCAGCGATGCGGGCGCAACCGTGAACAGTTCGCGGAAGACCTCAGTGTCGGTGCCGGTCGCGGTGGTGTAGCCGCTGTAGGTGGCCATCACCCGGCCATCGGCCAGTTGCTCCAGTTGCACGCCGCCCGCTGCCGAGCCGCCCGGATTGAGCGCCTGCGGGAAACCGTCCAGCACGCCAGCCGAGGTGTAATGACGCAGTTCGAGCGTCGGCAGCGACGTCGCAGTGGCAAAGGTCGCCAGCACCACGGCAAAGCTGCCATCGGCCAGGATCAGGAAATCCTGCAACTGGGTCCGGCCCTCAAAGCCGTTCGGCAGGGTGATCGAAAAGAGCAAGGCAGCATTGGCATTGCCATCGGTGAACGAGACAATGTCCACCGCGCGGCTGAGCACGGCGGAGCCATTGAAGCCCATCGACTCCACGGCCGCGATGGCAGTTGTGGCGCTGGTCACGCGCAGCACCACGCCATCTGACGCAATCTGGTTGGCGCCACCGATGTAGTTGAACACAACCGGGCTGCCGATCGCGCCGAAATCAACCGAATAGGCGAAGGCAGGATCCGTCTGCCCCAGCACGCGGGTCGAGCCCGCATAGGCCAGGTCCTGCACAGGCGATGGATCGAGGATAACCGTCTGGCCACCCGGAGAACCAGTGTCCGACACGTTCTGGATCACATTCGCGTTGTTGGCAGGAGTTAAGGCTTCAGTCCTGTAGAACGCGACATCGAACCCACCCGCCGGGTTCAGCGTGATGTCAGACAACTCGACTTGAGTCGGAAAAGCACCTGTTTCAATCGTCAGCAAGCCGCCCGAGGTTGCGCCCAATGCGGTGTAGACTTGGACCCGGACAGCGGATTCGCCTGACGTTCCAAAGTCCGTGTAGGCCACGCCGAAACCGCCACTGGACAGCGCCACGACCTGCGGATAGCTGATGTTGCCGCCCGAAAAACCGGTGGCCGGCAGGGTCAGCGTGATTTCGGCCCCACTCGGGTTGCCATTGGCATCAAGTGTGCGCAGCCTGATCGTCGCCGTTGGGGGTATCTCGTAGCCTTCCGACGTGACCGTGAAACTGGGCACGGTCGCGAAGGCCGCATAGCGCGTGCCGTTCGGCGCGGTCACCACGTCGATCAGGAGTTGTTCAGTGACGTTGGCCGCTGTGCTGTTGACCTGCGTGCGCGTGCCTGAATCGAAGAACATGGTAAATCCCCCATTAAATCAGGGAGATTTATGCACCTGTGGCAAGAACGTGGCAAGTGGTCGCGGTGAGGTCTGCCAGACTTGTTCGATCACGAAATATAGCAAAGCCGGCATTGCAGTGCAGCAACGCCGGCGTTTCGACTTTGTTGACGCGGCGTGGTTCTGCTTCTGTCGTTCGGGCAGCAAGGTGATCGCAACCCGGCTACTGGGCCGACGTCATCGCTTTGACAGCCTCATGTCAGCTCTGCGTTGCATTCGATGTTCTCGAACACCGCAAAGCAATCGCCGCTGCTGTTGGCGCGGATCGACAACCGGATCGAGCCAGGACTGATCCCTGTCGCCGTCGCCTGCGCCGTGGATGACAGGTAAAGGTTGGCTGAACTGGAAATCGTGCGCGTCACGGCAGGGGTTGCTCGCATGGCCGCCGGAAGCAGCAGATGCGCATGCTGGGCGCTGCTGCTGTGCTGGCCATTGGTGTGGACCGGAAACGCGCCGACCAGCCGCACATAGTAACGCTGCGCCAGATGCAGTTCCGTGGTCATCGGACGTGGCGCCCAATCGCCGGCATCGCTGCCCACTTCCGCTCTGAGCAGTGAAAAGGACACGGCCCCTGCGCCGGAACGCGACAGCCGGAGTGCGGCGACGCCCGTCACGGCCGCCGGCACGGTGAGGGTGGCCGAGCGCCGCCCGCTCCCGGCCGCGATCACAGCCTGCGCCATACCCACCTGCACCAGCAGGGGCGCGCTGGGCGACTCTGCCGAAACACACAAGGTTTGTCCGGCGAGCGGCCCAATGCCCCACAGGTCCGGCTCAATCGACTGGATGATCTCGCCGGAGGTCAGCGTCACAACGCTGCCCGACACCGCGAGGTTGGCACCGCCCACGCCGGCGCGCCAGCGGTCGAAGCCATAGCTGCCTGCCGCGAGCGCGCCGCCCGCAAATCCGCGCTGGTTGATGCCGAAATGGCCATTGATCAGCAGGTTGGTCCCGCCGCGCTGGTAGCCGCTTTTCGGGAATGTCACCGTCCCCGTGCCAGCGCTGATCCGGATCGCATCATGCCAGACACTGCCATCGCCGCTGGTCCGCACCAGCAAGTCGTCGGAACCGGCAAGCCCGACCTCGGCACGCGCCGAAAACCCGCTCTGGAACAGCACCGAGGCCGTGTCAGGCGGGCTGGCCTTGTTGATCGTCAGCCGGTGGCTGCCGCCCTCATGGCTGAACAATGAGCCCTGGGCGGTGACGCTCAGCCGGTTCAGCCCATCGGGCGTGGCATTGACGCCGACCTGGTCGCTGCGGATCGCCGCCAGCCATGCCGCGCCGTCGAAATGCAGCAACGCATCGCGGTCGCTCGCCATGGCGAGCCACCCTGCCGCCGCCTCCAGAAACAGCCAGCCGCCATCCCGCCAGATCGCGATGCGGCCAGCCTGGGTCGCCCAGGCCCCGGAGGCGCCGACCGGCACGATGTAGCGGTCACCCTCTGCGGGCGCAGGCGGCGGCGCGGTCAGGCTCGCGGACAGCACCGTCAGCTGTGTCAGGGCATCGAGGATCTGCAAGGCCTCGTTGACGGGCACATGCTTTTGCGCCTGCGACGCGGCGATGAGGGGCAAGGCAAGATTGGGCGTGAACATGGCGGCTCCTGACAGGATAGGATATATGAATATAATCCTATATCAGGCATAAAGTCAAGATCAGTCCTGCCGAGCCGGTCAGACAGGGTTGCATTCTGGGTCAGGAACTGCACGCAATGCGGGACTGGATGATGCAGCGGGTTCTCCGGCAAGACGCGTCTCAGCCGCGTGTCCGGCGCTCGTCAGGCCTTGGCCAGCGTCTCCCGGAGCAGGCGCTCGGCGGCCTCGTTGGCGCACAGGATGTCACGCGATTGCAGCGGATCGGCATGGCCATCGAGCGACAGGAAGGTGCCGCCCGCTTCCCTGACCAGCGCGATGCCGGCCGCGAAATCCCACGAGTTGAGGCCGCGTTCCCAGAACCCGTCGAGCCGGCCCGCCGCGACATAGGCGATATCGAGCGCCGCCGCACCCATGCGGCGCACGTTCTGGAATTTCGGCATCACGGCCGCAAGCTCCTTGAGGAACTGCGGATGGCCGGGCTTGCCCACATGCGGGATGCCGGTGCCGATCAGCATGCCGGCAGCCTCGCGCCGTCCGGAGACGCGCAGCCGCCGGTTGTTGACATAGGCACCCTTGCCGCGCTCGGCGACAAACATCTCGTCCTTGATCACATCGAGCACGACGCCGGCCACCATCTGGCCCTCGCGTTCGAGGCCGACGGAAATCGCAAAATGCGGGATGCCATGCAGGAAGTTCGACGTGCCGTCGAGCGGATCGATGTGCCAGCGATGGCTCTTGTCGCTGCCCTCGATGACGCCGCTCTCCTCCATCACGAAGCCGTAGCCGGGCCGCGCCTTGTCGAGCATCTCGTAGATCGTCTTTTCGGCCTTCCGGTCAGCCTGGCTCACGAAATCGCCAGGGCCCTTCAGCGAGACCTGAAGGTTCTCGACCTCGCCGAAGTCGCGCTTGAGGTTGCGGGAGGCCTTGATGACCGCATCGGTCATCACGGTCATCAGGGGCGAGCGGATCATGATCGGCGCTTTCGAGGTGCTGGCGTCATGGCAAGCATGACACAAGGGGTGTTCAGGGCTGCTTGAAGCTGTTGCCGGTGGTTTGCGCCGCACTCACCGGTTGCGTCAAGGCATTTGCCTTGGCGAGGTCCTGCGCGAAGGCCTCAGCCTTGGCCCGCTCGTCCTCGGTCAGCTTCGCCACGTCCTCGTCGAGGTCGGCATCGGCCAGCCCCTGCGCCTTCGCCGCCAGATGCCAGCCCGCTGCGGCAACCTTGTCCAGCGGCAGCCAGCGTCCCTGGAACAGGATGCGCGCCAGCCTGTTCTGGGCGATGGCATTGCCGCGCGCCGCAGCCCGGGTAAAGCCGCGCGCGGCCGCGCGCTCGTCCCGCCCGATGCCCCGCCCGGCAAACTGGAGAAGCGCGAACTCGACCTCTCCGGCCAGCGAGCCGTTGGCAGCAGCGCGCGCCATCATGTCCGCGCCGCCATCCTCATCCTTGGGCAGGCCGCGCCCTTCGAGCATCAGCACGGCCAGGGCGTGCTGCGCATCGCCGACCTCCGCTTCCGCCGCAAGCTTCAGCAGGCGGGTGGCGCTGGCGAGATCCGCGTCCTTGCCGGTGATCAGGAGCGGCAAGGCAAGGTTGAAGGCCGCAGGACCATGGCCCCTGTCGGCAGCCTGCCTGAGCAACGTCTGTGCCTTTTCCGCGTCGCGCGGGGTGCCGCGCCCTTCCAGGTGCAGCATGCCAAGCGCGAAGAGCGCATTCCGGTCGCCCCGGTCCGCAGCCAGCTTGTACCATTCGAAAGCCCTGCGATTATCCTGGCGCGTGCCGAGGCCTTGCAGGATCAGTTCGGCCAGCAGGGTCATGGCAGCGGCATCAGCCGGGTTGGCCTCGATCCGCTGCATCGCCATCCGGAAGGCAGTGATGTAGCGGCCCGCCTGATAGGCGCCGTAGGCCGCGTCGACACCTGATGCCGGCTGCTGGGCAGCCGCTGGTGCCTGGACCGCCAACACCAGTCCGGCCAGCACCAGACATAGCGTCCGCCTGCCCCCCATGCCCGCCCGGTGCCGCCTCATGCGGGCTGCTTGCCCCTGAGGGCGAGGCTGGCACGCGCTTCGGTGACGGCGGCGGCAGCAGCCGCCGCGTCGTTCACCCACCACGGCCCGAGCGCTACGAACTCGGCCCGGGTCAGGGCCATGGGTTCCACCGCCATGGCGGAGGCGGCATAGGCGACGCACGGCGTCTCGAACACCTCGGCCCACCAGCTGGCCCGGTCCGTCAATGCGGACAGCGTCATCACCGTGCCATCCTCGCGCGGCTCGCCGAACATCACATAATCGGCTCCGGCTTCTCCGGCGTCCATCGCGTCATGGCGCGACATCAGCCCGCCCGCCCCGACAATGCGCTCGGTTTTCAGCACATCGCGCATGGCCGGCACCAGCAACGACGACGAGACATGCACCCCATCCGCGCCGCCCCGCACTGCAACCTGTGCCGACGTGTTGACCAGCACGGCAGCGCCGGCCTCCTGCGCCATCGGACACAGCACCTTGATCAGGTTGATCTGGGCGCGCTCATCGCCGGCCGGCACATCGAACAGGATCGAGGCCGGCTGGAGAGCCCGCAAGGCCGCCTCAAGCCGGGGCCGGAGCGCCGCCGGATCGGTGATCAGGGGGCTGACAAGATAGACGTCGAAGGCCATCACACGCTCTGTTTGCTCAGGTCCGGCGAGATCCACCAGCCATGCCGGCCCTGAAATGCGCCACGTTGCGCTCGATGGCAAGCGTGATGAGCCCGGCGAGCAGCGCCCAGAAAGCCGCACCGACCCCGAAAATCGACAGCCCCGAGGCCCCCACGGCAAAGGTCATCACCGCGGCAAAGCGCTGCTTGTCATCGGTCATGGCCGCCCCGAGTGAGCCGGCGAGGGAACCGACAAGGCCAAGTCCCGCGACGGCCACGATCAGGGCCTTGGGCATGGCGAGGATGATCGCCAATAGCGGCGCGGTCAGCAGCGCGATCAGGCACCAGATCACGCCATACCACACACCCGCGATCCAGCGCCGGGCCGGATCAGGATGCGTGTCAGGGCCGGTACAGATCGCCGCCGAGATCGCGGCCATGTTGACCATGTGCGCCCCGAGCGGCGCGGTCAGCAGCGAGGTGGCACCGGTAACAGCCAGCGCAGCGGAGGTCGGCGGCTCGTAACCCGCCTGCCGCAGCACCGCGAAACCGGGCAGGTTCTGGGCCGCCATCGTGACGAGGTAGAGCGGCACACCGATGCCGATGATCACCGCCGGTTCGAAATGCGGGGTGATCCAGACCAGGCTCGGCACGAACGATGGCAGCACAGGCATCGTCGCCAGACCTCCCGCGAAGGCCACGATGATCCCGCCGATCAGGGCGGCGATCACGGCCCCGAATGGGTTGAAGCCGCGCACGATGAGAAAGAGCAGCACGATGAAACCGACCAGCAGCGGCGCCGTCCGCATCTCGTCGAACACAGCCACCACGAACCGGAAGATCACGCCGGCCAGCATGGCGGAGGCGATCGGCATGGGGATGCGGGCAACAAGTTGGCCCAGCGGCCTGACCAGCGCTGTCGCGATCATCAGCACGGCAGCCACGATGAAGGCCCCGACCGCCGCATTCATGCCGACCCCGGACGAGGCCGCGATCAGGGCAGCACCCGGCGTCGACCAGGCGCAGATGATGGGCATCCGGTAGTGCCAGCTCAGCGCCAGCGCCGCGACGCCCTTGGCGATGCAAAGGCCGGCAACCCACGACACGGTCTGCTCCGGAGTGGCCGAGAGCGCCTCTGCCGCCGCCAGCACCACGGCCACGGATGCAGCAAAGCCGACGAAGGCGGCCACGAACGCAGAGAAGAGTTGGGACACGTCGAGGCTCCTTGATGGATCCACACAGGCGGGAAAGGCAGGGTCGCGGGGAGCATGGCGATCAGGCGACAGGCCTGCAGCGCCGCTCAGTCCTTCGGCGCCCGCCTCAGCCGGGCGTGCTGCCAGGCTGTCAGCAGCGCACTGGCCAGCTCAGCCTCTGGCAGGCGGTCGAGCCGGGCCGTCGTCCAGCCCTTCTTGCCGAAGCCGCCCGCCACGGGCGTGAACGTGTCCCGCGCGATGGTGCACAGGTGGCGCTGCTCCTCGCGGCTGAACTTGAAGTTGGCCGTGGTCCCATCCGCCGCCAGAACCGCATAGATGCGGTTCACAAAGTAGCCGGTGTTGCCCAGATGCGGGGCTGCAACGGTACCCTTGAAGCCCAGCGCAAGGCGGTCAAAGTCCTCGGCGCTGGACATGGGCGCGACCTCAGGCAGCCTTGGCGTTGCCGACGACGGGATCAAGATCGCCCTTGGCATAGCGCTTCGCCATCTCGGCCAGCGTGTGGACCTTCTTGATCTTGCTGGCTTGGCCTGCGGTGTTGAACTCCTGGAGGCGCTGCTTGCACAGCTTCGCCATCGCATCCATGGCCGGCTTGAGATACTTGCGCGGGTCGAATTCGCCCGGGTACTCCGCGAAAACCTTGCGGATCTGCCCGGTCATCGCCATCCGGTTGTCGGTGTCGATGTTGATCTTGCGCACGCCATGCTTGATGCCGCGCTGGATCTCCTCGACCGGCACGCCCCAGGTCGGCTTCATCACGCCGCCATAGGCGTTAATGATGTCCTGAAGCTCCTGCGGCACCGATGACGAGCCATGCATCACCAGATGCGTGTTCGGCAGCTTGGCGTGGATCTCCTCGATCACGTTCATGGCCAGCACCTTGCCGTCCGGCTTGCGCGTGAACTTGTAGGCGCCGTGGCTGGTGCCCATGGCAATCGCCAGTGCGTCGACATGGGTCTCCAGCACGAACTTCAGCGCCTCATCAGGGTTGGTGAGGAGCTGGTCATGGCTGAGCTTGCCTTCGGCGCCGTGGCCGTCTTCCTTCTCGCCTTCACCGGTTTCGAGGCTGCCGAGCACACCGAGCTCGCCCTCAACCGAGATGCCGCCAAGATGCGCCATCTCCACGACCTTGCGGGTCACGGCCACGTTGTAGTCCCAGTCGCCGGGCGTCTTGCCATCGGCTTTCAGCGAGCCATCCATCATCACCGAGGTGAACCCGGCCTGGATCGCGGTCATGCAGGTGGCCGGCTCGTTGCCGTGGTCGAGGTGCACGCAGACCGGGATGTGCGGGTAGATCTCGGTGACCGCATCCATCATGTGCTTGAGCATGATGTCGTTGGCATAGGAGCGCGCGCCGCGTGATGCCTGGATGATCACCGGTGCATCGACCTCGTTGGCCGCCGCCATGATCGCCAGCGCCTGCTCCATGTTGTTGATGTTGAAGGCGGGCACGCCGTAGTCGTGCTCGGCGGCATGGTCGAGCAACTGGCGAAGGGTGATGCGGGCCATGGGTGATCCTCCTGGTGGGCCAGCCTGATCGGGCTGGCGAATGCAGTTTCTGGTGCCGGTATAGCGCGGCAGGCCGCGCCCCAAAACCCCGTTCTGCCGAAGCCGGGCTGACCCGGCCGCCGGCGGACTACGCCTTCAAGGCCTCGACCCCCGGCAGCGGCTTGCCTTCCATCCATTCGAGGAAGGCACCGCCCGCCGTGGAAATGTAGGTCATGTCATCGACCACGCCAGCATGGTTCATGGCCGACACGGTGTCCCCGCCGCCCGCCACGGAGACGAGCTTGCCGGCAAGGGTCAATGCGGCAGCGGCCTTCGCCACGGCCACGGTCGCGGTGTCGAACGGCTCCAGTTCAAAAGCGCCGAACGGGCCATTCCAGACCAGCGTCTTCGTGGTCTGGAGCCTGGCGATCACGGCCTCGATGGATTTCGGCCCCGCATCGAGGATCATCTCGTCCGCCGCGATGTCCGACACGTCCGCAACCCGGTGACCGGGGTTGGCCTTGAACTCCTTCGCCGCCAGCGCATCGACCGGCAACATGATCTCGCAGCCCGCAGCCTTGGCCTTGGCCTCGATCTCGCGGGCCGTGGCGACAAGATCGTGCTCGCACAGCGACTTGCCGACATCGAGCCCGCGGGCACGGAGGAAGGTGTTGGCCATGCCGCCGCCGATCACCAGCACCTCGACCTTGCTGACGAGATTGCCCAGCAATTCGAGCTTGGTCGAAACCTTGGCGCCGCCGACGATCGCCATCACGGGGCGTGCCGGCTTGCCGAGCGCCTTGTCGAGCGCCTCAAGCTCGGCCTGCATGGTGCGCCCCGCACAGGCCGGCAGGACATGGGCAAGGCCCTCGGTCGAAGCATGGGCCCGATGAGCCGCCGAGAAAGCGTCGTTGACATAGACATCGCCCAGCGCCGCCAGGGCAGCAACAAAGGCCGGATCGTTCTTCTCCTCGCCGGCATGGAAGCGTGTGTTCTCGAGACACAGCACATCGCCGGGCTGCATCGCAGCCACGGCCGCAGCCGCCACCGAGCCAATGCAATTGGCGGCGAACGCCACCGGCTGACCGAGATGGCTTGCCAGCGCCGCCGCGATCGGCGCAAGGCTCTCCTTTGGATCGCGCCCCTTCGGCCGGCCGAAATGCGCCAGCAGGATGACCTTGCCACCACGGGAGGCGATGTTGCGGATGGTGGGCAGGATGCGTTCGAGGCGGGTCGCATCGGACACCACGCCATTCTCGACCGGCACGTTGAGATCGACCCGGACCAGCACGCGCAGGCCAGCCGGCTTCAGGTCTTCGAGCGTCCGGAATGATCTCATCGTGGCAGCAGGCCCGGAATGCCGAACCGCGTCAGGGCGAAGCTGACGCCGGCCCCGATCAGCGCCGCAAGCAGCGCAACCACGAACAGGGTAACGACACCGGGCTTCTTGCGCAGGTCGGCGCGCATCCTGGCGATGTCTTCCCGCACGCCCTGGAGGTTCATGTCCTGCGTCGCGCCTTCAAGCCGGATCGTGGCCTTTTCCAGCGCGCTTTCGACCCGCATCATGCGCTCTTCGGAGCGGGCGAACTTCTCCTCGATGCGCGCCGTCTTGTCCTCGACCCGGCTGAGCTGATCCAGCTTCGGAGCGTCTTGCGCCGGAACCGCAGCAGCCTTGTCGGACGACGGCAAGGCAACAGTGTCGAGCATGGGTTCGGTCTTGGTCTCGGTCTTGGGGGCGCTGGCCATGTCTGGGGCCTTCCGTGGCATTGGGGTTCAGGACAAGAAGGAAGGGCGCGGAGCTTGCGGCCCCGCGCCCCCGGCGTCAGATCAGCTTCGCCATTGCGACAGCCGTGTCGTTCATCCGGTTGGAGAAGCCCCATTCGTTGTCATACCAGGACAGGATGCGCACCATCCGCTCGTCGATCACCTTGGTCTGGTCGAGCGCGAAGGTCGACGACGCCGGAGCGTGGTTGAAATCGATCGAGACATTGGGCTGGTCAGTGACGGCGAGGATGCCCTTCAGCGGCCCGCGCGATGCGGCCTTGACGATGGCCTCGTTGATCTTCTCGACCGAGGTCTTCTTCTTCGCCATGAACTTGAAGTCCACGACCGAGACGTTCGGCACCGGCACGCGGATCGAGGTGCCGTCGAGGCGGCCCTTCAGTTCGGGGATGACAAGGCCGATGGCCTTTGCGGCGCCGGTCGACGTGGGGATCATCGACATGGCGGCGGCGCGGGCGCGATAAAGATCCTTGTGCATCGTGTCGAGCGTCGGCTGGTCGCCGGTATAGGCATGGATCGTGGTCATGAAGCCCTTGTCGATGCCCACCGCCTTGTGCAGCACGGCCACCACGGGTGCGAGGCAGTTGGTGGTGCACGAGGCGTTCGAGACGACAAGGTGATCCTTCGTCAGCGCGCCGTCGTTGACGCCATAGACGACCGTGAGATCAGCATTGTCGCAAGGGGCGGAGACGAGAACACGCTTGGCGCCGGCGGTGAGATGCGCGGCTGCCTTATCGCGGGTTGTGAAGATACCGGTGCATTCCATCGCGATATCGACGTTCAGCTCCTTGTGGGGGAGCTGTGCCGGATCCTTGATGGCCGTGACGCGGATGCGCTTGCCGTTGACGATAATCGCGTCGCCATCGACCTTCACATCGGCAGGAAAGCGGCCATGTACGCTGTCGAAGCGCAGCAGGTGGGCATTGGTCTCGACCGGTCCGAGATCATTGACGCCCACCACCTCGATGTCCTTGCGCTTGGACTCGATGATGGCGCGGAGCACATTGCGGCCAATGCGGCCAAAGCCGTTGATGAAAACACGGACTGTCATCGGGAAGACCTTCTCATGACCGAGAAATCAGGTTGAATGACAGCCCTTTTGCCCGAATTTGCGGCAGTTTCAAGCCGAAACCGCCGCCATTGGCATTATTGCTGATGCTTCGCCAGAACAGCTTTCACCACAGCCTCCGGCGTGATGCCGAAATGCTTGTAGAGTTCCTTGTAGGGCGCGCTGGCACCGAACGAACGCATGCCGACGAAATCGCCGTCGGCCCCGATGACTGCATCCCAGCCCATGCGGATGCCGGCTTCGACAGCGACCTTGATCCTGGCGTTGCCGATGACGCGCCGGCGCACCTCCGCCGGTTGATCAAGGAACAGTTCCAGCGACGGAACCGACACGACACGAGCCCTCACCCCGCTGTCCGCCAGCGCCTTGCGGGCCGCGATGGCGATCTCAATCTCCGAGCCACTGGCGAAGATCGTGGCATCGGCCTTGCCGCCCTCGGCCGGCACAAGCTCATAGGCTCCCTGCGCACACAGGTTGGCACGGCTGGCTTCAAGGCGCACTGCCGGCAGGTTCTGGCGTGTCAGCGCCAGGACAGTGGGGCCGTCCGTGCGCTCAAGCGCCATCTGCCAGCACTCGGCAGTCTCCATGGCGTCGGCGGGACGCAAGGTGCGCAGGTTTGGAATCGCTCTGAGGGCCGCCAGATGCTCGACCGGCTGATGGGTTGGCCCGTCCTCGCCCAGTCCGATCGAATCATGCGTCATCACATAGATCGCGGGCTGGTTCATCAGCGCCGCAAGGCGGATGGCCGGGCGGCAATAGTCGGTGAACACCATGAAGGTTGCGCCGGCAGCGCGGAAGCCGCCGTGCAGCAGGATGCCGTTCATCGCTGCCGCCATGCCGTGTTCACGGATGCCGTAATGCACGTAGCGGCCCTTCGGCGTCTTCGGCGTGAAGGCGATGGCGGTCTTCATCTTGGTGTTGTTGGACGGCGTCAGGTCAGCCGAACCAAGAACCAGTTCCGGCATCACCGGCGTGATCGCTTCCAGCGCCATCTCCGAGGCCTTGCGGGTGGCCACCACGGGCGGGGTCTTCACAAGCGAGGCCTTGTAGGCGCTGAATGCCTTGCCAAGCTTCGGCGGCAACTGGTGCGTCAGCCGGCGGTTGAACTCCGCCTGCTTCTTGGGGCTCAGCGCAGCGAAGGCGGCGGCCCAGGCCTTGTGGGCGGAAGCTCCGCGCGCGCCGATCGCACGCCAGGCCTTGAGCGCCTCGGCTGGAATCTCGAATGGCGTGGCGCTGACCCCGAAACCAGCCTTGGCGGCGGCCAGTTCATCCGCACCCAGCGGCTCGCCATGGGCCTTCGAAGTGCCGGCCTTCTTCGGCGCGCCATAGCCGATCACCGTCTTGCAGGCGATCAGGCTGGGCTTTGACGAGGCCTTGGCCCGGTTGATCGCTGCAAGGATCGCATCAGGGTCGTGGCCGTCGACACGCTCGGCGCGCCATCCGGCAGACTGGAAGCGCTTCACCTGATCGACCGAGTCCGCCATGGACAGCGGCCCGTCGATCGAGATGCCGTTGTCATCGAACAGCACGATCAGCTTGTTCAGCTTCTGGTGTCCTGCCAGCGCGATGGCTTCCTGGCTGATGCCTTCCATCAGGTCGCCGTCGGAGGCCAGCACATAGGTGTGGTGATTGACAGCCGCCTTGCCAAACTCGGCGGCGAGCATGCGCTCGGCCATGGCCATGCCGACCGCCGTGGCAATGCCTTGTCCGAGTGGTCCGGTGGTGGTCTCGACACCGGGGGTGTGCCCGACTTCCGGATGTCCGGGCGTCTTCGAATGCAGCTGCCGGAAGCGCTTGATCTCGTCGAGGGTCAGGCCCGGCGTTCCGGTGAGATAGAGCAGTGCGTACACCAGCATCGAGCCATGGCCGGCGGACAGCACGAAGCGGTCACGGTCAGGCCAGGCCGGATCGGCGGCATCGAACTTGAGCGCCTGCGAGAACAGCACGGTTGCCAAATCGGCGGCCCCCATCGGCAAGCCTGGATGGCCCGACTTGGCCTGCTCGACGGCATCCATGGCCAGCACGCGGATGGCATTGGCGAGGAGGACGTGCTGCTGACGATCGATCATGGAGTGTTCCGCCATCTGGGGCGCTGAGGCTCTGGTCTGCCTCGGGCCGGTATCCGGGAATGTT
This sequence comes from Hyphomicrobiales bacterium, assembly GCA_027487245.1. Classification (GTDB taxonomy): domain Bacteria; phylum Pseudomonadota; class Alphaproteobacteria; order Rhizobiales; family Beijerinckiaceae; genus Allobosea. The sequence continues at coordinate 42,558 of JAIYDY010000108.1, forward strand.
GGCTGGTCGATAGGCTGCCGGGCTGCGTCGAGTCAATTGATCGCGGCATCATCCGGTCACGGCTGTCACCGCGCGTGCCTGCTCACCAGCATCACGCCTTGGGAGCAATTCCCCGCCAATCCCCGGTCATCTGGCGTGCAAGGCTGGCAATCGCCGGCCCACCCGCTAGAATTGCGAATCGATCCAATGCCGCAAGGCGTGCGGATAACCCGGACCCCGAGCAAGGTCGCACGTGAGCACGACGTCGTTCGAAAGCGCTTTGAAGAGCCTCGATGCCTCGCTGGGTCAGCTTGAGGCTGCCGCACAGCGCAAGCTCGACCTCGAGCGCCGGCGCGGCGACCTCGAAACCGAGCTGGCCATCATGCAGGATGACCGCTCGCGCCTTGCCACCGACCTCGACGGCACACTCTCGCGGCTCCGACGTGTCGAGGGCGCCGCAGACGATGCCGTAAAGCGCCTCGACCGTGCCATGCTGGCGATCAACGCCGTGCTGGGCGACGAACTCGGGCAAGAAAACGAGCAAGAAGATGCGGATGCGCCTGAGGAGACATCCGGCGAACTGGACGACGGTCAAGAGTCCGACGAGCATGAGCGGGGCGCCGCGCATCTCGCCGTTTCGCCCGCGACCCGGAACGGGGAGCGCTGAGCATGGGGCAGGTTACGGTCACCATCGCCGGAAAAGTCTACCGCATGTCCTGCGGCGACGGCGAAGAGGCACATCTCGAAGGTCTCGCGGCCCTGTATGATTCGCGCATCGACGACATGCGCAAGGGTCTGGGCGAGCTGGGAGACATGCGGCTGCATGTCATGGCCGCACTGACCCTCGCCGACGAGATTTCGGAGATGCGCCGCCGGGTCCAGACGCTTGAAGGCACGCTCGAGTCCCTCAAGGGCGATGCGGGCTTTGCCGAGACCCGCGCCGGCGAGGTCGAGCGGCTGGCGACCGATGCGATCCGCGAGGCGGCCGAACGCATCGAGAAGGTCGCCCGCGCCCTCGCGCCGCAGGCGGGCTGACCTCAGGTCCGCTCACGAATCGCGGCGTCCAGCGCCAAGACGCGCGCCGCCATCTCCGCGTGCAGCCGTTCCACCATCCAGCCGTTCAGCGAAATCGCGCCCTTGTCCCGGTTCTCGGGCAAGGCGAAGGCATCAATGATCTCGCGAGCCTTCTTGAGGTCCTCGGCCGTCGGCGAGAACACCGCGTTGGCAATCTCGGCCTGCGCCGGATGGCTGAGCGTCTTGCCGTCGAAGCCCATGTCACGGCCCTGCTCCGCTTCCGCCCGGAAAGCGTCAAGGTCGGAAAAGTCGTTGTAGACGCCGTCAAGAATGTCGAGATGATAAGCCCGCGCCGCCGCCAGCGTGATGGCCAGCCAGGGCAGCATCGGCGCACGGCCCGGCACGATCCTCGCCCGCGTATCCTTGGCCAGATCGTTGGCACCGATCACGAAACAGCTCAGCCGCGCTTCCGGCACCAGCGCCATGGCCGCGATCGCCTCGACCCTGAGCACGGCGAACGCCGTCTCGATCATGGCCCAGACACGGGTGTGGGCCGGCGCACCCGAGGCAGCAAGGCGGGCACCGATCATGGCCAGCGTCTCCGGACGTGACACCTTCGGGATCATGATCGCATCAGCCCCGGACAGGGCAGCCGCGGAGAGGTCGGCGTCGAACCATGCGCTTTCCGGCGCGTTGGTGCGGATCACCAGTTCGCGGTGGCCGAAGCCGCCATCCGCGACGGCCTTCACCGCCTGCGCGCGCGCCACCTCCTTCATGTCGGGCGCCACCGCATCCTCGAGATCGAGGATGATGCAATCCGCCGCGATCACGCGCGCCTTTTCGATGGCGCGCAGATTGGAGGCAGGCATGTAGAGCGCACTGCGGCGCGGGCGAATGACGGTCTGCGAGGCGGACAGATGCAAGGCGGACATTGTCGAAGCATTCCCTGTGGTTCGCCGAACCTTGTCACCGGCCCGGCGGCAAGGCAATCCGCAGGGCTCTGGACGACACCAATGCCTTCCGTCATGAGCAAATGTCAGCAACAGGCGCTGCAGAACCGCGAGGGAAGGTCGGAACCATGGCATGGATCGCAGGCGTCGATGGGTGTCCCGGCGGCTGGATCGTCGCCTTTGCGCCTGAAGACGACGTGTCGAACCCGCGCATCAGAATCGTTGCCCGGTTTTCTGAGATCATCGATGCGCCGGAAAGGCCCGTCTGCATTGTTGTGGATATGCCGATTGGCCTGCCTGAGCGGATCGAGGGCCCGGGCCGCGCGCCAGAGCGGCTGGTGCGCCCGCTGCTCGGGGCACGCCAGTCGTCGGTCTTTTCCATCCCGGCCCGCGCAGCGGTTTTCGCACCCGACTATGCCAGCGCCTGCGCGGAAGCCGCCGCCCGCTCCGAACCTCCGCGGAAGGTCTCCAAGCAGGGCTTCATGATCTTTCCCAAGATCCGCGAGATCGATGAACTCCTGCGCCTCAGGGCCGGCCTGACAGAACGCGTCTTCGAAAGCCACCCGGAGGTGGCCTTCCAGGCCATGAATGGCGGCAGGCCGCTTCACGAACCCAAGAAGGTCAAGGGCAAGCCCTGGCCCGATGGCATGGCACTCAGGCAAGGTCTGCTGGCCGCGCACGGCATCGGACACACTGCTCTCGCAGCCAAAGCGCCGCGTGGAGCGGCAGCGGATGATCAACTTGATGCGCTCGCCTGCCTTGTCACGGCGCGGGCCATCGCGAAGAACGAAGCACAATCCTATCCCTCGCCTCCGGAGCGTGATGCCCACAACACCCCGATTGCGATCTGGGTGCCAAAGGCCCAGAACAAGGCAGCAACAAACGGAATCGCCCTTATGAACACGTCGCCCGTCACCCACGCCATGATCGAAGCAGCCGCGAACCTGATCGAGGGCCATGCACGCCAGACCCCGGTTCTGACCTTGCCGCGTGGCGCGCTCGGCGGCGACTGGGTGCCGGTGTTCAAGCTCGAACTCGTTCAGCATGCTGGCTCGTTCAAGGCGCGCGGCGCTTTCAACAACCTGCTCTCGCGCACCGTCCCGCCCGCTGGCGTCGCCGCCGCATCCGGTGGCAACCATGGAGCGGCGGTCGCCTATGCCGCGATGAAGCTCGGCCACAAGGCCCGGATCTTCGTGCCGGAGATTTCCAGCCCCGCCAAGATCGCCACGATCCGGCGCTTCGGCGCTGAGATCGTCATCGGCGGCGCGCGCTATGACGATGCGCAGGCAGCCTGCGACGCCTACGTAGCCGCCAGCGGCGCCATGCGCATCCACCCGTTCGCGGCCCCCGAAACCATGGCCGGCCAGGGCACGCTGGCCCGCGAGTGGGACCAGCAGGCCCCGGTCGACAGCGCCCTGATCGCAGTTGGCGGCGGCGGGCTGATCGGCGGGGCTGCCAGCTGGTGGGCCGGCCGGCCCACCCGCGTCATCGGCGTCGAGCCGGCTGGCTCGAAGGCGCTGCATGCCGCCCTTGCCTCCGGCGGGCCGGTGGATGTCACGGTCGAGTCGGTCGCTGCGGATTCTCTCGGCGCGCGCAATGTCGGGCAACTGGTCTTCGATGTCTGCCACCCCCATGTCGACCATGTGGTGTTGGTGCCGGATGAAGTGATCACGCTCGCCCAGAAGACCCTCTGGCAGGATTTCCGCATCGCGTCGGAGCCCGGCGGCGCAGCAGCGTTCGCCGCGATCCTGTGCGAGGCCTATGTCCCCGCGCCGGGGGAGCGGGTCGGCATCCTGCTGTGCGGCGGCAATGTCGATCTGGCGAAGCTGGCGGATATCGCAGCATGACCGGAGCCAGCACGCGTTACCCGGAACGGGCCACGGCACGGTTGATCATTCTCGATCCTGAGGATCGTCTCCTGCTGATTCAGTATGTAGCCCCGCCGACACCTTCGCGCCTCTACCCTGGACTGCGGCATTTCTGGTTCACGCCGGGCGGCGGCATCGAGCCCGGCGAGAGCGCCGAACAGGCAGCCTTGCGCGAGATGGACGAGGAAGTGGGCCTGACAGGCTTGCCGTTGCTCGGCGAGGTGGCGCGGCGGACCGCGCTCAACGATGTCTTCACCCGCGCTGCGCTGTGCCATGAGCGCTACTTCCTGGTGCGCACCACATCGGCAGACTTCAACACCGCAAGGCTGGCCGAAACCGATCAGGACGAGGTGCTGGATGTGCGCTGGTGGCCGCTCGACCAGTTGTCGGCAAGCGCCGAAGTGCTGATCCCGCCCGCGATCCTGCCACTGGCACGCGGCCTCATCCGCGATGGCGTGCCGCAAACACCTGTGGACCTGTCCAGGCCGGACAATTGACTGGGCCGGGCACTGGGCTAGAGCCTGATCAAGGTAGCTGGATCGCTCTTTACCGGTTCGCCTGCCCGACCGGAACATCTGTCCGCGCCGGAATGCGGGCGAAAGCAAGAACCAGGGAGCCAGCGACGTGAGCCTTCTCGACCTGGCCACCCAGAACCTTGTCTCGCCCATGGTGCTGTTCTTTGCCCTGGGCCTTGCTGCGGCGCTGGCGCGCTCCGACCTGACCATTCCCGAGGCCGTTGCCAAGACGCTGGCGCTCTATCTGATGATGTCGATCGGCTTCAAGGGTGGCGCCGAAGTCGCGAAGTCCGGCATCACCGCACTGATGCTCTGGGTGATGCTGGCAGGGGTGATCCTGTCGTTCATCATCCCCGTCATCGGCTATTTTGCCCTGCGCGCCGTCTCGCGCCTGTCACCGGTCGATGCGGCTGCTGTTGCCGCGCACTACGGCTCGATCTCGATCGTGACATTCGTGGCGGGCACGGAGGCCGTGCAGGGACAGGGCCTGCCTTTCGAGGGGTTTCTGGTGGCGGTGGCCGCCGTGATGGAGACGCCGGCCATCCTGTCTGCACTGCTGCTGGCGCGGCGCGCGCGTGGACCCTCGCGCGACGAGGAGGGCGAAAGCGCCGGCGCACTGATCCGTGAGGTCGGCCTCAACGCATCGGTGGTCATGCTGGTCGGCTCGTTCCTGATCGGCTGGGCGACCGGTCCGAAGGGGCTGGCCATGATCGCCCCGTTCATCGTCGATCCCTTCCGCGGCATCCTGTGCCTGTTCCTGCTCGACATGGGGCTGGTGGCTGGCCGTGGCATGCGCGAAGGCGCGCGGCACCTGTCGCCGCCGGTGCTCGCCTTCGGCATCATCATGCCGCTGGTCTCCGCCGCGCTCGCCACGCTGGCGCTGATGCCGCTGGGGCTTTCGGTGGGCGGCGCGGCTCTGTTCATCACGCTCGCCGCCTCGGCCTCCTACATCGCCGTGCCTGCGGCCATGCGGCTGGCCCTGCCGGAAGCCAAGCCCGCGATCTATCTCACCCTGTCCCTCGGTGTGACCTTCCCGTTCAACCTGGCTCTGGGCATCCCGCTCTATCTTGCCCTCGCCACGTGGGTCGGAACGTAGCGACGATGCCCCCGGACACGACAGACATCCATGGAGGCCCGCGATGGTCGTCACGCATCTGAAGAAGCGCCTTGAGATCATCGTTGAGGCACCGGCACTGCATCGGCTGACGGATCGGCTCAATCAGGCCGGAGTCACAGGTTACACCATTGTGCCGGTGCTGGCCGGTCGGGGCAGCGAGGGCACCTGGAGCGCCGAGGGGCTGGCAGGAGATGCCGGTCGCCTCGTGATGGTGATTTCGATCGTCGATGCCGCCAAGGCAGATGCGGTGCTGGAGCGGGTCTACTCGGTGCTGGCGCGCCAGATCGGCATCGTCACCATCTCTGACGTTCAGGTGATCCGGGCCGACCATTTCTGATCGGCCCCGAGTTTCACGTCTGGCTGGCCCTATTCAGCCGCCTGGCGGATCGGCTTGACGTTGTCGGGCAAGGCCGTGGCCTGATGGTCGTCATGCTGCCAGTTGCTCTCGTCCTCCTTCTTGCCGAGGAAGGGCGCGAACATCCGGCTGACGAGCCGGCTCAGATCGTCCATCACCACATAGAAGGATGGCACGAACACCAGGCTGAGAACGGTCGAGACCAGCAACCCGCTGATCACCGCAATCGCCATCGGCGCACGGAATTCGCCGCCATCGCCGAGCGAGTAGGCCGAGGGCAGCATGCCCGCCGCCATGGCGATGGTGGTCATCACGATCGGCCTCGCCCGCTTGTGGCCGGCATCGATCAGGGCTTCCCTGCGCTCGACGCCGCGCGCCTCGGCCTCCACCGCGAAGTCGACCAGCATGATCGCGTTCTTGGTGACAATGCCCATCAGCATCAGCAGGCCGATATAGACCGGCATCGAGACCGCGTTGTTGGTCAGCAGGAGACCCAACACGACCCCGCCGAATGACAGGGGCAGCGACAGCAGGATCGTGATCGGCTGGAACACCGAGCCGAACAGCAGGATCAGCACCGCCAGCACGATCATCAGCCCCGTGCCCATCGCATTGATGAAGCCGGACGCCACTTCGCCCTGGATTTCGGCATCGCCGGTGAGCTGCACCCAGACGCCGTCCGGCAGCCCGACTTCCTTGACGATGTCGTTGAAGATCTCCTGCGCGGTGCCAAGCGGCAAGCCACGCTTGAGATCGGCGCCGATGGACGAGCGCCTCACCCGGTCATAGCGATCGATCGAGGAAGGCCCTTCGCCGAAGCTGATATCCGCGACCGAACTGAGCGGGATCGACCGGCCCGTGGCGCTGGTCACGCGCAGCGCCTTGAGGCGGGCCATGTCGGTGCGGGCATCCTCGCCGAGTTGGACGCGGATCGGCACCAGCCGGTCGCCGGTGTTGAACTTGGCGAGGTTGGAGCCGGCATCCCCAATGGTCGCGACGCGCACCGCTTCCGAGATGGCTTCGGGCGTCACGCCGAGTTCGCCGGCCTCCTCGAGCCGCGGACGGACCCGGATTTCAGGCCGCGTCAGGGCGCCGGACGCGGCGACATTCAGGAAGCCGTCAACCTTGCGCATCCGCGCTTCCAGCCGGGCCACCGCCTCGGCCAGTGCGTCGCCGTCCTTCGACATGATCGAGAACGCCATTTCGCGCTCGCCGCGCTCGTTGACATACCAGGCGCGCACATCCGGCACCTCGCCGAGCGTGGCGGCGACGATGGCCTTGAAGTCCTTCTGGGCGATCTTGCGCGCGCTCTTGGGAACCAGGATGATGTAGAGCGCCGCACGCCGCACCTCGCGCTGGCCAGTGGCGGAACTGCCACCCAGCGCGAAGACGTGGCGCACCTCGGGCCGCTCACGCAGCCTGCGCACGATCTCGTCGGTGGTCAGGCGGGTGTCTTCCAGCGTCGAACCGGGCGGCAACTCGATGTTGGCCACGATGCGCGAGTTGTCCTCATCCGGGATGAACGCCGTCGGAAGCAGCGACGTCGCCCAGACCGACACGACCAGGCACAGAACCCCGGTGATCAGTGTCAGATAGGCATTAGACACCGGAACCTTGAAGCGGCCCGGCCCGAGCTTCCACGTCTTCAGCGTGAGGGCGAGGAAGCTCAGATAGCCCCGCATGATGAAGCCGTCCTTGTGCTCCACATGCTTGACCGGGCGCATCAGGTAGGCCGCCATCATCGGTGTGATCAGGCGCGCCACCAGCAGCGAGAACAGCACCGCCACAGCGACGGTCAGGCCGAACTGCTTGAAGTATTGCCCGGCCACGCCCGGCATGAACGACACCGGCGCGAAGATGGCCACGATGGTCAGCGTGATCGCGATCACGGCAAGCCCGATCTCGTCGGCAGCCTCCATAGCGGCTCGGTAGGGCGACTTGCCCATCTTCATGTGCCGCACGATGTTCTCGATCTCGACGATCGCATCATCGACAAGGATGCCGGTGACTAGCGTGATACCCAGAAGGCTGACCAGATTGAGCGAGAAGCCCATCAGGTCCATGGCCCAGAAGGTGGGGATTGCCGACAAGGGCAGGGCGATGGCCGTGATCAGCGTGGCCCGCCAGTTGCGCAGGAACAGCAGCACGACGAGCACCGCCAGCGCAGCACCTTCGAGCAGCGTCGCCATCGCCGACTTGTAGTTGCCATAGGTGAAGGCCACCGCATCGTCGATCGACTGGATCTGGACATCCGGATAGAGCGTGCGCAGCTTGGCCAGACGGGCCTCGACGACCTCCTTGACCGACAATTCGCTCGACCCCTTCGAGCGGAACACCGCGAAGGACACGACCGGCTGGCCGTTCAGGCGACCAAAGCTGCGGGGCTCGGAGTTGGAATCCTCCACCGTGCCGAGTTCGCGCAGGCGAACCTCGCGCCCGCCGCTCAGCGCAATCTTGGCGTCAGCCAGGTCAGCCACGGTGCGTGCACCCGCAAGCGTACGGATCGCCTGCTCCTGACCGCCGATCTGGCTGCGTCCGCCGGCGAGATCGACGTTGGTCGCCCTGACCTGCCGGTTGACCTCGGCGGCCGTGATGCCGAGCGCCAGGAGCCTGTCAGGATCGAGCGAAATGCGGATCTCGCGGTCGACACCGCCATAGCGGTCGACGCGGCCCACGCCCTTGAGACCTTGCAACTCGCGGGCGATGACATCGTCCACATGCCAGGAGAGCTGCTCCAGTGTCTTGCCCGGCGAAGAGGCCGCATAGGTCAGGATTGACTGGCCCTCGACATCGATCTTCTGGATGATCGGCTCGTCGATGGTGCGCGGCAGGTCGGCGCGGATCTTGGCGACCGCGTCCTTCACGTCGTTGAGCGCACGGTCGCTGTTCACGTCGAGACGGAATTCGACCAGCACCTGCGAGGTGCCATCCGTGAGGGTCGACACGACCTTCTTCGCGCCCGCGATGTTGGCCACCGCGTCCTCGACGCGCTTGGTGATCTGGGTTTCGAGTTCAGACGGCGCGGCACCGGACTGCGTGACCACCACCGAAACAAGCGGAATGTCGATGTTCGGAAAGCGCGTCACCGGCAGCTTCATGAAGCTCATGATGCCAAGCACGCACAGCACGAAGAACAGCAGCACCGCCGGGACGGGCTTGCGGATCGACCAGGACGAGACATTGATGCTCATGGTCGCGATCCTTTCAGTTCACGCTCGAGGCGCGCGCCTGCGCCGGGTTGGCTGTCGGTGTGGCCTGCGGAACCGGCGTGATGATGTCGCCCTCCCGAAGGAACGTTCCAGCGCGCGCCACGACGATGTCGCCTTCCTTCACGCCGTCCAGCAGCTCGATGCGCCCCTGGCCCGAAAGACCGATGCGCACCGGCCGGATATGCACGGTGTTGGCCTCGACCACCTGAACGGTGGCAAGGTCGCGGCGATAGTTGACGGCGGACACGGGCACGGTAAGGCCCAAGCGCCGGTCGATCTCGATGAGGCCGCGCGCGAAAGCTCCAACCGAGCGTGCCGAGGCGGCTGGCAAGGCAATGCGCACCTTGCCGAGGCGCGTCATGCGGTCAACCTCCGGCGAGATCAGGCGGATGGTGCCGGCCACCGGCTGGGCACTGCCCGCAAGCGTGACATCGACCGGCCTTCCGATCGCGAGCCGCGGAATGTCGGCCTCGGGTACCTCCGCTTCCAGTTCCACAGCGGCATCGGCAATGATGCGGAACAGGGGTTCGGGTGCCGCCATCGCCGCAATCGCACCCTGCTTTGCATTGCGCCGGCTGATCAGCCCGGCGTGCGGGGCCTTGATCTCGCTGCGGGCGATGCGCAACTCTATTTCCCGGCGCTGGGCCTCGGACGAAGCCTGCTCGGCTTCGGCAATGGCGAGGGACTGACGCACCGAGATCAGGCGGGCATCGGCGCTGCGCGAGGCAGACAGGCGCTGGTCGAACGTGTCGGCGCTGGTGATGCCGTCGCTGCGCAGGGCCTGGGCGCGGCTGAGCGCGTTGTTGGCCTGCACCTTGACGGCCTCGGCTTCCGTGATCTGGGCTCGTGCCTGCGCAATCGTGGCCGTCACGCGCTGCAGCGCCGCAGTGTTCTGGGCCAGCGCCACATCGAGCGCGGCGCGATTGAGTCGGGCCAGCACCTGGCCGGCCTTCACCATGTCGCCCTCCTCGGCCAGGATCTCCTGCACGGCAAGGCCATCGACCTCGGGCACAACCAGCACCTCGTCACGCGCGATGACGTTGCCCGA
>JAIYDY010000031.1 GCA_027487245.1 Hyphomicrobiales bacterium
GACAGCGATCATGCGCGGCGAGATGTCGACCCCCTCGATGCGGCGGGCCATCGGGCCGAGCGCCCTGGCCATGAGCCCGGTGCCGCAGCCCAGATCAAGGGCGAGGTCGAAGGCCGGCTTGCGCCCGAGAGCGGCAGCGGCGGTGCCGATGGCTTCGGTGATGATGGCCGGCCCGCGATAGGACAAGGCCCCGGTCAGGTGCTGGTCGAAGCCCTCGGCGTAATTGTCGAACAGGGCGCGGACATAGCCCTCGCTGATGGCCTCGTCGCCATGCATCGCGCCCAGCCGCGCAAGATCGATGCGGATGCCAAGCTCGTCCTCCGGATCGAGGCGCAGCGCTTCACTGAGGGCGGCGATGGCCTCGTCCTTGCGGCCAAGCGCGGCCTGTGCCCGCCCGAGCGTGGCATGGGCTGGCGCAAAACCGGGAGCAAGCTCAAGGGTCTGGCTGGCCAGATCCACCGCGACCTGCCAGTCGGCCTCCACGAAGGCGGCCATGGCATAGGCAAAGCGGCGATCGGCGATGGCATCACCCGTGCTGCGGTGGACGGCCTTCAGCGGCATGATGCGCCTTCTTTCCGGAGTGAAACCCAGTATCGTCAGCCCTTGAGGATACACGATTCATGCGGCCGCACGAGCTTCTCACGCCAACGCCGTCCGGGCTCTATTGCCCGCCGGCGGACGTCTACATCGATCCGGTCAGGCCCGTGGCGCGGGCGCTGATCACCCATGGCCATGCGGACCATGCCAGGGCCGGCCATGGCGCGGTGCTGGCCACGCGCGAAACGCTCGGCATCATGGCGGTGCGCTATGGCGCGGCCTTCACCCAGCAGCAGCAGGTGGCCACCTGGGGCGAGCGCGTGCGCATCGGCGAGGTCGGTTTCACCTTCCATCCTGCCGGGCATGTGCTCGGCTCGGCCCAGATCGCTGTTGATGCGGGCGGGCTCAGGATTGTCGCATCAGGCGACTACAAGCGCGCGGCGGACCGGACCTGCACCGCCTTCGAGCCGGTGCGCTGCGATGTGTTCATCACCGAGGCCACGTTCGGCCTGCCGGTCTTCCGCCATCCCGACACGGCGGGCGAAGTGGCCAAGCTGCTCGATTCGCTGACGCTGTTTCCGGAGCGCTGCCATGTGATCGGGGCCTATGCGCTTGGCAAGGCGCAGCGGCTGGTGGCTCTGATCCGCGATGCCGGCTACGACCGCCCGATCCATGTGCATGGCGCGATGGAAAAGCTGATGGGCTTTTACGAGGCCCATGGCGTGCCGCTTGGCGATATCCACAAGGTCGTGGCGGCAGAGCGCAAGACACTCGCCGGTGAGATCGTGATCTGCCCGCCCAGCGCGGTGCAGGATCTGTGGGCTCGGCAATTGCCCGATCCGGTGACCGCTTTCGCCTCGGGCTGGATGCGGATCAGGGCAAGGGCGCGGCAGAAGGGCGTGGAACTGCCGCTGATCGTGTCGGACCACGCCGACTGGGACGATCTGTGCGCCACCATCCGCGAGGTTGGTGCACCCGAGGTCTGGGTCACGCACGGGCAGGAAGATGCGCTGGTGCGCTGGTGCGCGATGAACGGCATCCGGGCGAGACCTTTGCGCCTCGCAGGCTATGGCGACGACGGCGAGGCGGACGGCGAGATGCCGACCGCAGCATCATGACGAGCCTCAGCCCATGACCGCCGACCTCAACAGCTTTGCCTGGCTTCTCGACCGGCTGGCCTATGAGCCGCGCCGCAACGGCAAGCTGGCGCTGATGACCGACTATTTCCGGCGCACGCCAGACCCGGAGCGCGGCCATGCGCTGGCGGCGATGACGGGGCAACTCGCTTTCGCCAACGCCAAGGCCGGGCTGATCCGCAGCCTGATCACTGATCGGACCGACCCTGAACTGTTCGCGCTGTCCTATGACTATGTCGGCGATCTCAGCGAGACCGTGGCGCTGATGTGGCCGGCGGCCCGCCCCCGCGACGGGATCGGGCACAATCTCCCCGCTCCGACGCTGGCCGGGATCGTGGCCGCGCTCGCTGAAGCCGAGAAGCGGGAACTGCCGACCCTGCTGGCAGACTGGCTTGACCAACTCGACGAGACCGGGCGCTGGGCACTGCTGAAGCTGATCACCGGGGGCCTGCGCATCGGCGTGTCGGCGCGGCTGGCCAAGACCGCCGTCGCCGGCCTCGGAGCGCTGCCGACCGATGCGATCGAAGAGGTCTGGCACGGGCTGACACCGCCCTATGAGGCGCTGTTTGCCTGGGCCCTCGGCGAGGGCCCAGAGCCGGAGGCGGACGATCCTGCGCCCTTCCGCCCTGCCATGCTTGCCCATCCGATGGAGGATGCGGACTTCGACCGGCTCGATCCGGCAGCGTTCAGCGCCGAGTGGAAATGGGATGGCATCCGGATACAGGCCAGTTCGGGGCTCGATGCGCAAGACCGGCGCGTGACGCGGCTGTATTCGCGCACCGGCGAGGACATCTCGGGGGCCTTCCCGGAACTGGTCGAGGCGATGCAGTTCGACGCCGCCATCGACGGCGAATTGCTGGTGCTGCGCGAAGGCCGCGTGCAGAGCTTCAACGTGCTCCAGCAGCGGCTCAACCGCAAGACGGTCAGCGCCCGCCTGCTGGCCGAGTATCCTGCCCATGTGCGGGCCTACGACCTGCTGGTCGACGGCACGGAGGATATCCGCGCGCTGCCGCTCAGCGAGCGCCGGCAAAGGCTGGAAGCCTTGCTGGCGGCCAAACAGCCTGCGCGGTTCGACATCTCCGCTGAACTGCCCTTCACCACATGGGACGACCTAGCGGCGGCCCGCGCCGAGCCGGGCAGCGTCGGGGCCGGGGCTGATGCGGACGCCATCGAGGGACTGATGATCAAGCGCTCGGACTCGGCCTACGTGCCCGGCAGGCCGAAGGGGCTGTGGTTCAAGTGGAAGCGCGCGCCCGGGCTGATCGACTGCGTTCTGATGTATGCCCAGCGCGGCCACGGCAAGCGCTCGTCGTTCTATTCGGACTTCACCTTCGGCTGCTGGCGCACGGGCGAGAATGGCGACGAACTGGTGCCGGTCGGCAAGGCCTATTTCGGCTTCACCGACGCGGAACTGACCGAACTCGACCGCTTCGTGCGCAAGAACACGATCAACCGCTTCGGCCCGGTGCGCGAGGTGACACACACGGCCACGAGCGGGCTGGTCCTGGAAATCGCCTTTGAGGGCCTGCAACGCTCGACGCGCCACAAGTCGGGGGTCGCGATGCGCTTTCCGCGCATTCACAGGATCCGCTGGGACAAGCCTCCGGGCGAGGCTGACCGGCTGGACAGCATCGAGCGGCTGATGGTGCGCACGTCGGCCACGGGGAGTGAACCTGAAGGCTGATGGCTGCGTAAACAGTCCATGTTGAAACTCATCTGTGCCCTGGGCTTTGCCCTTCTCGCCGGCTCGATCATCTGGGCCTTTGGACGCGCTCCGTTCTGGCCCGCCGTGGCCGAGATCACGGCCAACCCGTGGGGCGTCGTCACCCTGATCGATCTTTATCTTGGTTTCCTGATCTTCGGGATCGTGCTGTGGCGCTTCGAGCCGCAGCGGGCGCTGGCCATCGGGCTCATCGTGGCCATGCCGATCCTGGGCAATGTCGTGCCGCTGGCCTGGCTGGTCTGGCGCGGTCTCGACAGGCTGCATCCGGCACGCAACCCATGAACGGAGGCGTCAGGGCGCTGTGCATCGGCGGCATTGCGCTGCTGGCCCTGGCCAAGGTGTGGGCCGGCGTCACCGGCGATCTGGCCGCGACCATGGCGGATGCGGGCAAGGACCCGTGGGGCATCGTGGCGCTGATCGCGCTCTACAGCGGCATGGCCGCTTTCCTGATCGTGGTCTTCCGGCTGGAGCCGGACAGGCGCATCGCCTTTGGCGTTCTGGCGGCCACGCCGCTGGTCGGCAACATAGCGCTGGCCGGCTGGCTGGTCTGGCGCGGGCTTGGCCTGATCAGCCGTCGAGCAGGAACGTGAGAAGCTGCACCGCCATCGCCACGGCGAAGCAGACCAACCCCGCCATGGCGAAATAGCCCGCAAAGCGCAGGAAGACATCGCGCAGCGTCAGGCCGATCAACTGCTGGGCGAAGCGCGGATCCGGCCGCTCCTCTGGAGCCAGCAAGACCCAGAGTTCGGTGTGCTTGTAAGGCTTCATCGGCGAGCGCTGGGCCTTGACCGCCAGCACCCCGGCGCTCAGCATCATGAAAACAGCGCCCGACTTCAGCGCCACCAGCGGATACCCCGCCATCCCGATCATGAAACAGAAGATCGCGAGGCAGGCAAACCCGGAGGCGCGCGATACCGACAGATACGCCATGTCGTTCAACCGTGCCCAGTCCATGGCTCATCTCCCGATGTGCTGTTGGATTGGACGGACGGTAACACCAACAAGGCCGGAGCCGCCAGATGCGGCACAATACGATGTCGTGATCCGGATGAGCTTCGCTCAGCCGCTCCGCGCCGTCATGTTCAGCAGGGTCGGAATGGTGAGAAACAGGATGCCGCCCAGCCAGATCCAGAGCGAGGTCGGGGTACTCTCCTTCAGGCCCTTGCCGCGCTCGTAGATGGCTGCGGGGATGCCGCCGAAGGCAAGCGTCAGCGCCGACAGGAAGAGTGAGGTGAAATAGAACTGCAGGATCGGCGAGGTGATGAAGAACCCTGCGGCAAACGGCTTCATCAGGATGAAGACCGGATCGAAATAGGCGGAAAAGTGCATGCCGTTGAGCAGCGACATCCCGGCGATGCCGACAAAGATGCCATCCTTGCGCAGCATGTCCTCGCGATTGTCATTCCTGGGAGGCGTCATGGCCGTGGTGCTCCGACAATGGTCGGCATCCAGCCCATGGCCGCGAAGCTGACGAACACGACGAGGCGGATGAACAACACCCAGACGACAGTGAGAAGCACCACGACACGTTCATGCACGGCAAAAGGCGTGACCAGTTGCACGGCGTTGATGGCGGGCTGCGTGATCTGGCGAAACACGGTCCAGATCACCTTGTCGCTGCCATCGGCAAAGAACAGCGACAGCACAAAGCGGCCCATCAGCGTGTACATCAGCGCGGCCAGCGCCAGATTGGGGATCTGGTAGAGCCAGAACAACCCCTGGCTGTCGACATCGGTCATGGCGGGATGATCCTTGGGCGGCGCAAGAGCCGTCACTTAAGATGAAAAAAGGGGCGGAACAAGCCGCCCCTTCAGGTCGATGGATGGGAGGCGGACCGGATGGCCCGCCGACCGTCAGCCAGCCTTCTCGATCATCACGGCTTCGCCACGGGGGCGGCGGATGTCATCGATGAAGTTCTGCATTTCCGCGCTCGGTGCGGTGGTGAACTTCGAGACGATGATCATCGTCAGGAAGCCGATCGGCATGCCGAACAGGCCGGCCGAGATGTTCGCCACGTTGAACCAGCCAACTCGCGACGCCATAGGATGGCTGATGAGAACCATGCCCTGGCTGAAGATCTGCGGCGTTTCCGCCTTGATCTTTGCCAGATCAACCAGAGCGCGTCCGGTCGTCGGGCTGACGTTCGAGTACATGCCGAGATAGTCGACGCCGAAGCCCGGGAAGTAACGGGTGACGACGAGGTAGACCAGTGTGGTCAGGAAGCCGGCCCAGATACCTGCCACGGCGGCTGCCGAGGTGGTTTTCTTGGACCAGATGCCCATGACGAGCGCCGGGAACAGGCCTGCCGCAGCAAGACTGAAGGCCCAGGCCACCATGGCCACGATATCCGCCGGACGACCGGACGCTACCCAGGCGGCGAGGATCGCCACGATGACCAGAAGCACGCGCGCGATGATGAGCTTCTTCGCCACCGGTGCGTTCTTGTTGATCATGCGGGAGTAGACATCGTGCGACAGCGCGTTGGCGATGGCGAGCAGAAGCCCGTCAGCGGTTGACAGCGCGGCAGCCAGACCGCCAGCGGCGACGAGGCCGGAGACGACATAGGGCAGACCAGCGATTTCAGGCGTGGCGATCACGATCGCGTCGGCCTGGATCGAGAAGTTGGCAAGGCTGAGGATGCCTGTGTGACCGGCGATGCGGCCGCAGGCAGCGGTGATCGAGGCCACATCGACGGCATTGACGCCGCAGATCTGGATCAGGCCGATCTTGCCATAGCTGTAGATCCAGCCCGGGAGCTGGCCGAGTGGCTTGCCGATGACGTTCTCGAACACCTCGAGCTTCGCGAAGGCGGCATAGGCCGGCGCCGTGAAGTAGAGGATGAAGATGAACAGGAGCGTCCAGGCAACCGACGAGCGGGCTTCACGCACGGAAGGCGTGGTGAAGTAGCGCATCAGGACGTGCGGCAGCGAAGCGGTGCCGACCATCAGGCAGAGCACGAGGGCAAAGAAGTTCAAGGGGTCGTAGCGGGCGAAAGGCACGATGTGCGATGCGGACGCTGCAACGCCGAGGGCGGCTTCCTTGATCTGGATCTCGGAGAGAACCGTGCCGTAGGTGAGCTGCGGGATCGGGATACCGAACTTCTGGGTCGAGAGGATCACGACCGGGACGAGGTAGGCAATGATCAGGACGATGTACTGGGCAACCTGGGTCCAGGTCACCGCGCGCATGCCGCCGAGCATCGAGCAGACGAGAATGCCGACGAGGCCGACGAACACGGCCATTTCGAACGACATGCCGAGCAGGCGTGCGCCGATCAGACCAGTGCCAACGATCTGCGCCACCACGTAGGTGAACGAGCAGCTCATCAGGACGACGATGCCGGCGATACGGGCCGCATTGCCGCCAAAACGGAAGGCCAGGAAGTCCGGAACCGTATAGCACCCGAACTTGCGCAGATATGGCGCAATCAGGGTTGCCACCAGCACGTAGCCGCCGGTCCAGCCCAGGATGAAGGCGAGGCCGTCATAGCCGAGCAGGTAGAGCGTGCCGGCCATGCCGATGAACGAGGCAGCGCTCATCCAGTCAGCGGCGGTCGCCATGCCGTTGTAGAAGGACGGCACCTTGCGGCCTGCAACGTAATATTCGTCGACCTGCATGGTGCGGGAGAGAATGCCGATGGCGGCATAAACGCCGATCGTGAAGGCCACGAACAGGTAGCCAAGGATGTTGTTGGGAACGCCAACGCGCTCCAGGATCGCGATGAAGATCACGAAGGCGACGAATCCACCCGTGTAGATGGTGTAGATCCGGCCCAGATTGGAAGTGAAATCAGTTTTTGCTTCGGTTGACATGGTACGCCGCTCCTCAATCGTCTTCGGCCATGCCGTACTGGCGGTCGACCTTGTCCTGGGCTCCAGAGAACCAGAACAACTGCGCCACGAATACGATCAGAGAGCCCTGCGCAGCCATGTAGAAGCCCAGCGGGAAGCCGAGGATCTTGATGCTGTTCAGCGCCGGCGAGAACATGTGAATGAAAAAGGAAAAGAAGGCCCATATGCCGATCATGATGTAGGTCAGCCGCTGGGTCGCTGCCCAGTGCGCCTGCACCTTGTTTGGTTCGCTCATCTTGCGTTTCTCCCGATGAACACATGCCAAGGGATGCGGATGCCCCGAGGCTTATGCGTCGCCAAACCGGAATCGCCGGGATTTTAACCCCGGTTTAACCGATGCGGCGAAACTAGGGCGTAAGCATAACACCGGATAGTCCTACTAAAGACTCATGCGTCGCTTATTTCACAGCGTTTACAGGTGGTTAGGTGCGGCGCAACACGGCAGCTCAGCCTGACCGAGCCACAATTGGACAGCCTCCTGGAAGTCCCCTTGGAAATCTCCTTGGACACCCCCTGGAAAGCGCCGGAAAGAGACGTGGATGTCCGTGCTTGCCAGACGGGGCAAGTCGTGGCCTACTTTGGAAAATAACAAACAAAAACAATCTCCGGAGGAAAGCGGCATGTCGAACGAGACCAGTCCGTGCATTCTGATTGCCGATGATCATCCGCTGTTTCGCGGGGCCCTTCGCCAGGCGCTGACGTCTGCCCTGCCCGGCACGAAGCTGCTCGAGGCCGGATCGTTCGACGAGGTCACGAAAATGCTGGCGACGGGCAGCGAGGCCGATCTCATCCTGCTCGACCTGACGATGCCTGGCGTGCAGGGCCTCTCCGGATTGCTGTTCCTCAGGGCCGACTATCCACAGGTTCCGGTGATGGTGGTGTCGGCCAACGACGATCCGGGCGTGGTCCGGCGCTGCATCGAGTTCGGTGCGCTCGGCTTCATGCCCAAGACGCTCGATGCCGACCAGATGGCCGTCGCAGTGCAATCGGTGCTCGATGGCAATGTCTGGGTGCCGGCGGGCATCGACTTCTCGGGCGGTCAGGACAACGAAACCGCCGAGACGATCAAGCGGCTGATGTCACTGACGCCGCAGCAGGTGCGCGTCCTGATGATGCTGTCGGAAGGCCTGCTCAACAAGCAGATCGCCTACGAACTCAGCGTCTCGGAAGCCACGGTGAAGGCCCATGTTTCGGCCATCCTGCAGAAGCTGGATGTTGACAGCCGCACGCAAGCCGTGATCCTCGCTTCCAAGATTGCCGCGACCGGCTGGAGCCCCCAGGATCCAGCCTCCCAGCAGACCTCCGCCGCCTGAAGCACCGGCGCGGAGCCTGCCAGCCCGAAGGTTCCCCCCGATGCCAGATCCCAGGCTTGAACGCGCACTTGGCGGCTCGCCCCTGAGCGTGGTGGTGAAGCTGATCTTCCTGTCGCTGATTGTCGGGGCAATCATGGCCTTTCTCGGCCTGACCCCGCGCAACCTGTTCACGGCCATCGGCAACTTCGTGTCGTCGATCCTGAACATGGGCACCGATGCGATCCGCGAGGTCGCGCAGTGGGTTCTGGCCGGCGCGCTGGTGGTGATCCCGGTCTGGCTGCTGGTGCGGCTGCTCGGACGGCGCTAGCTCCTGGCAGGTTTCCGCCCGAAGCTCACGGCTCCCCGGCAGCAATGGCCGTCATGCGGGAGCCCACCAGCGCCGCCATGTCCGGCGCGCCGGTTCGGGCGAGATGGGCGACAAGACCGGTGGTGATCTCGCCGAACAAGCCCGGGCCCTTGTAGATCATGGCCGTGTAGAGCTGGACGAGGCTGGCACCCGCCTCGATCTTGGCCAGCGCGCTGCGCCAGTCCTCGACGCCGCCAACGCCAATCAGCGGCATGCGCCCTTCGATCCGGATCGCGGCCTGGGCCAGCAACCGCGTCGACCGGGCAAAGACCGGGCGACCCGACAGCCCGCCGGTCTCACCGCGATGCGGGCTTCGCAGCGAGGCCGGCCTGTCGAGGGTGGTGTTCGAGACGATCAGGCCGGCGATGCCGCGCCTGAGGGCGACCGTCACGATGCCGTCCAGGTCGATCTCGGTCAGGTCAGGTGCGATCTTCAGCAGCACCGGCGTCAGCCTGCCTGCGCCGCAGGCCTTGTCGCGCGCCGCGAGCGTGCGGACGATCAGGGCATCGAGCGCCGCCTCGCCTTGCAGATCCCTGAGCCCGGGCGTGTTGGGAGAAGAGACATTGATGGTCAGGAAATCGCACAGCGGCGCGAGCTTTTCGGCGAGAACGGCATAGTCTCCGGCGCGATCAGCCGACTCCTTGTTGGCACCAAGGTTGACACCGACGATGCCGCCGGAACCTCCGGCGCGCCCGCGCCGCGCCGCCAGCCGGCCAGCCACCACATCGACCCCCACGCTGTTGAGGCCATAACGGTTGATCACGGCCTGATCCTCAGTGAGGCGAAACACCCGTGGTCGGGCGCTGCCCGGCTGCGGCAAGGGCGTCACCCCGCCGATCTCGGTGAAGCCGACCCCGAGGCCGAGACAGCCGTCGATGGCCTCCGCATGCTTGTCGAAACCGGCGGCCAGCCCGACCGGGTTCGGGAAGGCAAGGCCGAAGGCGTTGACCGCAAGGCGCGGATCATGGGCGGCCGGCTTGCCCGGCGGCAAGGCTGCCAGGGCGGCGACCGTGAGCTTGTGCGCCGTCTCGGGATCGAGGGCGTGGATCAGCGGGCGGGCGAGGTCGAACAGGCCAGCCATCAGTGCATATCCTCCGGGAACAGATGCTGCCCATCGGCCCCGAGCGGCAGCGGCATGACCCAGCGCACGGCGGCCAGATCGAGCGGCGCGAACAGATGCGGGAACAGCGCCCCGCCGCGCGATGGCTCCCAGCGCAGGGCCGCACCCAGCGCCTCCGCCTCGACCGCGATCAGCAGCAACCCGCCAAGGCCGGCAAAATGCCGGGCCGCCGTCTCGCGGACCTGGGCCGCGTTGGAAAAGTGGATATAGCCATCGGTCAGATCGACAGGGGCGCCGGTGAAGCGGCCAGCCCTCTCTGCCTCGGCCCAATCTGATGCGGGGTGAATCTTGTAGATCAATGCCATCGGAACGCGACCATGCCTGCATGCTGCCCGCAGGTGCCGCATGGCCCCGCCGCCCCAGCGATAGTCGATCCAGCCGACGAAGGGAATTCGCCGACGGGCTGAAAGTCGCCCGCCCGGCGCGCTGGACCGATCATAGGCATGATGTCTGTTCCAAGGGCTAAATTCCTATGCTAAGGTGACGACACACTGGCTTTTCACTCCGGAGCTTCAGGCATGTTGTCCCACGATCAGATCTGGGGCGCGATTGATGCGCTCGCAGACCGTTATCAGATGACGCCATCAGGGCTGGCCAAGCGTGCCGGCCTTGATGCGACGACGTTCAACCGCTCCAAGCGCGTCGGCGCGGATGGCCGCGAGCGCTGGCCTTCGACCGAATCGCTGGCCAAGATCCTGGCGGCGACCGGTGCCAACCTCGACGAGTTCATCTCGCTGGTGGCCAGTATCGGGCGGCAGGCGGTGCGCCAGCGCACGATCCCTCTGATCGGCTTCGCGCAGGCCGGCACGGGCGGCTTCTTCGATGACAACGGCCTGCCCTCCGGCAATGGCTGGGACGAGGTGGCCTTTCCGGACATCAGCGACGAGCGGGTCTATGCGCTCGAGATCAACGGCGAATCGATGATGCCGCTTTACCGCGATGGCGACACGATCATCGTCTCGCCATCGGCTCCGGTCAGGCGCGGCGACCGGGTGGTGGTCAGGACCATCGATGGGGAAGTGATGGCCAAGGAGTTGAAGCGCAAGACGCTGAAGACCGTGGAACTGGCTTCCCTCAACCCGGAGCATCCGGACCGGGTGCTGCAATTGTCCGAGGTCTCGTTCATCGCCCGGGTGATCTGGGCCAGCCAGTAGACCGCCCGTGGCGGATGCCCTCAGGCGCTCGCCATCACCTCGGCGCGGATTTCCTCGACCAGCCGCTCCTTCAGCGCCACGAAGGCAGCCGAGGTCTTGATCGTGTAGGGGCGCGGATGGGGCAGGTCGACCGCGATGTCGGCCTTGATCCGGCCCGGACGGGCGCTCATCACCACCACGCGGGACGCCATGAAGATGGCCTCTTCGACATCGTGGGTGACGAACATCACCGTCTTGGCCTCGCGCTCCCAGATGCCCAGCAGCATTTCCTGCATCAAGGCGCGGGTCTGGTTGTCGAGCGCGCCGAACGGCTCGTCGAGCAGCAGGATTTCCGGGTCATTGGCGAGCGCCCGTGCGATCGCGGTGCGCTGCTGCATGCCGCCCGAGAGCTGCTTGGGATAGTGGTTTTCGAAGCCCTTGAGCCCGACCTGCTGCGCCCAGCGCCGGGCCACATCCAGCCTCTGGGTTTCCGCCACGCCGCGCTCGCGCAGGCCGAAGGCGATGTTCTCGATGATCGTCAGCCAGGGAAACAGCGTGTAGCTCTGGAACACCATGCCCCGGTCGGCCCCAGGCCCGGTGACAGGCCGGCCGTCGAGCAGCACGCGCCCCTCGGACGCCGTCTCCAGCCCGGCCACGATCCTGAGCAGGGTCGACTTGCCGCAACCGGACGGCCCCAGGATGGTGATGAAGTCCTTGTCGGCGATGTCGAGCGTGGCCGGCATCAACGCGCGTGTCGGCTGCGATTCGCCTCGCCCGGCAAACAGCTTGCCGACGCCTTCGATGGACAACTTGTTCATGCGGAAGCCCAGGGAAACAGCCGCTGGTTGGCCCACTTGAACAGGAAATCCGAGATCAGGCCGATAAGGCCGATGACGATGATGCCGAAGATGATCTGGCCGGTGTTCAGCAGGGCCTGGCTGTCGGTAATCATGTGGCCGATGCCCGAGGACGAGCCGATCAGTTCGGCCACGATCACATAGGTCCAGGCCCAGCCCAGCACCATGCGCAAGATTTCGGCGATCTCAGGCGCGGCATTGGGCAGGAGCACGCGGGCGACGACCGAGCGGTCCGATGAGCCGAGCGTGTAGGCGGCATCGACCAGATCGCGCCGCACCCCGCCCACCGCCACCGCGATCATCAGCACAAGCTGGAAGAAGGAGCCGATGAAGATCACCAGCAGCTTCTGGGTTTCGCCGATCCCGGCCCAGAGAATCAGCAGCGGGATAAAGGCCGAGGCCGGCAGATAGCGCGCAAACGAGACGAAGGGTTCGAAGAAGGCCTCGACCGGCTTGTAGGCCCCCATCATGATGCCGAGCGGCAGGGCGATGGCCGCAGCCAGCACGAAGCCGCCTACCACGCGCCAGATGGTGATGCCGATGTCATAGGCAAAGCCGTGCACCGTCATCAGCGCCCAGCCTTCCTCGACCATGGTGATCGGCGAGGCCAGGAACAGCTTCGGCACGAAGCCGCCCAGCGTCGCTACGGCCCAGACCGCAACGAACAGGGCAAAGAAGCCGACGCCATAGCTGACACGCGCCGGCGCCGAGACAGGCTGGAGAGGTTTCATTGACATCCACTGTCAGGGGTCACCCCGGCCTTGAGCCGGGATGACGTTATGCAGGTGGCGAAAGGGTTCAGCTGCCGCCGCCCATGACGAAGCGGGTGTCGACGAGGCTGGCGATGTCGGGCTTTTGCTTGATCAGGCCAATTTCCAGCAGCAGGTCGGCAGCCTTGGCGGAGAATTCCTGCCAGGGACCAGCAAAGAACTTCCTGTTGTCCTCGGGGCCCTGCCAGCGCAGGAACTTCGCGGAATTGCCGAACTGCTCGGCGCTCTGCTTGACGTCGGCCCCCATGATGCCGAAGGCCTTCGCCTCTTCAGCCTTGATCATGTCGAGCGCCTCGTAATAGCTCTTCACGAGGGCGCGGACAGCGCCCTCATTGGCCCCGATGAAGGCTGGCGTGCAGCCGAACGTGTCCATCACCATCGGGTAATCCAGCGTGGTGGCGATGATCTTGCCGGCTTGCGGCGCGGCGCGCACCGCCGACAGGAAGGGCTCATAGGTCATGGCGGCATCGTTCTGGCCGGCCACGAAAGCCTGTGCGGCCGGGCCGGGCTCCATGTTGACGATGTTGACGTCCTTCAGGCTCATGCCGTTTTCCCTGAGAAACCAGGCCAGCGTAAAATAGGGCGCGGTGCCGGGCGAGGAGGCTGCCACCGTCTTGCCCTTGAGATCCTTGATCGAGGCGATGTTGCCGCGCACGGCCATGCCATCCGCGCCATAGCTCTTGTCGAGCTGGAAAAGCTGCTTGGTGGTAACACCGGCGGCATTCCAGACAATCCAGGTCTCCACCGTGGTCGCGGCGCACTGGATCGCGCCCGACGCGATGGCGAGATGGCGGGAGGCCTGCGGGATCTTCTGAATCGTCACATCGAGGCCGTTCTTCGCGAAGATGCCTGCTTCCTTGGCTAGCGTCAGCGGCGCAAAGCCGGTCCAGCCGGAAATGCCGATGGCCACCTTGGTCTGGGCCTGGGCGGCGCCCGGCTGGCCGAATGTGGCGAGGCCAAGCGTGGCCAGAGCCATGCCTGCAAGCGCTGCCGTGTGCCTGAACGTTGTTTTCATCCCCGTGATCCTTCCCTGTGATGACCATGCCGGACCCGCGCTGGCGGCAGCAACGGCGGGACGTTGCCGGGCAATGCCGCCAGGCAAGTCTTGCGCTAGCTTAACCGGACCCCGGGGGCGGTCAAGGATGCCCCGCCCCGGATCGCCCCTGCCGGCACTGTCCACGACGATTCGCTGCCTATGCCTTGTGCAATCCGCGCACCGTTCTAGCTATGGAGCGGTTCCACATGGAAATTCCGCCAATGCCCACCGACATCGAGATTGCCCGCGCTGCCCGCCTGTTGCCGATCCAGCAGGTTGCCGACAGGCTGGCCATTCCCGCCGAGGCGCTCAGCCCGCATGGCCGGCACATCGCCAAGGTCGATCTGGACTGGCTCGATGCCCGGCCGGAACGCGCCAATGGCAAGCTGATCCTGATCAGCGCCATCAATCCGACCCCTGCGGGCGAAGGCAAGACCACCACGACGGTTGGCCTCGGCGACGGGCTGAACCTGATCGGCAAGCGCACGATGATCTGCCTGAGGGAGCCCTCGCTCGGCCCCTGCTTCGGGGTGAAAGGCGGGGCAGCCGGCGGCGGGCATGCGCAGATCGTGCCGATGGAGCAGATCAACCTGCATTTCACAGGCGACTTCCACGCCATCACCTCGGCCCACAACCTGCTGTCGGCCCTGATCGACAACCACATCTACTGGGGCAATGCGCTCGGCCTCGACAGCCGGCGCATCGTCTGGCGCAGGGCGCTGGACATGAACGACCGCTCCTTGCGGGCGATCAACTCCTCGCTTGGCGGCGTGAAGAACGGCTTCCCGCGCGAGGACGGCTTCGACATCACGGTCGCGTCCGAGGTGATGGCCGTGTTCTGCCTCGCGAGCGGCCTCCGCGACCTTGAGGAACGGCTGGGCCGCATCGTCATCGGCTACCGCCATGACCGGACACCCGTCACCGCCGCCGACCTTCAGGCGCCGGGCGCCATGGCAGTGCTGCTCAAGGACGCCCTCCAGCCCAACCTTGTGCAGACACTCGAAGGCAACCCCGCTTTCGTGCATGGCGGCCCCTTCGCCAACATCGCCCATGGCTGCAATTCGGTGATTGCCACCAAGGCAGCGCTGAAGCTGGCCGACTACGTCGTCACCGAAGCCGGCTTCGGGGCCGATCTGGGAGCCGAGAAGTTCTTCAACATCAAGTGCCGCAAGGCAGGGCTCGATCCGGCTGCCGCGGTCATCGTGGCCACCGTCAGGGCGCTGAAGATGCATGGCGGTGTGCCGAAAGATGCTCTCGGGGCCGAAAACACCGCAGCATTGGAAGCCGGCCTCGTCAATCTCGAACGGCACGTGCGCAATGTGCAGGGCTTCGGTGTGCCTGTGGTGGTGGCGATCAACCACTTCACCGGGGACACGCCAGCCGAGCACGAACTGATCAAGCAGTTCTGTGCGGCCCGCCTCGGGGTGGAGGCGATCATCTGCCGGCACTGGGCCGATGGCTCGGCCGGCAGTGCGGATC
Source organism: Hyphomicrobiales bacterium (assembly GCA_027487245.1). GTDB lineage: Bacteria > Pseudomonadota > Alphaproteobacteria > Rhizobiales > Beijerinckiaceae > Allobosea. Next base: position 15,302 of record JAIYDY010000031.1, read on the forward strand.
TGGCGCGCGCCGTGGTGGCCCTGGCCGAGGGTCAGCGCGAAGGCTTCAGGCCGCTCTATCCCGATGCGATGCCGCTGGCCGAGAAGATCCGCACCATCGCAACCCGCATCTATGGCGCCGCCGACATCGCGCTCGACGCCAAGGCATCCGACCGGCTGGCGGAGCTTGAGGCCGCAGGCTACGGGCACCTTCCGATCTGCGTGGCCAAGACGCAGTACTCGTTCTCAGCCAATCCGGCCCTGCGCGGTGCGCCCTCGGGGCATGTCGTGCCGGTGCGGGACATCACGCTGTCGGCGGGAGCGGGCTTTGTCGTGGCGATCTGCGGGGACATCATGCGCATGCCTGGCCTGCCGCGGTCACCGGCAGCGGAGCGCATCCACATTGATGCTGCCGGCCGGATCGAAGGCCTGTTCTGACAGGGCCTGCCCTCCGGCCACCTTGGGGCATGGGGCTGGCCATCGCGAGATCGCCGCAAATCGCCCATAGGTTTGAGCGTCCTTACCGATCCGCCCAAAGGAGCCGCAGATTGCGGGCATGGCCATGACACCAACGCGAGCGACCCCACAGCAGGCGACGATCCAACCGGAGGCAACGCAACAGGGCGTGGTCAGCTTCGCGATCTATTCCGACCTGATCTGCCCGTGGTGCTATCTCGGCAAGCGGCGACTGGAAGAGGGGCTGAGACTTGCCGGCATCGCCGACGCACGGATCGCCTGGCTGCCCTACGAACTCAATCCGTCGATGCCGGAGGAGGGTATGGACCGCGTCGCCTACCTCGACGGCAAGTTCGGGCCGGGCAAACGGGCCGACATCGAACAGCGCCTGTCGGACGCAGCGCGCGAGGATGGGCTGGCGTTCAACTGGCATGCGGTCAGGCGCACCCCCAACACCCGCAAGGCGCACATCCTCATCGCGCTGGCTGCGGGGCATGGGGCGGCTGACGCGGCCAAGGGCGCGTTGATGGCCGCCTATTTCGAGCAGGGCCGCGACATCGGCGCCTTCGAGGTACTGGCCGATATCGGGGCCGGCGTCGGCCTGTCGGCTGCCGAGCTGAAGGCGGCCTTTGCCGATCCGGCGCTGAATGGCGAGATCAGCCAGCTTGAATCGCAGGCCGCCTCGATGGGCGTGCAGGGTGTGCCCTTCTTCATCGTCAACAACCGCTATGGCGTCTCGGGCGCGCAGCCGGCAGCGATGTGGGCCGAAGTGCTGCCGCGCATGATGGCCGAGCCCGCCTCCGCAGACTGACATCCCGGCGGCGGACAGCGCAGCGCGCATTGCGCTGAGGGCATCGGGACCCTATCGTCCCGACAACAGGGGCTCGCCGTGTGGTGGCCGCTGAACTTGCCCTTGTGACCGGACCTGATGATGCGTTTCATCGACTTTCTGCGCAGACGCGGCGTTTCCTGTGCGTGCCGCCGGCAGGGTGCGGCGAACGCGCTCGCCGGCCTTGCCATCATCCTAGGCCTGATCACGCTGCCGGCGTCACCGCAGGCACAGCCCGCGCCTGAGCGCACCGTCAATGTCTACAACTGGACCGACTACATCGATCCGTCCGTGCTCGATGCCTTTACCCGCGAGACCGGCATCAAGGTTGTCTACGACATGTACGACAACAACGAGATCGTCGAGACCAAGCTGCTGGCCGGCAAGTCGGGCTACGACGTCGTGGTGCCATCGGGCCCTTTCCTGTCGCGGCTGATCAGGGCCGGGTTGTTCCTGAAGCTCGACCGGAGCAAGTTGCCCAACGCCCGGCACATCTGGCCTGACATCGCCGCGCGGCTGGCCAGCCACGATCCGGGCAACCAGTTCGCCGTCAACTACATGTGGGGCACGACCGGCATCGGGCTGAACCTCGCCAAGGTCAGGGAGCGGCTGGGGCCCAATGCTGCGATCAACTCGTGGGATCTGCTGCTCAAGCCGGACGTGTCGGCCAAGCTCAAGGACTGCGGCATCCACGTGCTGGATGCGCCGGAAGACATCCTGCCCGGCGTGCTGCGCTATCTCGGGCTCAACCCCGATTCCAAGAACGAGGCCGACCTGCGCAAGGCTGCTGACGCCTTGGCGCGGGTTCGCGGCAACATCCGCACCTTCCACTCGTCGGAGTATCTCAACGCGCTCGCCAGCGGCGAGATCTGCATGGCGGTCGGTTATTCTGGCGATATCCTGCAGGCGCGCCGCCGCGCCGAAGAAGCCCGCAACGGCATCGACATCCAGTTCATCGTGCCCCGCGAAGGGGCGCAGATGTGGTTCGACTCGATGGCCATCCCGGCGGATGCGGCCAACCCGGTGGAAGCCCACGCCTTCATCGATTTCATGCTCCGGCCCGACGTGGCCGCCAGAAACAGCAATCTCGTTTCCTACGCCAGCGGCAACCTGCCGGCCCGCGAACTGATCCGCCCTGAGATCAGGAACAACCCGGGAATCTACCCCGACCAGGCCACGTTCGCACGACTGTTCACCACCACTGCCTATGATGAGCGCCTGCAGCGCGCCGTCGGCCGGTTGTGGACCCGCGTCAAGACAGGGCGCTGAAGGGCTCCGCCTGTTCAGGCCAACCCGAGCATCAGCAGCAAGCCAGCTACAGCCAGACCCTGCATCACCTTGAGCCTGACGGCGTGGGTGGCCCACGGCACCATGGCAACGACGACCAGAACGGACAACGTCATAAGGATGATGATCGCCGGCAGCATGGTGGAGGACCGGTCGATCAGAACGGCGATGCCGAGGCCCAACCCCCAGCCGGCGGGAAGCGCCAGCAGCGGGGTCCAGACCATCGGCATGGAGCGGATCAGACCCGCATCGGCATCAGCACATAGAGCGCGCTGGCTCCCTCGCGATCCTGGATGACCGTCGGCGAACCCGGATCGGCGAGGCGGAACAGCGCAGTGTCGCTGTCGAGCTGGGCCGTGATGTCGAGCAGGTAGCGCGCATTGAAGCCGATATCGAGCGGGCTGGCATCATAGTCCACCTCGATCTCCTCGGTTGCGGAGCCCGAATCGGGGTTGGTCACAGCCAGGGTCATGCGCCCATCGGCCATTGACAGCTTCACAGCGCGACCACGCTCGGACGAAATCGTCGACACGCGGTCGACCGATACCGCAAATTCGGCCCGGTTCACCGTCAGCCGCTTGTCATTGCCGGAAGGAATGACCCGGCCATAATCCGGGAATGTGCCGTCGATCAGCTTGGAGGTCAGCACCACATCGCCGATGCTGACCTTGATCTTGGTGGCCGACAGCTGGACCTCGACGTCGCCATCGGCGCCCTCCAGCAGCTTCTGGATTTCCGCAACTGCCTTGCGCGGCACGATCACGCCCGGCATGCCGCTGGCACCGGCAGGCGCCGGCGTCTCGACGCGCGCCAGGCGATGACCGTCGGTGGCAACAGCGCGCAGCAGCGCGCGGCCCTCGATCTCCAGCGTGTGGAAATAGATGCCGTTGAGATAGTAGCGCGTTTCTTCCGTGGAAACGGCGAACTGGGTCTTGTCGATCAGACGCTTGAAGTCACCCGCCGGCAGCGAAAAGACATGCGGCATCTCGCCGGCCGTGATGTCGGGGAAGTCGCTCTCGGGAAGGGTCTGCAACGTGAAGCGCGAGCGCCCGGAGCGCAGCACCATCTGCCCGGTCTCGCCGGTGGTTTCGAGCGAGACCTGCGCCCCCTCGGGCAGCTTGCGCACGATGTCGTAGATGACATGGGCCGGCACGGTGATCGCGCCCTGCACGCCGACATCGGCCTGGATGGTCTCCACAACCTCGATGTCGAGATCGGTCGCCTTGAGCTTGAGCCCCATCACGCCGGCATTCATCAGCACATTGGACAGGATCGGAATGGTGTTGCGCTTCTCGACCACGCGATGGACGTGGCCGAGGGCCTTGAGGAACTGCGACCGTTCGACGGTAACCTTCATGACCAACCTGGCTTGCATAACAGACGGTGGGACCGGGCAGGACACTGCATTGCAGCGGGGATGCCAGCCGATTAATGAGACCATGCCCAAGCTGGCGAGCCGGTGCAAGTCCGGCGCAGGTCCGCCTGCCGACCATCAACAAGATTGGGCCGGAAAACAGCCCCTGCCCGGCATCCTGCCGGGCTTTTTGCCGTTAATCCATCAGCATGCGCTTGAGCAGCTCGACTTCCTCGGTCAGCACGCGGTCGTCGGTCAGCGCCTTTTCGATCTTCCGCACCGCATGCAGGACCGTGGTGTGATCGCGGCCTCCGAAGCGACGACCGATCTCGGGCAACGACCGCAAGGTCAGCGACTTCGACAGATACATGGCGATCTGGCGCGGCATCA
>JAIYDY010000114.1 GCA_027487245.1 Hyphomicrobiales bacterium
CGCAAATCCTGACTGTAGGCACGCGACATCACCATCCTCCCTCGCTTTTGACGAGGGAATCAGAACCCGGCTGATTTGGGAATCCCGACTTGAATCGGATCAGGCAGAAACTGCTCTAGCGTTATGGATTGGTGCCGCGCGATCCATCCGCGCATGGATGTCCCGTCAGCAGCGCGGTGTCTGTCAGCATCGCGCCCAGCACTCCGCCTTGCCCTTGTGGAGGGTCTCGACGATGGCATTGAACCCGCCATGCGGTGTCACCTCTTCTAGCCAGGCCGCGATCAATCCTGCCAGTTTGTCGAGCTTGAGAAGATTAGGTGCGCCGACAAGATTTGTCGCTGCTTATCCGCGAAGCCGTCACGGACGGTGAACATTCGCCTCTGACGCGCAGGATGGTCTGTCGGCTGGTGTTGAAGGCGCGGGCGATGGCGGTGATGGGGATGCCCCGGCCGGGTACTGTCAACTTGCCGAACGGCGCTCGCGCGACGACGTGGCTCTATCCCCTGGCGCTACGCGGCGATGCCCAGTTCGGAGATCTCGCGCCAGACGACCATCGCCTCGGAACGAAGCGCTCGATAGTCGGATGACGACATGGCGTCGCGGGGAAAGTTGTGGAGGTCTGTTCTTCCAGGAGCGGTGCAGTCATATGTCCGGCCTTTGCGTGCGGGCCGTTGACCGCTGGCCATGATGTATTCCGCGATCATCGGCTACCTTGTTAACTTGGCGCGCTCTGAAGCGCAGTGAATCAGACGGCAAGTCTCCATCAAACCGGCATCGCCCCAGCTCAACGGCAAGGTCGAGCGTTCGCATCGCACTGACGAACAGGAGTTCCATCAGCCGCTCACCTACACCGATGACGTCGATCTCGGGGCAAAGCTGGCCGAATGGGAGCGCTTCTGCAAGCTTTCACGGCCGCATGGTGCCTTCAGCGAAAAAGCACCATACGAGGCTCTCAGAGAACCGCCAAGAATGGGACGCTTGGATGTCTCATCAGCGCGCCATCATTGCAATCTGGAGTCAGTCAGAGGAGCAACGTCACCGGATCAACGCCATCCGACCGTCTCTGAGTAGATTCCGGCTCTGGTTTGTTTCCGAAGAGACGACACAGATGGGAACGGGTCAAAATGCTGATGCCCGCCCGTTGCAGGATCGGCGCAACAGAAATCGGAGACTGCCATGTCTGACGCGATCACTACGTTCAACCTGAGCCTTCAAACTCATCTGAAGGGCATCGAAAATCGGTTCGCCGCTCTCAACGCAAAAGTCGGTTCGAACATCGACCAGGCAGACAAGGAGCTTCATCGCCAGATTGCGGCACTCGAGGCGAACGGCGCAAAAGCCAAAGCTTCGGCCGAGGCTTCTGCCACTGTCATGAAGAAGTGGGTAGCCGATTCAGTCAGCTCTGTTGAGGGCTGGAAATCAAAGCTCGACATCGGAATGCTGACCGCCCGTGCCGAGCGCGCGGATCACTATGCCAAGGCTGCCTCCGAGGTCGCGATCGCGGGTGTCGATGCCGCTGAGAAAGCAGCACTTGATGCCAAGCTTGCCCATGCGGATGTGCGTGTCGCCAAAGCTTCAAAGGCGCTTTGAGACCTGATCCCTCGCGACACTTGGGTGCTCTTTCCTGAAGCGAAGATGGCAGGGACCACCCAGCCGTTGGCGGCTGCCGTGCGTATCAAACGAGCATCACAAGGATATCCCACATGAAACTGAAAGTTTGGCTCATCGCAGCCGCAGTCGCACTTGGAGCCATGTCTCAGGCGGCGGCCCAGCAGCCTGCTCCAACGCCCTTGGAAACAGCTGGAAGACTTCGGCAGGAGGCTGCCCGCGATGCAAAGAAAGCTGTTACCGAAGCCGCAGAAGCTTCCAGATTGGCCCTCGTGGCTGCTTCGGCCGCAGCAAAGGAAGTTTCTCAAAGGGCATCACAAGCCGCGCAACAGTTGGCGCTGGATGCCGAGCGTGCAGCCAAGCGGGCTGAAGAAAAAGTTATTGCTGCCAACAAGGCTGTCGCCACCACTGCGAACCGCTACATGCTGCGAGCAGAGACCGCCGCAAAGGATGCCGTTTCCAAGGCCAGCCTGGCGGTTCAGAAGGCCAACGCTTCGGTCGAAACCGCCATCAAATCTGACGTTGAGGCGACCAAGAAGGCTGCGTCCGATGCAGCAAAAGCGATGTCGAAAGCGGCGAAGGCTGCCGCCAACGCTGTTCGTGCAGCCAATGCTGCAGCACGGAAAACATGGGAGAAGGACATGAGCAGGACCTGATTTTTGCGAAGCTTGGCTGCCAAAAGCCGGATTGCAGCAGCCAGACTGCCCGGGGCCCATTCCGGACCAGCGTCTCGTGGATGGGTGTGCCGTCGAAGCTGAACTCTTCGATGTCCTTGGCCCATAGCAGCTTGGCGATCTTGAACTGATAGCGGATGGAGCGTGCCTGCTTCTCGGCGATCTCGGCCTTGAGCAGATCACCCACGATGCGTGCCGGCTCATGCTGGCGCTTTGTGCCGGGTCTCAATACAGGAGCTGTTCGTTAACCCACTTTTGGGAATGCTCATGTGTGATACCGATGGGTTGCGGCCAGGTCACATAGCCGCCTACGGTTAAAAGGGGTGAACATGAGTGGCGGGCAGGGGCCTTCGATCGAAGGCAACAATCGGCATGTAGCCCTACTGATCGCGGTATTGGCGCTATTCCTGGCTTTCTCCGAAATGTTGGGCAAGAACGCCGAGAAGGCCTCGATGCAAGCCAATATCGAGGCGAACAATCTCTGGGCCTTCTTTCAGGCCAAGACCATCCGCCGAGCCATGGCGCAAAACCTTGCCGAGATGATCCAGATCGATGGTGTCGGTATAGTAGACGATGCCAAGAAGGCCGCCATTGGCAAGCAGGTTGAAACGTGGACGAGGCTGGCCGCACGGCTTGAGTCTGAGCCCGACACGAACGAAGGTCGCAAAGAGCTGATGGCGCGGGCCAAGGCCGCGGAGCTGTCACGTGACCGCAACAACCAGAAGAACGAGGGCTTCGAGATTGCCTCGGCCATTCTTCAGATTTCGATCGTGATGGCTTCCGCCATGATCATCACCGGCATAGCGGCTTTGGCCTATCTGGCAGGCGGCCTCGGTATCGTCGCAGTCGTGCTGATGGCAGTGTCGCAGTTCGCGCCGACTATCCTGCCGTTTCACTGAAGCGGTTGCCGGTATGTGAATTGGCCCCAGAGATAAACCCCTTTGGGCGTCCAACGATGTCCCCGATACTGCCGCAGTTTGTTGCATAGCATCAAGTGGTTACCAGCATTTGGATCGGGTCAGCCTTCGGAGCCGATCGGGGGCCAAATGGCGTGCCGGTTTACACTGTTGAGCATCGGGATCTCAGGAATTCGGGCCTCGTTCTGCCTCAAGCCCCGAGCATCGCCCTCCATCCAAGCCCCTCATCCGTGCCGGCGCGTGGGCGATATTCGCATCCGAACCAGCCCCGGTATCCGCTTTGGGCGATGTGGCGGAACATGGCCGCGTAGTCGAGCCAGCCCTCGTCGGGTTCGGCGCGGCTCGGCACAGCGGCGACCTGGACATGGCCGATCAGCGGCAGGTGGCGGTCGAACAACGCCGTCGCGTCCCCGCCCGTCATGCCGACATGATAGACATCGAACATCAGCATGACGGAAGGATGCCCGACCGCCGCGATGATGGCCGCCGCATCATCCACATCGTCATAGAGATAATCGGGCTTGTCATGCCGGTTGATCGGCTCGAGCAGGATGGTGACGCCGGCTGAGGCGGCATCGGGCGCGATGCGCCTGAGATTGTCGATCAGCGTCAGTCGCCCCCGGGCGCGCTCCTCTTCCGGCACACAGCCGGCCATCACATGGATCGCGCCGGCCCCGGCTTCGCGCGCATAGGCGAGCGCCTGCGCGAACCCCGCCGCAAACTCCGCCTCGCGGCCCGACACGGCCCCGATCCCGAAATCGCCTGGCAGGTTGCCGAGCGGCGTGTTGAGTCCCAGTAGGACGAGCCTATGCCGCTCGACCCGCGCGCGCAGTTCCGCCGCAGGAACATCATAGGGCCAGTGCACCTCGACCGCCGGGAAGCCGGCCGCGGCCGCGGCATCCACGCGCTCGAGAAGTGGGCGATCGGCCCATAAAAAGCCGAGATTGGCGGACAGGCGGATGGTCATGGGCTCACCTCAGCGGAAACTTCTGCTCCAGCGCGGCCACGGCCTCTGCCGGAAGGGTTTGGATCGGCAGGCCGCGCGAGAGGATCAGCAGCTTTGCCGTCTCCTCCAGCTCCTCGATGGCGAAGATGGCTGCTTCGAGAGAGGCGCCGGCCACCACCGGCCCGTGATTGCCGAGCAGGATCGCCGCATGCTGCGGCGCCTTGCTCGCGATCAGAGGCGCCACATCCGCGGAGCCCGGCATGGTGTAGGGCACGATCGGCACGCGCCCGACCCGCATCACCACATAAGGCGTGATCGGAGGCATGGCGTCATCAGGATCGACATCGGCGAGGCAGGACAGCAACGTCGCATAGGTGCTGTGCAGGTGGACTACCGCGCGGGCCGATGGCCGCGCCGCGTGGAAGGCGAGATGAAGCGGCAGCTCCTTGGTCGGTGCATCACCGGAGATATGGCGGCCACCTGCTTCGAGCTTCGAGATCCGATCCGCTTCGAGAAAGCCCAGGCAAGCATTGGTTGGCGTAACGAGATATCCGTCCTCAAGCCTGACCGAGATGTTGCCCGACGAGCCGGGCGTCAGGCCGCGCCCGAACAGCGAGGCTCCCCAGCGGACCATTTCCGCGCGCAGCAATGCTTCGGTCATGGCTGCGCGCCCTCCAGTATGGCGCAGGCCTTCGCGTAGAAGTCGAGTCCGCCGAAGTTACCGGATTTGAGCGCCATGGCGAGGGGCCTGCCCTCGATCGCCAGCGCCGGCACGCCAGGGTCGATCTCCGGCCCGATGGCGAAGGCCTCGATGCCGAGCGCCGTCACGATGGCGCCCGAAGTCTCGCCGCCGCCGATGGCGAGGCGCGTGAAGCCAGCGCCCACGAGCCTGACCGCCAGCTCCGCGAAGAAGCGCTCGATGCCAGCCGCAATCACATCCTTGCCGAAGCGCTCCTGCGCGGCGCGGACCGCTTCCGGCGTTGCGGTGGAGTGGATGATCGGCAGGTCGCCTTTATGGCTCATCGCGAAGTCTGTCGCCATGGCCGACGTCATCGCGCCGGCCAGCACGGCGACGGGTTCGATGGCGAGCGCCGGATGGCTTACCGCATGGGCCTCGACCTGCCGGAGCGACTGGGCCGAACATGACCCTGACAGGGCCACTGCCGGGCCGCGCTGGCCGCTGAATGCGCTGCCTGCCGCGCCGATCAGGCCGGCGGCGCGGAAGTTGGCCGGCAGGCCGAGCGCGATGCCCGAGCCTCCCGTGACAAGGGCATGGCCATCAACGGCGCTGCCGATGGCGAGGAGGTCGTCGTCCGAGGTCGCATCGACCACCGCAAGGCCGATGCCGCCGCCGGCAAGGCGTACGAGCGCGGCGCGGATCGCCTCCGCGCCCTCGCGCACGATGGCGAGGCCCACATGCCCCACCTCCCCTGTCGTCTGTCTGCGCAGCCAGCGTCGGATGTCCGGATCTGTCATCGGCGTCAGCGGGTGGTTCTGCATGCCGCTCTCTGCCAGCAGCCTGTCCCCGACAAAAAGATGGCCGTTGAACAGCGTGCGGCCGGTCGCAGGAAACACCGGGCAGACCACCGCGATACCGCCGAGCCGCGCCAGCAGCGCCTCGGCCACCGGCCCGATATTGCCCTCCGGCGTTGAATCGAAAGTGGAGCAGTACTTGAACAGGATCTGCCGGCAGCCCTGCGCCTTGAGCCAGTCGAGCGCGGCGAGCGATTGCGCCACCGCCTCGCCCGCGGGAATCGTGCGGGACTTCAGCGAGACGATTCCCGCCTCGCAGGCTTCGGGCGCTCTGCCGGCCGGAACACCCACGAACTGTGTCACCGCCATGCCGCCCTTGGCCAGCGTGTTGCCGAGGTCGCTGGCGCCGGTGAAGTCGTCGGCGATGCAGCCCAGAATCATGTCAGTCGTCCCTCACGCCACGAAAGCCTCACGCCACGAACATGCCGCCGCGCTCGTCATTGATATGCGCTTTGACGATGGCGTCAAAATCCGGATCCGCGCGAAAGCCCAGCGTCACAGCGCGTTCAGCTGTGAACGACTGAGGCCAGCCTCCAATGATCGTGGCGATTCCGGAATCCCGCACCCGGACGATCCGGTTGGCCACCCTGTCCCCGGCAATCCGTCGCAATGCGTCAATCTGTTCGCCAACCATTGCCGATGTGATGACGGCGCGCTGATGAGCGTGTTATTGCGTTCGCCCGACAGCTTATGACCATGCCGGAGTTTGCCGGAGCCTTGTCGCATCACAAACCTGAATAGATCGGCGACATTCGACCCAGTGCCTATTCTTGAAAGCGTCAGCAGCTAAATGTCGTTGACGAGATAAAAAAGCCGATAGCGATTTCAATGAAATAATTGGCGCACCCGACAGGATTCGAACCTGTGACCTCTGCCTTCGGAGGGCAGCGCTCTATCCAGCTGAGCTACGGGTGCAAGACGCCGATGGGCAGGCCGGTTCGGCCTGATCAGAGCGATAGCTGATCTGCAGGCGAGCGGCAATATGGAGTTTGCCGGGAACATGCGGCCGGGCGAGGTGGCAGTTGGCCGGCGAAAGCCCTCGCGGGTTGCGATGATCCGCCTGGCGGGTCGGCCCACCCGCTTCAGGCCGCCTCCTTGGCCTTGACCGGGGTGATCATCAGCGATGTCACCTTGTTGCGGCTGCGCCGCATCACCTCGAACCGGAACCCGTAGAACGTGAAAGCCTGTCCAGCCTCGGGGATCAGGCGCGCTTCGTGGATCACGAGGCCTGCAATGGTCGTGGCTTCCTCGTCCGGCAAGGACCAGTCCATGGCGCGGTTGACGTCGCGGATCGGCACCGAGCCGTCGACGATCACCGAGCCATCCGGGCGGGGCCTGACCCCCTGCACTGCAACGTCATGCTCGTCCTTGATGTCACCCACGATCTCCTCGAGGATGTCCTCGAGCGTGACCAGCCCCATCACCTCGCCATACTCGTCGACCGCCAGCGCGAAGTGCGTCTTCTTGGAAAGAAAAGCCTTGAGCTGGCCCGAAAGCGAACTGTTGACCGGCACGAACCAGGGCAGGAACGAAATCTGCTGCACATTGAGCTTCGAGGCATCGCCTCCGACGGCATCGAGTGCCCGCAGCAGATCCTTGGCATGCAGCACGCCGATGATGTTTTCCGATGTGCCGCGCCACAAGGGCATGCGGGTATAGGGCGAAGCCAGGACCTCGCGCACGATCTCGGCGGGCCCCAGATCGGCATCGATGGTGCGCATCTTGGTGCGATGGATCATCACATCCTCGACCGTGAGCTCCTTCAGGTCGAGCAGGCCGCCGAGCATGTCGCGGTCAGACTTGACCACGCCGCCCTCGCGGTGAAGCAGGTCGACGGTGCCCTTGATCTCGTCATGGGCCGACAGCATCGACTGGTTCTCGCCGATGACAACGCCGAAGGGGCGCAGGATCAGCTTGACGATGGCCTCGACGGCAAACACAACCGGCGTGAACAGCATCACGATCCAGGAAACAGGCCGGGCGAAGATCAGCGCCACCTGATCAGGCTTGATGATCGCCACGGTCTTGGGCGTGACCTCGGCAAAAACGATGATGAACACCGACATGAGCAAGGTGGCATAGATCACGCCAGCATCGCCAAAGATGCCGACCAGCACGACTGTGGTGAAGGACGAGACGCCGACATTGACGATGTTGTTGCCGATCAGCATCGCGCCGATCAGACGCTCGCGCGCCATCAGCAGGCGGTTGACGATGCTGGCGCGCTTGTCGCCGCCAGTCTCCATGGCGTGCATGCGTGCCCGGGAGACGGCGGTCAGGGCTGTTTCGCTGGCCGAGAAGAACGCCGAAAGGCACAGGCACAGCACCACGATGCCGAGCGCAATCCAGGGGCTTGACGTCAGGTCGAGATTTTCCATGGGCCTGAAATAGCGCTTCCGGGCCGCCGTTGCCAGTCACCTCGTGTGGCCTGGCGGTCAGGCGCCGGAGATTTCCGTGGCCAGAAAGTCCAGCACCTCTGCCGCAGGCACATCGCGGGCAATGAAACTCTGTCCGATGCCGTGAGCAAGGATGAAGGTCAGCTGTCCGGCCGAAACCTTCTTGTCCTGCGCCATCGCATCCAGCATGGCGTCAGCCGAGCCGACACCGCCCGGCACATCGGCGAGCGAGGTGGGCATCCCCAGCCTCGCCAGATGGCGTGAGACCCGCACCGTATCCTGCCCCGGGCAGAGGCCGAGCCGCGCCGAGAACCGGAAGGCCAGCGCAAGGCCGATCGAGACCGCCTCGCCATGCACGATGCGGCTGTTGTCGTAGGCCACGATGCGCTCGATGGCGTGGGCGAAGGTGTGCCCGAGATTGAGCAGCGCGCGCTCGCCATGCTCGTGCTCGTCACTGAGGACGATCGCCGCCTTGGCCGCGCAACTGACCCTCACCGCATGATCGCGCTCGGCACCGCCGGCCATGGCAGCCTCGCCATGCCGCTCGCACCATTCAAAGAAGTCCGGGTCGTTGATGAGGCCATACTTGACGACTTCGGCATAGCCGGCCTTGCGCTCGCGCAGTGGCAGCGTGTCGATCAGTGCGGTGTCGGCCAGCACCAGCGCCGGCTGATGGAAGGCACCGACGAGGTTCTTGCCGTGCCGCGAATTGATCCCGGTCTTGCCGCCAACCGAGGAATCGACCTGTGCCAGAAGCGTGGTCGGCACCTGCACCAGCCGGACGCCGCGCCGGA
>JAIYDY010000067.1 GCA_027487245.1 Hyphomicrobiales bacterium
CGGCCTGATCCCGTGCCTCTTCGGCGGCATGAGCATGACGGCGATCGGCAAGGCTGCCTGCTCGGTGGTGGAGGAAGTCCGCCGCCAGTTCAAGGAAAAGCCCGGCATCATGAACGGCACCGAGCGCCCGGACTATGGCCGCGCGGTCGACATGCTGACCAAGTCGGCCATCAAGGAAATGGTGATCCCCTCGCTGCTGCCCGTGCTGGCACCGATCGTCACCTTCTTCGTGATCAACGCGATTGCCGGCAAGAACCAGGCCTTCGCAGCCGTCGGCGCCATGCTGATGGGCGTGATCGTCACCGGCATCTTCGTCGCGATCTCGATGACCTCCGGCGGCGGCGCCTGGGACAATGCCAAGAAGTCGTTCGAGGATGGCTTCACCGACAAGGACGGCGTCAAGCACTACAAGGGCTCGGAAGCCCACAAGGCCTCCGTCACCGGCGACACCGTCGGCGACCCCTACAAGGACACGGCTGGCCCTGCGGTGAACCCGGCGATCAAGATCACCAACATCATCGCCCTGCTGCTGCTGGCCATCCTGGCTCATTCCTGAGCCCGGTTCGGCACTGAACAACAAACCCCGCAGAGCGATCTGCGGGGTTTTTTGCTGGCCTTAGGGAAAACCTGCTTGGATCCGACCTTGTCGTTCCTGCTGCTGAAAATGGCGATCACGGCTGCCATCGTGGTCACAGCCTCCTTGATTGCCGAAAGAACGGGGCCGTTGCTGGCAGCGATGGTTGCAACGCTCCCGGTCTCGGCGGGCCCGGTCTATGTCTTTCTGGCGCTCGATCATGACGCCGCCTTCATCGTCGAGGCGGCGCTCGGCTCGATGGGCTCGAACATGGCCACAACAGCGTTTTCGCTCGCCTATGTGCTGGCGGCACAGCGGCTGTCCACCTGGCTGTCGCTGGCGCTCGCCTTCTGTGCCTGGGGGCCGGCGCTGCTGTTCTTCAAGGCAGCCAGTCTGCCGATCGTTGCGCTGCTCGGGATCGTCGTTTGCCTGTTTCCACTGTGCCACAGGGTCGTCAAGCCGTATCTGGCGGCCAGACCAGCCAAGGCCCCACGCCTTGCCTGGTATGCCATCCCCTTGAGAGCGCTCTTCGTCGCGATTCTGGTCGGAACCGTGACAAGCCTCAGCCTGAGCATCGGTCCGCAATGGTCGGGCTTCTTCGCCACATTCCCGATTGTGCTGTCCACACTGATCCTGTTCCTTCAGCCACGGATTGGCGGCCCCAGCACTGCCGCGATCATCGGCAGCGGCATCCTGGGGCTGATGGGCTTCGGTATCGCGCTGGGGGTTGTGCACCTGCTCGCACAGCCCCTTGGGGCATGGCCTGCCTTGGCTCTCGGCCTCGCGATCTGCATGGCCTGGAACCTGATGCTGATGGGGCTGGCACGGCACAGGGCGCGCCAGGACTGACGCGGGGCACCTGCTGAAATCCGCAAGCCTTTATCAGTCGTCGTCGGGGCCGCCGGGCAGCTTGGCGACTGGGACAGCGCCAAGGCCATCCTTCTGGTAAATGTCGTCGCGGAAATTGACATCGCCCTCGGCAGTGCCCCAGGCCGTGACATAGACCCAGTAGACCGGCACGCCGCCGGGGATCGGCGCATTGATGCGCTCACCGGATTCGAACACCTGATCGATGCGCGAGCGGTCCCAGCCCGGCGTATCCTTGAGCAGCCACTGGATGTAGTCGCGCACGTTCTGGACGCGGACACAGCCTGAGGACACGAAACGGTAATCGTCGCCGAAGATGCCCTTGGCCGGCGTGTCATGCATGTAGACGCCGTGCGGGCTGGGGATGTTGATCCTGACGAAACCAAGCGAATTGAACTCGCCGCCGGGGTCTTGCCGGAAGGTGTAGCGGGTGGCTTCGTCGGTGTTCCAGTTGACTGCTTCAGGCGGGATCTGCTGCCCGTTGGGGCCGATGATCCTGATCTTGTTCTCGGTCAGGTAGTTCGGTTCCTTGCGCATCTTGGGGATCAGATCCTTGCGGATGATCGAGGCAGGAACCGTCCAGGTCGGGTTGAAGTTGATCTCGGGAATCCGGGTTTGCAGGATCGGCGACTGGCGATCGATCTTGCCGACGCCGGCTGCGTGCCGCGTGGCCACCACGCCGCCTTCGACTGTCTCGACCATGGCGGCGGGAATGTTGACCACCACATACCGCTGCCCCAGATTGCCGGAGAAGGCACGAAGGCGCACGATGTTCAGCTCAAGCTGGCGGATGCGGGTTTCGATCGGCACATTCAGTGCCGTGATCGTGCCGGGGTTCAGCGCGCCGGTCGTGGTCAGGCCGTGGCGTGCCTGAAAACGGCGGACGGCCTGCTGGACGAACGAATCGAAGGTCGCCGAACCGGCAGCGCTCGGGTCGAGGTCGCCGGCGATGATCAGGCGGTTGCGCAGGGCCACCACACCGGGGCCGCGCGAGCCGATGCGCAGGCGCTCGGAGCCGATGGCCACCCAGCCGCCCTGCCCCTGCATCTCGCGATAGCGCAGGAGCGCCTGCTCGGTCGCCGCAACAGCACCGGGCGACACCATCGGCGTGCTGGAGCGCACGATCCGGCTGCGGGTCTGCACGGCATCATAGGACTGGCGCCACTCGGCGGCACCCTGCGCGAAGGCAGGTGCGGCGGTGGCGGCGGTGGCGGCGGTGGCAATGCCGGAAAGCAGGGCGACGAGCGTGTCGCGGCGGGTCAGGTCGAAAGTCATGATCTCGCAATCTTGTGGTGACAGGCGGATGGAGGATGGCAGCGCGCTGGATCGAAAAGTGTGGAACGAAGGCTGGTCAAGCTCCTGACCGTTGCGCGCCTTTGGACCGAAGCGCCCTGCCGGCCCCTGCCCCATCCTGCATCAGGACCGGGCGAAGGGCGGGGACACCAGCGGCCTGCAGGCAAACTCCGGTTGATCTTGGCCGGAAAGTCGTGACGTTACCGCCATGACCATCCATTTTGTGGGTTAACCAAGCGTGAGCAACCGGGCGGTTTTAGGGCAAACGATGGCATTTTGCACGGTCGATGGGCTGACAAGTTCGTTATCGAGGCTTGTGCACAGCGTGATGCGCCACTTCCATGCGCCTGTGCAGGGGCGTGCCGGGCTGGCACGCGCCCATGGCCCGACCAGCGGATCGCGGAGTAACCTGTCATGACCAGCGAGCCGGTGGTGAGCATCCTGTTGTCGTTGCTGGCCGTCATCGTGCTGTTCCTCGCGATGTGGCTGCTGAGCCTCAGAACCCGCGACGTGGGGGCCGTGGACATCGTCTGGGGCCCCGGTTTTGCGCTCATTGCCTGGCTCGAATGGCTGCGTCTGGCACCGCAGCATGGCTCCTCGACGCTGCTGCTCTTGGCCGTCACCTTGTGGGCGGCCCGGCTCGGGGCGCACCTGCTGGCGCGGCACAGGCTCTCGGTTGCCGAGGATGCACGCTATGCGGCCATGCGCGCGGCGGACCCCGGCCGCTTCTGGTGGAGCAGCCTCTACAAGGTCTTCGTGCTCCAGGCCGCGATCCTGTGGGGGCTGGCCTTGCCGATCCATCTGGCGATGGCGACGGCCGGTACAGGCTTTCCGGGCTGGCTCGGTTTCATCGGATTGGCGCTGTTCGCAGCCGGGTTCACGCTTGAAACGGTGGCCGATCTTGCCCTGCTCAAGCTGCGCCGCGATCCGGCCCGGCGCGGTACATTGCTCACGGAAGGCGTCTTTGCCTGGAGCCGGCATCCGAACTATTTCGGGGAATGCCTGCTCTGGTTCGGCATTGGCCTCATGGCATGGGATGCGTCGGCCACCATCCTGGCCATGCTCGGGCCGGTGGCGCTGACGGCGCTCATCCTGAAAGTGTCGGGCATTCCGTTGCTGGAGGACCACCTCAGGCGGACGAGGCCCGACTTTGCCGCCTATGCCGGGCGCACCAGCGCTTTCATTCCCTGGCCGCCGAAGCGCAGATGACCGGGCGCGAGAACGCGGCCCGGTCGCGTTTCATCAAAGGCTCAGTCGCCGCCGCAGCCGCCATCGTCGCTGTCGCCGAGGCCGAGATCGCCGCCCGCATCAGTGCGGAACAGCATGCCAAGCACCAGCCAGACGGCAACCGGTGCGACAATCAAAGACCAGGTCAGTGTCATCCCGTGTCCTTTCACGACAAGGCGCGACGATCGATGTCAGACCGCTTCTGGCCCCATTATCTCAGAGCCTGAAGCGAATCTGGTCGGTCCAGAAGCGTGCGCAGGCCGGATGTTTCCGGTCTGCGCCTTCTTCAGAGCCGGAACGCTTCTGGCCCCATTATCTCAGAGCCTGAAGCGAATCTGGTCGGTC
>JAIYDY010000078.1 GCA_027487245.1 Hyphomicrobiales bacterium
TGCCTTCGATGCGATCCAGAACCTCAACCGCACCGAGGGGCTGACCGTCTTCCTCGTCGAGCAGAATGCCTTCCATGCGCTCAAGCTCGCCCACCGGGGCTACGTCATGGTCAATGGTGTCATCACCATGAGCGGCACCGGCAAGGAATTGCTGGCCAATCCGCAGGTGCGCGCGGCTTATCTCGAAGGCGGGAGGCACTGAGCATGCAAGGCGTTCTATACGAAGAACCGTCGATCTGGCTGTTCATGCTGGTGACCATCATCCTGGGCGGCTGGACCGCGTGGATGACAGGCCGCGCCATCGCGCTGACATGGCGGCCGCTGTGGCAACTGCCGCTCTACATCCTGATCCTCGGCCTGTTTGTGCGCTTCATCCATTTCGCGCTGTTCGACGGCACCTTGCTCTCGCCCTGGTACTACATGATCGATACGGTTTTCCTGATCGGTTTTGCTGTGGTCGGCTATCGCCATACCCGCACCACCCAGATGACGACGCAGTATCGCTGGCTCTATGAGCGGGCAGGGCCACTGAGCTGGAGAGCGCGGCCTGAATCCACAGGCTGACCGCTAACCTGCCGGAAAACCTTCACAATGCGATTTGAACGTTGAAATTTCACAAGCTTGACGGGTGACATGATCGTGAAAACGCGCAAGACTGCGCACCACGGTGAGGTTACGCGCCGGGACAGGTCCGAGCCAGGGAACGGCTGGCCTGTGTCACAACAAGGGAGACATCATCCATGAAGAAAATCCTGTTGAGCGGCATTGCCCTCGGCACTGTCCTCGCTTTCTCGAGCGTGGCGCAGGCCCAGATCAAGCTCGGCGTTGCCGGCCCGATCACCGGCCCCAACGCAGCCTTCGGCGCACAGCTCAAGAACGGCGTCGAGCAGGCCGTCGAAGACATCAACGCAGCTGGCGGCATCCTGGGCCAGCGCGTCACCGTTTCGGTCGGCGACGATCGTTCGGACCCGAAGGAAGGCGTCTCGGTCGCCAACAAGTTCGTGGCTGACGGCGTCAAGATGGTGCTCGGCCACTTCAACTCCGGCGTGGTCATGCCCGCTTCGGAAGTCTATGCCGAAAACGGCATCCTGATGGTCACGCCATCGGCGACCAACCCGCGCATCACCGAGCGCGGCCTGTGGAATGCCTTCCGCACCTGCGGTCGTGACGACCAGCAGGGCGCGGTTGCTGCCGACTACATCGCCAAGAGCCTGAAGGGCAAGAAGATCGCCGTCGTCCATGACAAGACCACCTACGGTCAGGGCCTCGCCGATGAAACCCGCAAGGCCATGCGTGCTGCCGGCGTCAACGACGTGCTCTATGAAGGCGTGAACACCGGCGAGAAGGACTTCTCGGCGCTCGTCTCCAAGGTCAAGGCATCCGGTGCTGATGTCCTGTATTGGGGCGGTCTGCACACCGAAGCCGGCCTGATCGTGCGCCAGATGCGCGACCAGGGCCTCAATACCGTGATGATGTCCGGTGACGGCATCACCTCGGACGAGTTCGCCGCGATCGGTGGTCCGGGTGTCGAAGGCACGCTGATGACCTTCCCGCCCGACCCACGCAAGCGTCCAGAAGCTGCGGCCGTGCTCAAGAAGTTCGAAGCCCGCAAGTTCAACCCGGAAGCCTACACGCTCTATTCCTATGCCGGCGTCGAAATCATGAAGCAGGCTGCGGAAGGCGCGAAGTCGCTCGACCCGAAGAAAATGGCCGAGTTCATGAAGACCGGCTTCAAGTTCAAGACCGTGATCGGCGAAATTTCCTTCGACAAGAAGGGCGACATCACCCGTCCCGACTACACCATGTACACATGGAAGAAGGGTGCCGACGGCAAGATCACCTACGTCGAGAATTGATCCGCGAGACTTTATCGACGTCTGATCTGACGTGACATCGAACCCGTCCGGAGCGATCCGGGCGGGTTTCTCGTTGGCCATAGGTGCCCTCAGCCGCGCACCGAGCTGATCACGTGGCACATCGCAGCGCGGATCGTGTCGGCGCTGGCGACCCCACCCGTTGCTTGCGCTCGTGCATTCCGCTCCCCGGAATGCGCCACCGGTGCTTTCCATCTGCTGCGCAGACCGGAGCCTCAGCCGAGCGTTGCCAGCCCGGGGAAAGTTTCCAGCAGCCAGAACGCCATGCGTTCCATGCCGCCGGTGAGAAAAGCCACGCCGGTGATGACCAGAAGGCCACCCATGGCCAGCTCGATCTTGCGAAAATGCCGCCGGATTCCGGCCATCGCCGTCATGAAGCGCTCGATGCCGAAGGCGGCGATGAGGAACGGAATGCCGAGGCCCAGCGAATAGACCGCCAGCAGCGACATGCCGCGATAGACGGTGTCGGATGAGCCGGCCACCGCAAGGATGGCGGCGAGGATGGGGCCGATGCAGGGCGTCCAGCCAAAGGCAAAGGCCAGACCCATGAGGTAGGCGCCGCCCGGACCGGCAGGCGTGGCGACATCAATGCGCTTCTCGCGGTAGAGCATGGCGATGCGGAACACGCCGAGGAAGTGCAGGCCCATGATGATGATCGCCACACCGGCTGCCCAGGACAGCACCCAGAGATAATCCCGCAGGATCTGCCCCAGCGCGCTCGCCGTGGCCCCCAGCAGCACGAACACGGTGCTGAACCCGGCCACAAAGGCAAAGGCTGCCAGCATGACATCGCGGCGGGCGGCGCGCGTGTTCGCTCCCTCCTCGCGCATTTCCTCGACCGTCGTGCCGGCGAGGTAGCACAGATAGGGTGGCACCAGCGGCAGCACGCAGGGGCTCAGGAACGAAAGCACGCCGGCAAACAGCGCAGCCAGATATCCGACATCGGTCATGAAGCGCTCATAACCCGATCTTGCGCCGCCCGACTAGGGCAGGGATGCGTCATCGTGCAGGCGTCGCATGAACGTGAAGTCGGGCTTCAGCAAACGCCTGCAACGAGAATTGGTCCTACCCTTTCGCATCGGCCTGTCCTTTGCCATATCATGGGAAGGTCCGGCCAACGCAGGAGCAGCAAATGACAACAGGCAGCACCACCGCACGGCAACCGCACCAGCCGGCCTCGCTCGGTGTGGTCGATCCGGCCTGGGCCCGTGTTCGGCAGGAGGCGGAGCGGCTGATCGAGGCTGAGCCAACGCTGGCAGGCTTCGTCCTGTCCACCGTCCTCAACCAGCCCGGCCTCGACCATGCCATTGCCCACCGGGTCGCTGCCCGGCTTGGGCATCCCGTTGTTCCGGCTGACCTGATTGCGCAGACCTTCGACGAGGCGCTGGCAAGGGATGCGACCATCGCGGAAGGCTTCCGCGCTGACATGGCCGCCGTGGTTGACCGCGATCCGGCCTGCACGCGGCTGATCGAGCCCTTGCTCTATTTCAAGGGCTTCCACGCGCTCCAGACACATCGGCTCGCGCATTGGCTGTGGATGCGAAACCGCACCGATCTGGCGCTTTACCTGCAAAGCCGCTCGTCGGAAGTGTTCCAGACGGACATCCATCCGGCTGCCCGCATCGGGCGCGGCGTGTTTCTCGATCACGCGACAGGCCTTGTCGTTGGCTCGACGGCGGTGATTGGCGACAATGTCTCGCTGCTCCAGGATGTGACGCTCGGCGGCACCGGCAAGGAGAAGGGCGACCGCCATCCCAAGATCCGTTCCGGAGTCCTGATCGGGGCCGGGGCCAAGATCCTCGGCAACATCGAGGTCGGTGAGTGCGCGCGCGTGGCTGCCGGCTCGGTGGTGCTGGCGTCGGTGCCGCGCAACTCGACGGTGGCTGGCGTTCCGGCCAAGGTTGTCGGCGAAGCGGGCTGTGCCGAACCGGCCCGCGCCATGGACCAGTTGCTCGCCGAGATGGATTGAGCCGGAGCTGTTCCGGGGGGCAAACGGGCGCCCAGTCCCGGGCTTTCAGTCCTTGAGCTGGAAGCCGGCCCGCAGCGGATCGCGGTCATCGATGAAGATGGTGTTGAGGCCGGTCATCCGGGCCCAGCCCTCAATCGACGGAATGATGGCGTCATAAGAGCCGACCTTTGCTGCCGCCTCGACGCGCCCGCGGAACAGGGTGCCGATGATGCTCTCGTGGATGAAATTATCGCCCACCTTGAGCTTGCCCTGCGCGGCCCATTGCGCCATCCGGGCCGAGGTGCCGGTGCCGCAGGGGCTGCGGTCGATGGCCTTGTCGCCATAGAACACCGCATTGCGGGCGTGGGCCTCCGGATGCTGAGGCCTGCCCGTCCATTGCACATGGCTGAGCCCGTTGATGGCGGGGTTCTCCGGGTGGACGAAGCTGTAGCGCGCCCTAAAGGCCTCGCGCACCTTCGGGCTCCAGCGCAGCAGGTCCGAGGGGCTGACATCGGCGATATCTGAGAAGGCAGCCTGCGCATCGATGATGGCGTAGAAATTGCCGCCATAGGCCACGTCCGCCGTGATCTCGCCCAGGCCATCGACATAGGCGGTGAGGCCGCTGGCATGCAGGTAGGACGCGACATTGGTGATGCGCACCGAGTCCACAAAAGGGCCGCTCCGCACGTAAGTTGCGGTAACGAGGCCGGCAGGCGTGTCGATCCTGACCACCCCTTCCTCGCGCGGGGTGATCAGCCCGCGCTCCAGCCCCATGGTCACCGTGCCGATCGTGCCATGTCCGCACATGGGCAGGCACCCCGAGGTCTCGATGAACAGGAAGGCGATGTCGGCGTCGGGGCGTGTCGGCGGATAGAGGATCGCGCCGGACATCATGTCGTGGCCACGGGGCTCGAACATCAGCCCGGTGCGCACCCAGTCGAATTCGGCAAGGAAATGGGCGCGCTTCTCGACCATGGTTGCGCCCTGAAGCATCGGGCCGCCGCCGGCCACAAGCCTGACCGGGTTGCCGCAGGTGTGGCCGTCAACGCAGAAAAACGTGTGTGTGGTCATGGTCTTGGCTGTCCGTGCTGAGATCGTGATTCCGGCGCTTCAGAACTTGATTCAAGATCGCTCTACCGGCGCTTCAGAAGCGCTGCGCACTGAACGGCGCAGCATCGAAGCTGGTCTTGCGGCCGGCGATCATGTCGGCGACGAGCGCAGCTGTCACCTGCGATTGCGTCATACCCAGATGCCCGTGGCCGAAGGCATAGATGATGCGGGGCGAGGCACGCGATGGCCCGATCACGGGCAGCGAGTCCGGCAGCGATGGCCTGAAGCCCATCCAGACCTCGCCGCTCTCGTAGGCCGGCAGCCCGCTGATGAAGCGGTTGCAGGTGTCATAGAGCGCCTTGGTGCGGGCATGGTTGGGCTTGGCCGTCAGGCCGCCGAACTCCACTGCACCGCCGATGCGGATGCCGGAATCGAGGGCGTTGATGATGAAGCCATGGTCCTTGAAGGCGACGGGACGCGAGGTCAGGCCCGTCACGCCCTTGAAGCTAACATTGTAGCCGCGCTCTGTGTCGAGCGGGGTTTTGTCCCCAAGCCCGGCGGCAAGCGTGCGCGACCAGATGCCGGCGGCCAGCACAATGGCGTCGGCCTCGATCGCGCCACCATCGGTCAGCACCGCGGGTTTGCCGTCAGCGGCGAGCGCCCTGACCGTGGCAGTGACCGCAGTGGCTCCGCGCGCCATGGCCGCTTCGAACAGCGCGGTGGTGAGCCAGAGCGGATCTGAGATGTGCGCGGAGTCAGCATGGAACAGCGCACCGGCAAAGACATCGCGGATGGCGGGCTCCATCTGCCGTGCCTCGTCGGGCGAGATCACGTCGATGTTGATGCCGACCTCGCGCTGGCGGCGGGCCTCAGCGCGGGCCTTCTCCACGCTGGCGGGCGTGTCCAGCATGTAAAGGCCACCTTTGCGGTGAATGTGCTTTTCGAGGCCGAGCGCGCGGGACCGGGCCAGCCATGCGGGCAGGGCACGGGTCTGGAGGTCGATCAGCGCCCGTGTCGAGGCCTCCACCGCCGAAGGGCGCGAGGCCCAGAGGAAACGCGCCAGCCAGGGCAGCAGCGGCAGCAGATAGCCCGCACGGATCGAGAGCGGGCCGAGCGGATCGAGCAGCATGCGCGGCGCTTCCAGCACGATCTTCGGGTGTGCCAGCGGCAGGATGTCGGCTGTGGCAATCCAGCCGGCATTGCCGGCAGAGGGCGTCCCGCGCTCGCGCGCCGCGCTGCCATCAGGATCGATGAGCGTGACCGTGTGGCTTTCGTCGAGAAGGGCGTGAGCGCAGGCCGTGCCTGTGATGCCGGCACCAATGATCAGGACATGCATGGGGAAGTCATTTGAATGATCCAGTTCTGATCTGTCAGATAGGGCAGTCCGGCGCGCTCTGCCAATGCGTCCGCGGATGACAGCGCTGGCTTTTTCGCCGTGGCGGCCTACATGAGAGTGTGAAGGGTCATCGTCTGCCGATGGCCAGAGCAGCAGAGTTTGCATGACAGCCAGACCCAACTTCCCGGCGGAAGGCGGCCTTGCGCCGGCGCCGGTTCCCTCCGTTGCGTTCCGGCAAGCCATGGCCCAGGTCACGGCGTCGGTGCATGTGATCACGACGGCGCGCGACGGGCACAGGGCCGGGCTGACGGCCAGTGCCGTCACGTCCCTGTCCGATGCCCCGCCGATGATGCTGGTCTGCATCCATCATGACAGCAACACGCTGGCGCAGATCGAGGCCAATGGCCTGTTTTGCATCAACACGCTCTCCGGCGATGACCAGGCCGTCGCGGAAACCTTTGCCGGTCGCAAGGGCCTTGAGGGCGAGGCGCGCTTCGGCGTGGGGAACTGGACCATCGCTGTCACCGGCGCGCCCGTGCTCGCGTCCGCGCTGAACAGCTTCGACTGCCGGCTGGTGGATGTGCGCACCATGGCGACTCACCGGATCGTCATCGGCGAAGTGCTGGCCTTGGGCGGCTCGCAGGACGGACCGGGCCTGATCTATCGCAACCGGCGCTTCGGCACGTTCTGAGGGTGCCGCCCCAGCCGGTCAGGCCGGTGTGATGCGGCCCTGCATATCAATGGCGATGCGGCCTGTGAGGCGCGCCTGAGCTGCCTTTTCGAGTTTCAGCGCCATCGGGGTCTGCCAGCCCATCTCGCGCGCCACGATCAGGCCAAGCAGCAGGATGGCATCGGGCTCATGCAGGATGATCGCAGCCGGGGCCAACCCCGTGCGCACCAGTTCGAGCAGCACGGCGGAGGCGGACGACGAGCCGATGGTGCCGGGCAGGGCCAGCACCTTGCCGGCGATGTTGCGGCCACGATCAGGGTGGCGTGCATCGATGACATCGGCGGTGAAGGGATCGATGCCGCCCCAGAAGCTGATCGGAGCCGCCAGAACCAGGGCATCCCCGTTTGCGGCAGGGCCGGGTATCAGGATCTCGGCCTGCAAGGCCTGCACGACGCCCGGCATCAGATGACTCCGCTTTCGGTCATAATGGGGCGACCGGTGACGGCGCTTTCCAGACAATCGGCCATCGAACCGTAGACCACGCCGTAGCCGGTGTTGCCGGGCGCATAGTGGGCGAATTTGCCGGAGTTGGTCATCAGCACGCCGTCGATGGCTGGCAGGATCGGTGTCACCACCACGCAGGTGTCCGCCACGATGATGACATTGAGTCTTTCCAGCGCCTTGCGCAGACCTGTTCGATCAGCCTCTCGCACCACGTGCCTGCCCGTGCAGGCATAGATCGGTACGCGCGCAGTCCTGCCGGCCAGCAGCTGAGAAACTGATTCAAGTTCTTCAAGCGACAGGTGAGGGCTGCCGATGGCAACCGCATCGATGCGGGTCGCGCCGGCTGCCGTGGAGAGACCTGCCTGCGCGGCACGGATCATCGCGGGTGTGACCGTGATGGTGCCGGCGAGCGGGCCGGCATCGGCACCGCCGGTTGCCGTGGCGAGGTCCGGCGCTTCGGGCGTGATGCCGATGATGTGGAACAGGCCGACGCCGCCTGCCGAGGCTGCCGCCGCGCCGAACGCCTTGAGCCGATCCTCGGAGACTGGGCCGGCGACGCCGCTGACCACGCCGATGGCGGTGCCGACCTCGCGGCCGAACAAGGTGCCGAGCACGGGCCAGGCCCAGTCGCTGGCGAGCCAGACCGGGTCGATGGCCGCAACATCGAACACGACCGTCGCGCGCCGGTTTTCGGGACGGTGCAGGCCGCAATCGGGAGCACGGCCGGTGATGGCGCAGGCAATGTCGAGATAGTCGCCATAGCGATTGGTGCGCGCGCCGAGCACGGAGTTGCAGAAGGCAACGGCGTTGCTCTCGCCCCAGGCCACATCGGTGCCCAGTGCAGGGCGGTGTCCAGCCTGATACGGCGCGCAGGTCCATGTGCGCTCGCACCCCATGGCCTCGTAGGCCAGCATCAGCCGCTTGGCCATGTCACGGTTGGAACCCGTCAGCCGGCTTTTCGAGCAGCCCATGAGATCGAGCGCGCCGACGTTGAGCGTGGCGCGGATGGCTGTTCTGGCGCCGAGGCGGACCAACTCTTCGGCGAACAGCGTGCCGGCATCGCCGTGATAGAGCGCGCCATCGATGTGGGCGGAGGCAACCGGGATCAGGCGCGGGGCGCCAAGCAAACGGGCGCTTTCGGCGACGATGCGCATCGCCATGGCGCTGCCGTCGCTGCCGGCGACGATCAGGCGTTCCTCATCAGACAGGCTTGTCATGCTGCCGATCCATCCTTGCTGCTTGCATAAGCGGCCAGCGCCGCGTCGACGAAGGCTCCCGCCGAGCCAAGATATGACTTAGGGTCGAACAGGGCTGCGACCTGCTGCGGGGACAGGTGTGCCATGATGACGGCGTCGGCCAGCACGGCGTCGCGCAGGTGCATGTCGTCTGCGAGTGCCCGCTTGCAGGCGGCATCGACCCGGTGGTGGGCCTCAAGGCGGCCCAGGCTCGACCCCAGCGCCATCATCACGGCCTCGGCCATGATCAGGCCCCGGGTCCGCTCAAGATTGGCGCGCATCCGGTCTGGCCGGACATCCAGCCCCTCGGCAAGCGCGGCGGCGGCCTTGAGCGCGCCGCTGGTGATCTTCAGCAATTCGGGCAAGGCCCGCCATTCGGCATGGCCGGAGCCGGCAGCGCGCTCATGCTCATGCATCTGCGCCGACAGGATGGTGCTGACCAGACCGGGAGCTGCCGTGCCCGCGCCGACCATCACCGATGCGAGCACAGGGTTGCGCTTGTGGGGCATGGTCGACGAGCCGCCGCGTCCTGCCGCTGCCGGCTCGAAGGCTTCCTCGACATCGGTCTGCATCATCAGCACGATGTCGCGGCCGATCTTGCCGAGCGTGCCGCACAGCAGGCCACAGACAGCCGCGATCTCGCTGATGCGGTCGCGCGCGCTGTGCCAGGGCGTTGCGGCAAGGCCGAGCCCAAGTTCGCTGGCAAGCCGGTCGGCCACCACGCCACCTTTGTCGCCCAGAGAGGCGAGCGTGCCGGCGGCGCCGCCAAACTGAAGGCAGAGCGTGCGCGGGGCGATCTGTGCGAGCCGCTCCCGGTGCCGCAACACCGCAGTCAGCCAGCCGGCGGCCTTGAGCCCGAAAGTGGTGGGCAGCGCATGCTGCATCACGGTCCGCGCCACCATGGGCGTGTCGCGATGCTGGCGGGCCAGTCTGGCCAGCGCATCGGCCAAAGACGCAAGCCCCGCTTCGAACAATGCCGCGATGTCGCGCCATTGCAGCATCAGCGCCGTGTCCATCACATCCTGTGTGGTGGCGCCCCAATGCACGTAGGGTTGGCCCTGTGCCTCGGTGCGTGCGGTCAGCAACGCCACCAGCGGAATCACCGGCGAGCCGGCCTTCGCGGTGCCGGTGGCGATGGCCGCGGCCAATTCGTCGAGTTCGGCGGCATGCAGCGTTTCGACGGCTCGGCTGACCGCCGGGCCGGCTTCGGCAGGGATGACGCCCAAGGCCGCTTCGGCTCGCGCCAGCGCCGCCTCGAAGGCCAGCATGCGCTGCACATAGCCGGCATCGGAGAGGATCGCCGCCACCGCCTCATCGACCATCAACGGGTCAAACAGACGGGCTGCATGCGATGGCAACATGGAGATTGACCTTTGTTCCCACTTGTCAGCGCGGGCTGTTTGTCCTGAATAGCATTCCATTCAGGATCGTATTCTGTTCTGGATAGCGGTCTGCATGGCCCTGCGGCAAGAGCCGACAAGGCCGGCACAGGGGGAGATGCCGACAATGGCGATGAAAATGCAGGGTGAAGTCACCCTTCCGGCCAGCCGCGATGTGGTCTGGGCCAAGCTCAACGATCCCGAGGTCCTGAAAGCCTGCATTCCTGGCTGCGAGGAGCTGACCAAGGATGACGACACCCATTTTTCTGCCGTGGCCAAGATCAAGCTCGGTCCGGTAAAGGCCACCTTCAAGGGCAAGGTGGCGCTGTCCGAGCTCGATCCGCCGAATGGCTACACGATCAGCGGGGAGGGTGAAGGCGGCATCGCCGGCTTCGCCAAGGGCGGGGCCAAGGTCGCGCTCTCGGACGCGGAAGGCGGCGGCACCGTGCTGCGCTACGATGTCGATGCGCAGGTCGGCGGCAAGATCATGCAGCTTGGCTCGCGCCTGATCGATTCTGTCGCCAAGAAGTATGCAGACGAATTCTTCGCCAAGTTCGCGCTCGCCGTCGCTGCCTGATTGCTCCGCGCGCCGGCGGACTCAGTTCTTGCTGAACAGGGCGCTGGCCTTTTCCTTGCGGTTGTTCTCGTAGGACCCCTGCGCGCTGGCCGGGCTGACCTTCGTCAGGGTCAGCGAGAAATCGGGACCGCTCATGCTCGCTGTGGTCGGGGTGATGTTGCTTGTCGTGATCGTCAGCGGCTGACCCAGCAAGGCAACGCCCGCCACCTTGTCGCCGCTGATCGTGACGACGATGTCGGAACGGGCGCCGAACGCACCGCTCCATGAGCCATTCCAGGAGGGTGCTGCCGCGGCTGCCGGGCTGGCTGCCGGCAAGGACAGGGTTGGCTTGGCAGATGGTGCCGTTGCAGCTGGCGCCGTTGCTCCGGGCGGGGGCGGCTTTGTCTGTGCTGAAACGGGCAGGACAGCAAGGCCAAGTGCAGCGCCCAGAAGCAGAATAAGTCGCGATGTCATGTGTGACGACCTCCTATGTGCAGCGGCGTTAGCAAATCCGTTCAGGCTCTGCCAGTGCTGCTGGCACAGAACAGGGTTGTTGCCATCGTGCAGCAGTGTCTTGTCATGACTAGGTTGAGCTGGCGGCAGGCCTGTTCTTGCCGTGATCTTGCAGCTTCGTCATTCACACAGCCGTGGGCGGGTGCCTGCTATGCCGTGACCGGCCTGATGCCGACAAACCGGCGAGGCGGGTGCTGTGCAGACGATGAAAAATGACGGAATTGTCAAAAATGGTCCGGATTCAGCCTGTTCTTTATTTTGGCAACCGGCTTGACGCGAGAAACAGGCCGGTTACGTTAGATTTTGAACAAGTCCAGAGTGCATTGCGGTGCAGGGCTGGATGTCTCGGTGCCAATGCGTCGGGGCATGGCTGCAAAGACCAGGGCAGTGCGGTGGCGCGCAGGTCCCGGCCGGCAGAAAAATGACCGCGCGCGCTATGGTGCGACGTTTGCGGCCTGGAGGAGGAGAGCACATCATGGCCACCGTCTCGATGACGGTGAACGGCAAAGCCGTCACTGCAGATATCGATTCCAGGACCCTTCTGGTCCAGTTCATCCGCGAGAACCAGCTGCTGACCGGCACCCATGTGGGCTGCGACACCAGCCAGTGCGGTGCCTGCGTGGTCCACATCGACGGCAAGGCCGTCAAGTCGTGCACGACGCTCGCCCTGCAATGCCAGGGAGCCAATGTCGTCACCATCGAAGGCATTGCAGCTGCCGATGGCACCTTGCACCCGATGCAGGAAGCCTTCCGCGAGCATCACGGCCTGCAATGCGGCTTCTGCACGCCGGGAATGATCATGTCGGCGATCGACATCGTCAACCGCAAGGGCAATGACCTCGACGAGCACACGATCCGCGAGGAGCTTGAGGGCAACATCTGCCGTTGCACCGGCTATCACAACATCGTCCGTGCCGTTGACGCCGGAGCGAAGGCCATGGCCGGATCGGCCAAGCCGATGAAGCACGCCGCCGAGTAAAGGCAGCCGGCAGTCGGCAATCGGCGGGGAAAGGCCGGCTCACGCGCCGCGCCCATCACCATCCGACCGCTGCGATTGCCTTCCGACTGCCCGCTGCCGATTGCCGACTGACCATCACAGCATTCGGGAGAGATCACCATGTCCGCTACGGGAATCGGCGCCTCCGTCCGCCGCAAGGAAGACCACCGTTTCATCACCGGCTCCGGCCGTTACACCGACGACATCAACAGGCCGGGGCAGGCCCATGCCTACTTCCTGCGCTCGCCGCACGCCCATGCGACGATCAAGAAGATCGATGCCTCCAAGGCGCTGGCGATGCCGGGCGTCCTGGCCGTCCTGACGGGCGATGATCTCGCCGCCGACAAGATTGGCGGGCTGATCTGCGGCTGGATGATCCATAACAAGGATGGCTCGCCGATGCGGGCCGGCGGGCACCCGGCGCTGGCGCAGGGCAAGGTGCGCTATGTCGGCGACCATGTGGCGGTGATCATCGCCGACACGCTGGCGCAGGCGCGCGACGCGTCGGAAGCCGTGGTGGTCGATTACGGCGTGCTGCCGGCGGTGGTCGACACCGCGACGGCCATGAAGTCCAAGACCGTGGTCCATGACGTGGCGCCGAACAATTCGGTCTACAACTGGCATCTGGGCAACAAGGACGACACCGAAAAGGCCTTCAAGGCGGCCAAGCATGTCGTCAAGATGAACATCGTCAACAATCGCCTTGCGCCCAATCCGATGGAGCCACGCGCCGCGATCGGGCTCTACGACAAGGCCGAGGATCACTACACGCTCTACACGACCAGCCAGAACCCGCACGTTGCGCGACTGGTTCTGTCGGCCTTCATCGGCATCGCGCCGGAGAACAAGCTGCGCGTGGTGGCCCCGGATGTCGGCGGAGGCTTCGGCTCCAAGATCTTCATCTACGCCGAGGAGACGGTTTGCGTCTGGGCCTCCAAGAAGGTCGGCCGCCCGGTGAAGTGGAACTCCGATCGCACCGAGGCATTCCTCAGCGATGCGCATGGCCGCGACCATGTGACCGAAGCGCAGATGGCAATCGACGAGAACGGCAAGATCACCGGCTTGCGCGTTCACACCATCGCCAATCTCGGCGCCTACCTGTCGACCTTCTCGTCGTCGGTCCCGACCTATCTCTACGCACCGCTGCTGTCGGGCCAGTACAACATCCCGGCGATCTATGCCGAGGTGGATGCCGTCTACACCACGACAGCGCCCGTCGATGCCTATCGCGGGGCTGGGCGGCCGGAGGCCACGTTCGTGGTCGAACGGCTGGTCGAGGTCGCAGCCCGGCAACTTGGCATCGATCCGGCCAAGTTCCGCCAGATGAACTACATCACCAAGTTCCCGCACCAGACGCCTGTGATCATGATGTATGACGCCGGCAACTATAACGCCTCGATGAAGAAGGCGCTGGAAGCGGCTGACTACAAGGGCTTCGGCAAGCGCCGCAAGGAGGCCGAAAAGCGTGGCAAGCTGCGCGGCATCGGCTTCTCGTCCTACATCGAGGCCTGCGGCATTGCGCCGTCGGCGGCGGTAGGCTCGCTTGGCGCCGGTGTCGGCCTGTGGGAATCGGCGGAAGTCAGGGTCAATCCGATCGGCACCGTGGAGATCCTGACAGGCTCGCACAGCCATGGGCAGGGCCACGAAACCACTTTCGCCCAACTGGTCTGCGAGCGTCTGGGCGTGCCGCTGGAGAGCGTCTCGATCATCCATGGCGACACCGACAAGGTGCAGATGGGCATGGGCACCTACGGCTCGCGCTCCGGTGCGGTCGGCATGTCGGCGATTTCCAAGGCGCTCGACAAGGTCATCGCCAAGGGTAAGAAGGTCGCGGCCTATGTGCTCGAAGCCTCCGAAAAGGACATCGACTTCAAGGATGGCAAGTTCTCGGTGAAGGGCACGGACAAGACACTCGATTTCGGCGCCTGCGCGCTTCAGGCGTACATCGCCCACAAGTTCAACGGGCAGGATCTGGAGCCGGGCCTGAAGGAGGGTGCGTTCTACGATCCGACCAACTTCACGTTCCCGGCGGGCGTGCACATCGCCGAGGTCGAGGTCGATCCCGACACCGGCGTCACCAGGGTGGTCAACTGGACGGCGGTGGATGATTTCGGCGTTGTCATCAATCCGATGATCGTCGAGGGGCAGGTCCATGGCGGCATCGCCCAGGGCATCGGCCAGGCCATGCTGGAAGGCGTGGTCTACGACAAGGAAGGCCAGTTGGTGACGGCAAGCTACATGGACTACTGCATGCCGCGCGCCGACGACCTGCCATCCTTCACGGTCGGGATGACGGTGACGGCCTGCCCATCCAACCCGCTCGGCATCAAGGGCTGCGGGGAGGCGGGCGCGATTGCCGCTCCGCCTGCGCTGATCAATGCCATCACCGATGCGGTCGGGCACGAGGATGTGGCCATGCCGGCCACGCCGAAAGTGGTCTGGCGGGCCGCACAGAAGGCCCTGAAGAAGATGGCTGCCGAGTAAGCCGCGCATTTGCGCCCTCTCCCCCTGCGGGAGAGGGCCGGACAGAAGGGGTTTGCCCACTCTGCCCGGTTTCGACTTCATCCCGAGGGGCGGCGGCATTGGCCGCATGGCCCCTCTCCCTAACCCTCTTCCGTCGGGCAGAGGGAACAGAGCGGAGGACACATCATGTACGCATTCACCTATCATCGCCCCGATACGGTTCGGCAGGCGGCCGGCCTTGTTGCCCGCAAGGAGGACGCCAAGGTGCTGGCCGGCGGCCAGACCCTGCTGCCGACCATGAAGCAGCGCCTGGCCTCGCCGGGCAATCTCGTTGATCTTGGCAGTGTCGCCGAGATGAAGGGCATCGAGCGCAAGGGCCGCACCATCGTGATCGGCGCCATGACCACACATGCAGATGTGGCCGGCAGCCCTCTGGTGCAGGAGGCCATTCCCGGCCTCGCGGCACTGGCCGGAAACATTGGCGACCCGCACGTGCGCAACCGGGGAACGATCGGCGGCTCGATCGCCAACAACGATCCGGCGGCGGACTATCCGGCAGCCTGCCTGGCCATGGGCGCAACCATCATCACCAACAAGCGCAAGATTGCTGCGGATGCGTTCTTCCAGGGCATGTTCGATACTGCGCTCGACGAGGGCGAGATCGTCACGCGCGTTGCCTTCCCGATCCCTGGCAAGGCGGCCTATGCCAAGTTTCCCAATCCTGCCTCGCGCTATGCGCTGGTCGGGGTCTGTGTCGCCAAGCGCGGCTCGGAGGTGCGGGTTGCCGTCACCGGTGCCGGCGCATCGGGCGTGTTCCGCTGGCCCGAGGCGGAAGCAGCCTTGTCCAAGCGCTTTTCGTCGAAGTCGTTGGAAGGCATGGCGGCGAAGGCTGCCGGCCTCAACACAGACATCCATGCCGATGCCGAGTATCGCGCCCATCTGATCGGCGTCATGGCGCGCCGGGCGGTCGATGCCGCCGTCGGCAAGTAAGCTGCCAGTCTGCTCACCATGTCATCCAGGCTCTAGGCCGGGATGACATGGCGGGTTTGGAAACGGCTCAGTACATGAACATCTCTTCGACGATCTTGCCGTCCTTCACGGTGTAGAGCGCCACCTCGCGGGAGTTTGCCGTGCGCACGCCCGTGGCGTTCACGGTGAAATCCATGTCGAAGATCACGGCGAAGCGGCTCCCGTTAACGAATGGTCCTTCCGTGTTGACGGCATGAATGGTGTGGTTGGCATACCACCATGCGCCCTTGGCCTGCACGGCCTCGGCGCCCTCGCAGCGCGACATCGGGCCATCCATGGCCTCGATGCTGACGATGTCCGGTGCATTGAATTGCATGGCGGCGCCCTGGTGATCGCCGGCCTTGAGCAGGGCGGTGAAGGCAGAGGCGACATCGGCGGTGGAAAGTGGGCTGCTCATGGGAGTCATCCGTTTCTGTTTTGTTCCGATTGGGCATCTCTATATCCTGTCGGCCATGCGTGTCAACGTGGTGACGGGGCATTGTCTTTGAGCCATAACTGATCTGCTTCCAGCCCTCTTTCCTGTCCGGTTTGATGACACCGATCCCAACCTCCATCGATGCCACGGCGGCGCTGCTTGCCTCGGGTGGTTATGTCGCCGACCGTTCGCTGGCCACGGTGCTGTTCCTTGCGCTGCGCATGGGCCGTCCGCTCCTGCTGGAGGGCGAGGCCGGCGTCGGCAAGACCGAGATCGCCAAGGTTCTGGCCGCCACGCTGGGCCGCAAGCTGATCCGGCTGCAATGCTACGAGGGGCTGGATGTCTCGTCCGCCGTCTACGAGTGGAACTATGCTCAGCAGATGATGGCGATCCGCCTCGCGGAAGCGGGCGGTGTGGTGGATCGCGGGCGGCTCGAAAGCGAGCTGTTTTCCGAACGCTACCTGATCCGCCGGCCGCTGCTTCAGGCTCTGGAGCCGGACACGGCCGGCCCGCCGATCCTGCTGATCGACGAGCTTGACCGCACCGACGAGGCTTTCGAAGCCTTCCTGCTCGAAATGCTCTCGGATGCGCAGGTCACCATTCCGGAGCTTGGCACGATCAGGGCCGCCGAGCCGCCGATCGTGATCGTCACCTCTAACCGCACGCGTGAGATCCATGACGCGCTGAAGCGCCGCTGCCTGTATCACTGGGTTGATTATCCGGACGCCGCGCGCGAACTGGCGATCCTCAGGGCCAAGGCCCCCGCCGCGCCCGCCAAGCTCTCCAAGCAGATCGTCGCTTTCGTCCAGGCCATCCGCAAGCAGGACCTGTTCAAGGCCCCGGGCGTGGCCGAGACGCTGGACTGGGCCAGCGCGCTTGTGGAACTCGACGCGGTCGCGCTCGATCCGGCGCTGGTCTCCGACACGATCGGCGCACTGCTGAAGTATCAGGATGACATCCTGAAAATGCAGGGCAGCGCGGTGAAGAAGCTGCTGGATGAGGTGAAGGGCTCAGCGGGGTGAGCGGCCTCATCGCCGACAACGTAGCATTCTTCGCCCGGGCGCTGCGTGGCGCGGGGTTCAAGGTCGGCCCCGGCGCTGTGCTGGATGCGGTGGGTGCGTTGGCGGCGGGCGGGCTCGGCAGCCGCAGCGATGTTTACTGGACCTTGCACGCGGTGTTCGTGAAGCGCCGCGAGGACATGGTCCTGTTTGATCAGGCCTTCGCGCTGTTCTGGCGCAGGCGGGCGCTGATCGAGAAGATGATGGCCATGCTCTCGCCAGAAGCGCTGGCTCCGCCGAAACCGGAGGGCAAGCCCGAAGCCGGCGCGCTCAGGGTGCAGGAGGCCTTCGCGCCGCCGCGCCCGCGCGAGGACGATGTGCTGCGCGAACTCAACGAATTCACCGGCCGCCTCACCATTTCGGACACCGAGACGCTGAAAGGGCGGGATTTTGCCCAGATGAGCGCCGACGAGGTGAGCCGGGCGCAGGCGCTGATCGCGCGGCTCAGGCTGCCGGATGACGAGGTTGCCACGCGGCGGTTCAGGCCGGCAAAGGGCGGTGATGTCATTGATCTCAGGCAGACCTTGCGCCGCTCGATGCGCGCGGGCGGGGCCTCGATCGAACTGGCCTTCCGCGAGCACGCCACGCGCCATCCACCGGTGGTGGCGCTGGTCGACATCTCCGGCTCGATGGCGGAATACAGCCGCATCCTGCTTCACTTCCTGCATGCCATCACCGACCAGCGCCGGCGGGTGCACGCCTTTACCTTCGGCACGCGGCTGACCAACATCTCGCGCCTGCTGCGCACCAAGGATCCGGACGAGGCGCTGGCGCTGTGTGGCAAGGCCGCGCCGGATTGGGAGGGCGGCACGCGCATCGGCGCTGCGCTGCATGATTTCAACCGCATCTGGTCGCGCCGGGTGCTGCCGGGCGGGGCAGTGGTGCTGCTGTTCACCGACGGGCTGGAGCGTCAGGGGCTCGAACAACTCGGCTTCGAGGCCGACCGGCTGCACCGGTCATGCCGCAAGCTGGTCTGGCTCAACCCACTGCTGCGCTTCGATGCGTTCGAGGCCCGCGCCGGTGGTATCCGCACGCTGCTGCCGCATGTCGATGAATTCCGCACCATCCACAACCTCGCCAGCATGGAAGGGCTGGTGAAGGCGCTGGGCGGCGGGGGCAGGGTGGTTGATCCAAAAGCCTGGCTCAAGGCAGGGTGAAATCCTGCGTCATTGCGAGCGGAGCGAAGCAATGACGGGATTACTCCGCCGCCAACCGCTCCATCCCATCCTCCGGAGCGTGGCTATTCGGCCGTGCCTTCAATCTCAGCTCCGTCAAATCCGCGCGTTCCTTCTCAAGCTGGCGGTAGAGCGCGTCGCGGCCGGGAGCATATTGTTTGGCGGAATGATGGTCCTTGTCGCCATACCAGGCGGCGGCGCGGAGCGTGAAGGCCGGATCTGCGAGGTGGGGCCGGCCGAGCGCGACGAGATCGGCGCGGCCGGCGGCAATGATCGTGTTGATCTGGTCGGCACCGGTGATCGAGCCGACGGCCATGGTGGCGATGCAGGCTTCGTTGCGGATCTGGTCCGAGAACGGTGTCTGGAACATCCGGCCATAATGGGGTTTCGACTGGGGCGCGGTCTGGCCGCTGGACACATCGATGAGGTCGGCCCCGGCTCGGGCAAAGGCGCGCGAAACCTCGACCGCATCATCGGCATCAAGCCCGCCTGCGATCCAGTCGCTCGCAGATATGCGCACCGACATCGGCTTGCTGGCCGGCCAGACAGCCCGGATCGCCTCGAACACCGCCAGCGGAAAGCGCAGCCGGTTGTCGAGCGAGCCGCCGAACTCGTCGGTACGCTGGTTGGTGATCGGCGAGATGAACGAGGCCAGCAAGTAGCCATGGGCGCAGTGCAGTTCCAGCATGTCGAAGCCTGAGGCCTCGGCGCGCCGGGCCGCTGCCACGAACGTGGCTGTGACCTCGGCCATGTCTGCTTCCGTCATGGCGCGGGGCACCTGGCTTTCGGGATAGTAGGGCAGGGGCGAGGGAGCGATCAGGCCCCAGCCACCCTCCGGCAAAGGCCTGTCCATGCCGTCCCACATCAGCTTGCTGGCACCCTTGCGCCCGGCATGGCCAAGCTGGAGGCAGATCTTCGTCTCGCTGTTGGCATGGACGAAGTCGACGATGCGGGTCCAGGCGGCCTGCTGCGCATCGTTCCACAGCCCGGTGCAGCCTGGTGTGATGCGGGACTCGGCAGATGGACAGGTCATCTCGGTGACGATCAGCCCGGCTCCGCCCATGGCCCGCGCGCCGTAATGCACGAGATGGAAATCCCCGGGCAGGCCATCCCTGGCGGAATACATGCACATGGGTGACACCACCACGCGGTTGGCCAGTTCCATGTCGCGCAGGCGCCAGGGCTGGAACATCGGGGCTACGGCCTTGGCCGGTGTCGCCGTGATGCCCTTGGCCGCCACATCGCGCGCCATCATGTCATCCACCGCCGCCACAAAATCCGGGGCGCGCAGGTTCAGGTTGTCATAGGTGATCGCCTTGGAGCGGGTCATCAGGCCGAAGGCGAACTGGACCGGGTCCATGTTCCAGAAGCGCTGGACGTCCTCGAACCAGACCAGCGAGGTGTCCGCGGCGTGCTGGGTGCGCTCGACCTCCTGCCGGCGGGTGGTCTCGTAGTGGGCGAGGGCCGCATCCACGCCATCGCAGGCCAGCACGGACTTGTAGAGCGCGATCGCATCTTCCATCGCCAGCTTGGTACCGGAGCCGATCGAGAAGTGGGCTGTGGCCTTGGCATCTCCGAGCAGGACCATGTTGTCCTTCACCCAGCGCTCGTTTCGGATCATCGGGAAGTTGCGCCAGATCGAGCGGTTGGTCTGCAAGGAATGGCCCTGCAATTCCTTTGCGAACACGCCTTCCATGAAGCGGGCGCTTTCATGCTCGGTCATGCGGTCCAGACCGGCGCTGGTCCAGGTCTCGGGCGTGGTCTCCAGCACCCAGGTCGAGGCATTGGCCTCATACTGGTAGCAATGGGCGATGAAGACGCCGTGTTCGGTCTGGCGGAAGAAGTAGTTGAAGGCATCGAAGGGCCGGGTCGAGCCCATCCAGGAGAACTTGTTGGGCCGAAGATCGACGCGCGTGCCGAAATGGGTGCGGTGCTTCTCGCGCAGGGCGGAGTTGAGGCCATCGGCGATGACGATCATGTCGGCGTCGATGGCGGCCTCGTCGGCGATCTCCGAGCCGAACTGCATCGCGACGCCGAGGCTCCGCGCCCGATCCTGCAGCAGCATCAGCAGCGTGCGCCGGGAGCAGCCACAAAAGCCGTTGCCGCCGATGCGATGCACCGTGTCCTTGAAATGGATTTCGATGTCGTCCCAATAGGCGAAGGACCGCCTGATGGCCTCGTAGCTTTCAAGGTCATGGGTCTTGAAGGTGTCGAGGGTCTGGTCGGAAAAGACCACGCCGAAGCCGAACAGGTCATCGGGCTTGTTGCGTTCGTGGATGGTGATGGCGATGTCGGGCCGGGATTTCTTGAGCAGGATGGCGAAGTAAAGACCCGCCGGGCCCCCACCGATCACGGCAATCTTCATGGCATGCTCCCGGGCTTGTCCGTGGCCGCTGGTCGTGGCCTTCACGCGGGCCTGGCTGGAACACCGCGCTGCCCACGGTCGCCTTGCCGCCCTCGATGCACGATATTTTAAGCTTAAAACAGTTTGGTTCAAGCGGAGAGTGGTGTTGCTCGTGGCGGTATCCCGTGAGGGCCCCCGGTCCAGCGGGCAAGGGCTCTCTCACGGTTCATTAACCATGGGCAGGCACACTGATACTGCTGGAATTTGAGACTCCACCCGATTTGATTCACAGCCAGTGATTTTCTGCGCCACCATCGATCGAAAAAGATGCCACTCGTCGCAATCCTCGATGACCAGTTGACGAACCGGCAGATCTTTGCCCGGCTGGCGGGGTCTATTGCCGATGACGTCACTGTCGAGACCTATGCGGACCCGCTCCAGGCCCTGGCAGGCCTCAAGGATCGCGCCGTCGATCTGGTGATCACCGACTTCAAGATGCCGCACATGGATGGCGCCGAATTCGTGCGCCAATTCCGTGACTTGCCCGGCGCGGCCGATACTCCGGTGGTCGTGCTGACGGTCTATGAAGAGCGCAGTTTCCGGCTCAGGGCGCTGGAGTGCGGCGCAACCGACTTCCTGCAAAGTCCCGTCGACCATCAGGAGTTCATCACACGCGCCCGCAACCTGTTGCGCCTTCGCCGCCAGCAATTGCTGCTGGCCCAGCGCGCCGACCATCTCAAGGCTGAGCTCGACGAAAGCGAGCGCACCCGCGAACTGGCCATGCGCGATTCGCGCGAACGGCTGGCGCAGGTCATCGACAGCATTCCGGCAGTGGTGCGCTGTGCCGATCCGGATGGGATGATCCAGTTCGTCAACGCCTTCCAGGCGCGCATCCTCGGCAAGAGCGCGACCGAGGTCGTGGGCCAGACCGTGTCGAAGTGTCTTGGCGATGAGCAGGGCGCACGCAGCAATGCGCTCGACCGGATGGTGTCGGAAACCGGCCGTGCCGTGCCCTCCTATGAGGAGGACATCGTCGATGCTTCCGGCAAGACACGGGTTTTCCTGTCGTCCAAGACGCCGCTGCTGGACCCGGGTGGCGTGGTCAGCGGGATCCTGACCACGTCGATCGACATCACCGAGCGCAAGGATGCGGAGAACTATCTGCATCACATGGCCCATCACGATGCCCTGACCGGCTTGCCGAACCGCGCCTTGCTGCACCAGCGCATCAACCGCGAGATTGCGCGCTCACGGCGCGGCGACCGGATGTTTGCCCTGCACCTGATCGATCTCGACGACTTCAAATCGATCAATGACCTTCATGGGCATGGCGTCGGGGATCGCTTCATCGCCACGATCGGCCAGCGCCTCCAGGACCTGGCGCGCCGGCAGGACACTGTGGCGCGCATCGGCGGCGACGAGTTCGCGGTGTTGCAGACCAACATCTCGGGACCCGCTGATGCGCAGCAGTTCGCGAACACGATGCTGAAGGTGATCGCCCAGCCGCATGCCTGCCACACCGGCATCGTGGCATCCAGCGGCAGCGTCGGCATCACGATGCATCCGTCCGACGGTGCTGACGGAGGGGTGCTGCTCAAGAATGCCGACACGGCGATGTATCGGGCCAAGGCCGATGGCGGTAATCGCGCCTCGCTCTACGCCTCCGACATGCAGAACACGGCCCTGCACAATGCCACTCTGGACGGCGAACTCAGGACCGCACTGGAGCGGGGCGAGTTCTTGCTGCACTTCCAGCCCCAGATCAACGCTGCGACCGGCGAGATGGTGGGCGGGGAGGCCCTGATCCGCTGGAACAAGCCGGGCCAAGGCTTGCAGACGCCGGGCGCCTTCCTGCCGCGTGCCGAGGCCACCGGCTTCATCGTCGCCATCAACGAATGGGTGGTGATGGAAGCCTGCAGGGCAGGGCGTCGCTGGAACCAGATGGGGCTGGGCGGCATCCGCGTCGGCGTGAACCTTTCACCCTTGCAGTTCATCCGCCAGAACGTGCCGCTTCTGGTGACGCGCGCCCTTGGCGACAGTGGGCTCGATCCACACCTGCTCGATCTCGAACTGACGGAAAGCTCCGTGCTCGAGGACAGCGAGACCCTGATTGCCGAACTGGCGCAGCTGAGGATGCTGGGCTGCGAAATTTCCATCGACGATTTCGGGACGGGCTACTCCTCGCTGCGCTACGTCAAGCGCTTCCCCGTCGACCGCCTGAAGATCGACCAGTCGTTCATCCGCAACCTGCCGCGCGATCCCAACGATGTGGCGATTGTCCGGACGATCATGTCACTCGGCCATAGCCTCGATCTGTCGATCCTCGCCGAAGGGGTCGAGACCGAGGAACAGCGGGCCTTCCTGGCAGCCGAAGGCTGTGACGAGTTCCAAGGCTATCTGTTTGCCAAGCCGATGTCGTTCGATGATTTCGTCGCTTTTGGCCTGTCGCGCCATGCGAAGGTCAGGACCGCGTGAGCATCGCCGATCACGATATGGCGCGACGCCCTCACGGGCTGAAGGCCTACGTGGTTTGGCTGCGACGGAGGCTGAACAGCCGGCCCGATTCCGAACACGAGATGATGTTCAACCGGCTCGCCATCGTGCTGGTGGCGATGTGCTATCTGGCCATCGCCGCGCAGTATGGCTCCGACGGGGCATCGAGCGCTCTGCGGCACGGGCTGGTGCTGTGCTCGCTGTACTGGCTCGCCTCGGCGCTCCTGATGGTCGATATCCTGGTACGGCCCGGTGTGTCGCATGGCCGGCGCGGGGTGGCGCTGGTGCTCGACATGTCTGTGCTGTCGATGGGCATGCATCTGGGCGATTCCGCCTTCGCGCTGGGCTATCCGATCTATCTGTGGATCATCTTTGGCAATGGCTTCCGCTTCGGCGTGCGCTATCTGGCGGCTTCGGCTCTGGCGGCGGTGATCGGCTTTGCCTGGGTGATCGCCCACACAAATATCTGGCTCCGTGACATTGACCTGTCGATCGGGCTCATGATCGGTTTGGTCCTGCTGCCGGCCTACGTGGCGGCGCTGATCCGCAAGCTTTCGGAGGCCAAGCGGCAGGCGGAAGATGCAAACCGCGCCAAGAGCATGTTCCTGGCCAGTGTCAGCCACGAACTGCGCACACCGCTCAATGCCATCATCACGCTCAGCGACCTGCTCGCCGCAACCCAGACCCAGCGCGAGCCGCGCGAGATGGTGCAGACCATTGCAGCCTCGGGGCGTTCGCTGCTGAAGCTGATCAACAACATTCTCGATCTGTCACGGATCGAGGCCGGCCGCAGTGTCCATGCCCGCAACGACTTCGCCCTGTTCGACCTTCTGGCACAACTGCGCCGCGTGCTTGTGGTGCAAGCCCGCGCCAAGAACATCTCCCTTGGCATCTGGATCGGCCCACGCGTGCCGAACCGCGTTCAGGGCTCCGAGCAGGAATTCGAGGAAGTGCTGATGAACCTGGTGGGCAATGCCATCAAGTTCACGTCGAAGGGCGGGGTGTTCGTGCATGTCGATCTCGACGAAGCCGGTGAGGTGCCGGGCCGGCTCAGGGTTTCCGTACGCGACACCGGCATCGGCATTGCGCCTGACGCGCAGGACCGGATCTTCGAGAGTTTCGTCCAGGCCGACGCCTCGATCATCGACCGGTTCGGCGGGACCGGCCTCGGGCTGTCCATTGTCAGGGCACTGGTCGAGCGCAATGGTGGCACAATTTCGGTCAGCAGCCAGCCGGGCGAGGGCAGCACCTTCAGTTTCACCTTCGACCTCGTGGCGCTTGCGCAGGCGCTGCCGGAGCCCGGCACGAGTTGGCCCGCCATCGTGCTGACACGCAACCTCTCGCTGGAGCCGCAATTGCGGTTCCATGGCGTCGATACCACCCGCGTCGGCACATTGCCTGCATTGCGCGATGCGCTCACCCATTGGGATCACGAGGCTGCCCGGCCGACCCTGATCATCGATGTGGATACGCTGGGTGCGCGCGAGCGCGAAACGATCGACTCCTGGGGTTCAAGCACCCTTGCCCACGCCATCACGGGCGTGTTGTCGGCCGGGTTGCCGGGCCTGCCGTTGATGCCGCACCTGCCACTCGCCATGGCCTTGAGCCATCCGCTGTCCGAATCCGAATTGCAGCGGCTTGCCGCCCTGGGCAAGCCGTTCAAATCGACAGCACCGGCCGTCGATCCCGGCGTGACCGTGCGCCCGATCCGCATCCTGGTGGCGGAGGACAACGTCACCAACCAGAAGGTCATCGGCAAGCTTCTGGGCCGCGACGGTCACATCGTCACCATCGTTGACAACGGCGAACAGGCCGTCGAGGCCTTGACCAAGGGCGACTTCGACCTCGTGCTGATGGATATCAACATGCCCGTCATGAACGGGCTTGATGCCACCAAGCTGCACCGCTTTGCCTCGCTGGGGCGGCCGCGCATCCCGATCTACGCCCTGACAGCCGATGTCACGCCCGACACCCGCGCGGCATGCGAGGAAGCCGGGATGGACGGGTGCCTTCACAAGCCTATCGAACAGGCGGAGTTGCGCGATGCCCTCGCCAAAGCTGCCGGGCGCGACCCTGCCACAATCGCCCAGACGGCCCCCGCATCCGGCGCGTCCGGCGCCGCTGCCGGCGGAGAAGATGTCACGGCGGCCATCATTCCGGCCCTTGATCCAAAGGAGGTCGTGCTCGTCGACGAGGCCACGCTCGGCAATCTGTGCCAGCTTGGCGGGGCCGGTTTCGTGGCTGATCTGGTCGCGCAGTTCACCAGCGATGCGCTCGGGCAGATCGATGCCTTGCGGCATGCTGTGCAGGAAATTGACGCAGCCGGCTTCCGTGATATCGCCCATTCCTTGCGCAGTGCGGCGGCCAATGTGGGCGCGCGCCGGATGTTCGCCGTCTGCCTCGACTGGCGCAATGCCACCACCGAGGAGATTGTCGAGCAGGGCGACGCGCGACTGGCTCTGCTGATGGAAATCCTTGAGACCACGCAGGTCGCCATGGGTACGCGCATTGCGGCGATGGCAGCGGATGAGGTTGCGGCGCTGAAGCGTCCGGCCTGACCGGTCTCGACGGGCAGTCAGGCCGCCTTTTTGCCGGCCAAGCGCCTGGCCTGGGCGCTGCGCAGGCGCTCCATGCGCTTGAGGCTGCTTTCGTCCATGTTCATGGCCTCGTCGACCCAGCGCTCGGTGACATCGAGCAATTCCTGGAGGTCAAGGCCACCCACCCGGCGGCGCACATCGTGCAGGGCCTGAAGGGTGCTGTGGCGCTTCAGATTGCGGGCGATGTAATCCTGTACCGCTTTCTCGCCCTCGCCATCCTCGGCCAGCACATCGACCAGGCCCATGTCGAACATCTCCTCGGCCGTGTAGATCTTGCCGCTGAGGATCATCCGCTCGGCCTCGATCTGCCCGATCCGGCGCGACAGCAGGCTGTAGGCGCCCATGCCGGGGAACATGTGGAACAGGATTTCGGGCAGACCGAAGCGCGCCTTGCGCTCGGCCACCAGCACGCCGCAGGACAAGGCGCATTCGAAGCCGCCACCCAGCGCATCGCCCTGGATCAGGCCAACCAGCACGACCGGAAGCTTGAAGGCCGTGTAGCCGTGATAGACCATCTCGCAGCACTCGCGGGCATAGGTGCTGAGGGCCTGCCGATCCTGTCTGCGAATGCAGTCGGCGAACAGGGCCAGATCGCCGCCAAGATTGTAAATGCCCGGCATGCGCGAGGCGCTGACCACGAACTTGACGGGAGCATCGGCGCGGCTGCAGTTGTCAAGCAGGCCTGCCAGCACCTTCTCGAACCGCAGCAGATCATGCAGAAGCGGCCGCGAGAAACTGGGCGAGGTGTCGGAGTTAAAGTGCACCCAGGCCGTCTTCAGCTTGCCCTCGATGGCGACGTCCATCTGGTCATAGCGCGTCGCGATGAAGTCGAGATA
Source organism: Hyphomicrobiales bacterium (assembly GCA_027487245.1). Taxonomy (GTDB): domain Bacteria; phylum Pseudomonadota; class Alphaproteobacteria; order Rhizobiales; family Beijerinckiaceae; genus Allobosea. The sequence continues at coordinate 26,473 of JAIYDY010000078.1, forward strand.
GGCCGACGACGCCAGCGGCGTGTCACTCTCTGTCGCGAGACCGGCCTCGGCCACCGAAAGCTGGTCGAAAAGGGCATTCATCCCGATAACTTTCATAGAAGCGGCAGGGCGCTCCATCCGCCATGGGCCTGATATTGCTGTGCGTGCTGATCCGGTGCAACCCGAAGTTTAGCGAATGGTTAACCTTAAGCGGTCCTTGCGGCGATCAGCCACGGGCCTGTGTCAGGACCACGACCGATCGGCGCAGAAAAGTGTGCAGGTCCGGCCGGAAGGCAGCGGAATCTTGCCAACCGACCGAATTGGCCGCGGGTCGCCTGGATTTGCTTCGCACTCTGGGCTTGCCTCGTCGCGCGGACGAAAGCCTCAGTGCATGTGGCTGCCACCATTCACGTCGATGGCGCTGCCGGTTACATAACCGGACAGGCTTGATGCCAGGAACAGGCAACAGCCGGCCACTTCCGCCGCCGTGCCGACCCGGGCCATCGGCACCGTCGCCAGGATTTCGCTGTGGCGCTGCGGCGAGATCGCTCCCGCCGTCATGTCGGTGTCGATCAGCGAAGGGCAGACCGCATTGACGCGGATGTTGTCGATGCCCAGTTCGCGGGCGCAGGCCTTGGTGTAGCCGAGCATTGCCGCCTTGGCCGCCGCATAGGGCGTGCCGCCGAAGACCCCGCCGCCGCGCTGGCCGGCCACGGACGACATGTTGACGATGGACCCTGAACCGGCGGCGCGCATGGCCGGCACCACGGCCTGAGTCAGGTGAAAGCAGCCGCGCATGTTCACGTCCATGACGCGGTCGTAGAGTGCGTCGGTGACATCCATCAACCGGTCCGGAGCCGTGATCCCGGCATTGTTGACCAGCACGTCGACGCGGCCATGGCGGGCCAGCACGCGCGCGATGGCTTTTTCACCGTCTGCCCTGCGGGTGACATCGCAGCGGAGCGCCATGTGGCCGCGGCCCTTGAGCGCCGCCACCGTGTCACGCGCGGCGGCCAGATCGATGTCCAGCACCACGACGCGCGCGCCATGGGCGGCAAACAGCATGGCCGTGGCCCGGCCGAGGCCCCGCGCGCTGCCCGCCCCGGTGATGACGCAGATCTTGCCCTTGAGCAGCATGTTTCCCTCCATGGCGGCGTGGCGATCCGGCACGCATGGCCAGCCTGTTTTGCCGGCTTGTCCGGCGGGGTGCTCCGAGCCTATGTCGCGAAGGGACCTTGCGGCAAGCGGCGTGGCCGGCGGTGGATGCCAGCCCTGCAATTCCGGTTGCGTTTTGCGTGGCTTCCAGTCCACTCTCCCGGCGCGCAGGTCATGCCGGCTGCGCGATCAGGACAGGGAACAGCCATGGCATCGGTCACGATCCGCGACGTCAAGAAATCGTATGGCGCAACGCCGGTCATTCACGGCGTCAACATCGAGATCCAGGACGGGGAATTCGTGATCCTTGTCGGCCCGTCGGGCTGCGGCAAGTCCACCCTGCTGCGCATGATTGCGGGGCTCGAGAACATCACGGGCGGGGATATCCTGATCGGCGACCGCGTGGTCAATAACGTGCCGCCGAAAGAGCGGGACATCGCCATGGTGTTCCAGAATTACGCGCTATATCCGCATATGACAGTGGCCGACAACATGGCCTTCTCGATGAAGCTGCGCGGCGCGCCGAAGGACGAGATCAAGGCCCGCGTCGACAATGCCGCCCGCATCCTGTCGCTGATGCCGCTGCTGGAACGCTATCCGCGGCAACTCTCCGGCGGCCAGCGCCAGCGCGTCGCCATGGGCCGCGCCATCGTGCGCGATCCGCAGGTGTTCCTGTTTGACGAGCCGCTCTCGAACCTCGACGCCAAGCTGCGCGTTCAGATGCGCACCGAAATCAAGGAATTGCACCAGCGGCTCAAGACCACGACCGTCTATGTCACGCATGACCAGATCGAGGCCATGACCATGGCCGACAAGATCGTGGTGATGCATGACGGCATCGTCGAGCAGATCGGGGCACCGCTCGAACTGTATGACCGCCCGGCCAACCTGTTCGTCGCCGGTTTCATCGGCAGCCCTTCGATGAATCTCGTCAAGGGCCGCATCGAGGGCTCGGGCTTCCACGCCGATGGCGGCTTCATGCTGCCGATCGCGGGGGCTCCGGCCGCCTCCAGCGGCATGCCGGCCGTCTATGGCCTGAGGCCCGAGGCGATCCGGCTGGATGGCGCCGGCATCGAGGCCAGGGTGCATGTGGTGGAGCCGATGGGGTCGGAGACGCAGGTCGTCGCCCATATCGGCGGGCAGAGCTTCACCTGCGTGTTCCGCGAGCGGATCCAGGCCAAGCCCGGCGAGATCATCCGGGTTACGCCCGATGCCGCGCTGACGCACCTGTTCGATCAGGGCAGCGGCAAGCGGATGGCGGCCTGAGCCTTTCGGCAAGCCGGCCAAAGAGTTGCGCGAAAGCGGCGAAAGATGGTTGCCAAGCGCAAGATCAGCCGCTAGACACACCCGACTTCGGCGGCCAAGCTGCTTTGAAGAACGCGCCCGTAGCTCAGCTGGATAGAGCATCAGACTACGAATCTGAGGGTCAGAGGTTCGAATCCTTTCGGGCGCGCCATCACCTCCCTTTGTGACATTGTCAGTTCCCGGACGGGCCTCTTGGCCTGCTTTCTGTGTGAAAGCGGCTGGAATCGGTCGCTCGCCGGATGGGCTGGAGCCAGGCTGCGGCATCAATGAAAGTCGCGGCTTTTCGGCAGGATGCGGACATCACGCGGGTGGCTGTTGCGCGGCGGCGGCGCGAGATGCAGCGGCGGCGGGATGACGCTGTGGCGGGGATCGCGGGCGTTGCCCTCGCTGCCGATGGTGGTGCCTTCATCCGCCGGCGAGAGCAGCGATCTGGTGAGCGCGAGGCCTGAGCGCTGGCTGTCCCACATCAGGTCGAGCGCATCCGAACGATCGACGATGTGGCTGGCCATGAGATGCACCACGCCTTCGGGGCTCTTCTGCACACGGCCTTCCACCAGCATCAGCCGCGCGGCCATCACGGGGCGGCGCAGTGCCTCGAACTGCCGCGCCCAGAGCACGCAATTGGTGATGCCGGTCTCATCCTCCAGCGTGATGAAGAGCGCGTTGCCCTTGCCGGGTCTCTGGCGCACCAGCACCAGCCCGGCCATCTTCGTGAAGCGGCCATCGGCACGCGCCGCCGTCTGGGCCGCCGTGCAGACGCCCTCGCGCTGGAAATGGGCGCGCAGCAGTGCCATCGGGTGCGCCTTCAGCGACAGCCGCATGGTCTGGTAGTCGGTCGCGACATGCTCGCCCAGACCCATGGGCGGCAGGTTGGCATCCGTCTCCTCGCCCAGCTCGCGGGCTGCGGAGACGGCGAAAAGCGGCAGCGGATCATCCTGCGGAAGGCGGTGCACCTGCCAGAGCGCTGCGCGGCGGTCGAGCCCGATCGAGCGGAAGGTATCGCCATCGGCCAGTGCGCGCATTGGGCGGCCATGGAGCCCGGCACGGCTGGCGAGGTCCTCGACCGTTCCAAAGCCGTCAGCGCGCATGGCCGTCAGGCGCATCGCCTCGGCTTCGTGGATGCCTTCCACCTGCCTCAGGCCGAGGCGCAGCGCGAGCCGGCCGGCATCGTCGCGCTCCAGTGTGTTGTCCCAGAAGGAATGGTTGATGTCAGCCGCCCGCACCTCCACCCCGTGCTCGCGGGCATCGCGCACGATCTGTGCGGGTGCGTAAAAGCCCATCGGCTGGGAATTCAGCAAGGCGGCGGCGAACACCGCGGGATGATGGCATTTCAGCCATGACGAGATGTAGACCAGCTTGGCGAAGGAGGCCGCGTGGCTCTCGGGAAAACCATAGGAGCCGAAACCCTTGATCTGCTCGAAGCAGTTCTGCGCGAAGTCGCGGGCATAACCGCGTGCCACCATGCGCCCGACCATCAGGTCCTCGAAGCGGCCGATGGTGCCGACATTGCGGAATGTCGCCATGGCGCGGCGAAGCTGGTTGGCCTCCACATCGGTGAACCTGGCGGCGACCATGGCCAGCTGCATGGCCTGCTCCTGGAACAGCGGCACGCCTTTGGTCTTGCCAAGCACGGCGTGGAGTTCGTCCGCCGGCCCATGTTCGGGGGAGGGGGACGGAAAACTCACCGGCTCAAGCCCTGACCGGCGGCGCAGGTAAGGGTGCACCATGTTGCCCTGTATGGGCCCCGGACGGACAATGGCGACCTGGATGACGAGATCGTAGAACTCGCGCGGGCGAAGGCGCGGCAGCATGTTGATCTGCGCGCGGCTTTCCACCTGGAACACGCCGATTGAATCCCCCCGGCAGAGCATCTCGTAGGTCGCCGCATCGCCATGCGGCACATCGGCGAGGCCGATCCCGATGCCGTCGTGATCCTTCAGCAGGTCGAAGGCCTTGCGGATGCAGGTGAGCATGCCAAGCGCCAGCACGTCGACCTTCATCAGGCCGAGCGCGTCGATGTCGTCCTTGTCCCATTCGATGAAGGTGCGATCCGCCATCGCGGCATTGCCGACGGGCACCAGTTCATCAAGCCGCTCGCGCGTGAGCACGAAGCCGCCGACATGCTGCGACAGGTGGCGCGGAAAGCCGATGAGGCGTTTGGCAAAGCCCACGGCCCGCGCGATTGCGGGGTTGTCCGGATCGAGGCCAGCCTGCTTCACCTGGTTGCGGGTGATGTCCGAGCCCCAGCTGCCCCACTGCGTGCCCGAAAGGGCCGAGGTGACATCCTCCGAAAGCCCGAGCACCTTGCCCGCCTCGCGGATGGCGCTTTTGGGGCGATAGTGAATGACGGTGGCGGCCAGTCCGGCCCGCTCGCGGCCATAACGCGCGTAGATGTGCTGGATGATCTCCTCGCGCCGTTCATGCTCGAAATCGACATCGATGTCCGGCGGCTCGCGCCGCTCCTCCGAGATGAAGCGTGCGAACAGCACATTGTGCTCGGCCGGATCGACGCAGGTGATGCCGAGCACATAGCAGACGGCCGAATTGGCGGCCGAGCCGCGCCCCTGACACAGGATGCCCATGTCGTTGGCCACGCGCACGATGTCGTGGATGGTGAGGAAATAGCGGGCGTAGTCGAGCTTGCCTATCAGCGCGAGTTCGGCATGGAGCAGGCGCTCCACCTTGTCAGGCGTGCCGGCGGGATAGCGCATCGCGGCATGCCGCCAGGTGAGTTCCTCCAGCCAGCCCTGCGCGTCGCGCCCCGGCGGGACAGGCTCGTCCGGATACTCGTAGCGCAACTGGCCCAGATCGAAGCACATGCGGGCCAGCAGCTCCTGCGTCTCGCCGATGGACTGCGGGCGATCAGCAAAAAGCCGTGCCATTTCGGCTGGAGGCTTGAGGTGCCGTTCGGCGTTCATCTCGAGCAGGCGGCCGGCATTCTCAAGCGTGCGGCCCTCCCGGATGCAGGTGAGGATGTCCTGCAGGTCGCGTTGCGCCGGCTCTGCATAGAGCGCGTCGTTGGTGGCGATGAGCGGTATGCGTGCGGCCTCGGCGATGCCGGCGAGTTCCGCGAGCTTGCGCCGGTCATCGCCCCGGCGCGGCATGCTCGCACCAAGCCAGAGCGCGCCCGGCGCGGCCTCGCCGAGGCCATGCAGCAGCGCAGGAAGACCGCGCCTGTCGCGCCCCGGCATTGCGATGAGCAGAAGATCGCGCGCATCGGCGAGCAGATCACCCAACCCAAGCTCGCATGCACCTTTCCTCGTGCGGCGATTGCCAAGGGTGAGCAGCCGGCAGAGCCGCCCCCAGCCGGCCCGGTTTTCGGGGTAGGCGATGATGTCCGGCGTGCCGTCGGCGAAGGCGAGGCGCGCGCCGGTGACAAGCCGGAAAGCCTGCGCCCTTGCCTGAACCAGCGCTTGCAGGGCGGTGTCGTCAGCCTCGGCGAGCGACACAGGGGTGGGCGGCAGGCCTTGCGCCTCGAAGCGCACCTCGCCGGGGCCCGACCCATCGCGCAGCTTCAGCGGTGGCAGCGCGCCGCCCTCGCGCAAATCCCGCAAGGCCGCCCAGGCCCGCACCACGCCGGCGACCGTGTTGCGATCGGCGATGCCGAGGCCGCAATGGCCCAGCAGGAGCGATGTCAGGACGAGTTGATCGGCAGGCGAGGCCCCGCGCAGAAACGAGAAATTCGTGGCACAGGCGAGTTCGGCATAGCCGGGAGCGGGTCGGCTGTTCATGCAAACAGCCCGTGCAGGAACCAGCGGGGGCGGGCGGTCGAGTCCTCATACAAGCCCTCACGGAAAACCCAGAAGCGGTGTCCATGCGCATTCTCGATGCGGTAATAGTCCCGCGTTGCGGGCGCGGCATTGCCGCAGCGCCACCATTCTGGGGCGATGCGTTCCGGCCCTTCGGCGCGCGCCACCTCATGCAGCACGCGGCGCCAGCGAAAGCGCAGGGGCGGGCCGTCCGGCACCTCGGCCAGAGCCTCGATCCACTGGGGCGGATCGAACAGGGTGAGCGGTCTTGCCGGCGGCTGGCCCGGCTCAGGATGCGCGAAAGGCGCGGTCGTGTGCCGCGCCAGGAAGGGCACGCTGCCTCCCGCTCGCATCGGATCGTGCGTGTCGTGCATCACGAAGCGCTGCACCGTCTCGCGGCCAAAGCGGGCGGTGAGCCGATCGACAAGGGACGCGACATCACCTGCTTCCGCCTGGCTTGCTGGCCCGCCGTCCAGCGCTGCCTGCCGCTCGGCCATGGGCTCGCTGCGGATCACCACGAGGCGCACCGCATCGAAGCCGAAGCCGGGATCGAGCGGGTCTGAAAGAGCCTCCAGCTTCAGCCGGACAAGGCGCATCAGGCCTGAGGCGTCGCGCATGCCTTGCGCGGTCTCGACAGCGATGCGCCGCACGGCCCCGTCGGAGCGGAAGACGCTGACCTCGAAGGCGCGTCCGCCAGCGCCGCGCCTTTCCAGCGCCGCCATGATGTCCTGCGCCAGCCGTTCCAGCACCGCAAGCAGGCTTTCCAGCAGCCCGAGCGGTGCGGGAAAGTGCTTCTCGGCCATGATCTCGGGCGCAGGCCGCAGCGGCGTGATGCGGATGTCCTCGCGGCCGAGGATCCGGCGCAGCGTGTCGGCAAGGCTGGACCCGAAGCGGGCCGTGAGCATGCCGGATGGCCGGTCGGCGAGGTCGCCAAGGGTCTGGAAGCCGGCACGGCCCAGTGCCAGCACCGTGGCCGGGTCCTGTTCGAGCGCCGTGAGCGGCAGGGGGCGCGCCGCCTGCTCCTCTTCACCTGCGGCCACGATCGTGTTGCGGCGATCACGTGCGAGGGCCCACGCGGCATGCGGTGTTCCTGAAATCGCGGCACAGGAGGCGAGCCCGAGCGCGCCAAGCCGGCGGCGCACGCGCCAGACCATCTCCCTCTCCCCGCCGAACAGGTGCGCGCAGCCTGTGACATCGAGGATCAGGCCATCGCTTGCGTGCAGGGCAACGAGCGGCGTGAACAGGTCGCACAACTCGCCTAGATGCCGCATGAAAGCCGCATCCGCCTCCGGTTCGGCCTGTGCCGTCTCAAGGTCCGGCCACAGCGCGCGCGCCTCGGCGAGCGCCATGCCGGCCCGAAGCCCTCCGCGCATGGCTGCCGGATCGAGAGCCGCGATGCGCAAGGCACCCCGATCCTGCTCCACGAGCACGAAAGGGCGATCACCCGGCCCGCCTGTACGGGGGCGGTTCATCGCGCGCCGTGTCCGGTCGGTGGACAGGAACGGCAACCACACCGCGAGATAGCGGCGCGGAAGCTCCGCCGTCGGGCTGACGGGCGGCTGCAGCCTCTCCGTGGCCGGAGGGGTTGCTCTCGAGGCGCTGTGCATCGCGGTTCCACTCCAGATGATGTTGCAAGCCTTCCTGCCCGTTGCGCGCGCGCAGCAGGACAAGGTGAAAAGCCGGGTGGCCCGGCGCTTTCGCCGCCAGGGCGCGCGATGGCGCGGCGCGCGCGAGCCAGCGGGTTTCGGCGGCGCTGGGCATGGGGGCTGCGGCGGCTCTCACCACGAAGACCGGCACGCCCGACGCCCTTGCCGCAAGGGCGAGCCGCCGGCTGGCCGTCAGGTCGTAGGCCTTCACCTCGCCCCTCAACTCGATGATCACGGCACCGAGCGCCGGGCAGCGCGCCCCTTCCAGTCCTGCCTGGAGGGCCGATGGCGCATCCCGCGCCCTGATGAGCAGCAGATGAGAGGGGTCAAACCCCAGTTCCGCCAACCCTGCCGGATGCGGCATGCCCGTCTCGTGGGTCAGTGCCTCGTGCCGGGCCCAGAGCGTTGCCTGCTGCCCGCCTGCCATGCCCAGCATCACGGCGAGGGCTGACAGGCTCACGCCATCGGCCTCGGCACCCGCATAGAATTCATGCAAGGCGCCGCGCGCGAGCGAAAAACCCGGCGCTCCTTGTGTTGGATGATCCTGCTCGGTCGCGAGGGCGGAAGGCATGTCCGGAAGCCAAATGTTCATGATATGTTCTGTATAAACAAGGGCAGGACCGAAGAGTCAAGAACGCTGGCTCCAGCAAACCTGCTCCAGGACGTGGCCTCATGGAAACGCCTGCCTGGCTGTGCCGGCAGGACCTATCGGCCAGCCGCCGTGGACTGGCGCACGACCAGTTCGATCGGCAGTTCAGTCTGCTCATGGCGGCGCTCGCCCTTGATCTCGGCCAGCAGGGTCGCGGCACAGAGCTGGCCGATCCGGGCGGTCGGGATCATCACCGTGGTCAGGGCCGGCGTGATGTGGGCCGACATCTCGATGTCGTCGATGCCGACCACCGAAAGGGCCTCCGGAACGGCGATCCCGCGGGACTGGGCCTCCTGAATGCAGCCGATGGCAAACAGGTCAATGCCGCCGATGATGGCGCTGGGCGGCTCGCCAAGCTCGAGAAGGCGCGCACAGCCGGCGCGGCCCCCTGCCATGGTCAGCCCCTGTTCGCTGACCAGCGCGCCGGGAAGATCGAGCCCGGCCTCATGCAGGGCCTGCCGCGCGCCGGCAAGACGGGCCTGTTGGCGGTCATTGAAGGGAAGGTGGCCGACGACCATGCCGATGCGGCGATGGCCGAGCCCGATCAGGTGCCGGGCGGCAAGATGGCCGGCAAGCCGGTTGTCCACCGTCACCGCTGCACAATCAGAGGTGCCGACCCAGCTCAGCACCACCGGCACGCCCGCGGTGCGCAGCAGCATGGCCGCATCCTGTGAGCGTTCCGCGCCGACCAGCATCAACCCGTCGACACCACGCGTCAGCAGCGTCCGCACGGCCTCGGTCTCGGCAGCGGGGTTCATCTCGTGGGAGGCCACCAGCAACTGGTAGCCCTCGCGTGCCAGCGCCGACTGCATGGCCTGGAGCACCCGTGCGAAGATGGTGCTGTCCAGGGTCGGAACGATCGCGCCGATGGTCATGGTGCGGCCCGAGGCGAGGGCCCTCGCCATCCCATCCGGGCGATAGCCGAGCTTGCGCGCACTCTCGTGCACGCGCGCCAGCGTGTCAGGCGTCAGCAGGTCCGGCTGCGCCATGGCGCGCGAGACCGTCGCCGGCGAAACGCCCGCATCGCGCGCCACATCCACCAGCCGGGCCTTCGCTCTTTTTGCCATCTCCGGAGTATGAAAATATTTTCATTTCCTGTCGAGAAAAAACATCATGTTCTGAGCAACTTGGTGCAAGTTCATCGGCTTGACAGGCGTTTTGTAACCTGACAGTTTTGATGAAAGCGCTATCATTCAAGATGGCCGTCTCCATTCAGGGTGGACAACGTGATGATCGGGCGGCGTGGCTGGATCGGCCTCGGGACTGTGGCAGCGCTGATTGCGCTGTGGTTCCTGCTGACCACCGTCACGGGGATCGTCAGCGGCGCGCGCTTTCCCTCGCCGGCCGAGTTCTGGCTGTCGCTGCGCCAGATCTGGGGGCGCGGCTATGCCGGCGGGCAGCTGATGTCGCACGCCCTGCACAGCCTCAAGCTGGTGGCCATGGGCTTTGCCGTGGCTATCGCCACCGGCATTCCGCTCGGCCTGTGGATGGGCTGGAACCGCAAGGCCGAGGCTGCGATCAATCCGGTGTTCCTCGTCATCCGCCCGATCCCGCCGCTGGCCTGGATCCCGCTCGCGATCCTGTGGCTCGGGCTGGGCGACAGCGCGAAAATTATGGTGATCTGGTTCTCCGCCTTCGTGCCATCGGTGATCAACACCTTCGCAGGGGTGCGCAACATCGACAGGCCGATGATCGAGGCAGCGCGGATGCTCGGCACGCCGCGCTGGCGGATGGTGCGCGAGGTGATCGCGCCGGCGGCCTCGCCGCTGATCTTCACGGGGTTGAGGCTGTCGTTGCAGGCGAGTTGGACCACGCTGGTCGCCGCCGAACTGGTGGGTGCACTGGTCGGCGTCGGCTTCGTGCTCAACATGGCCCAGCAGGATCTGTATCCCGGCATGATCCTGGTCGGCATGGTCACGGTGGGCCTGCTTGGCTGGGCCACGACCGCATTGCTCGGCATGGTCGAGCGGCGGGCCCTGTCCTGGAACATGGCGGCGCGGGATTGAGCCGATGAACAGCACACCGCTCACCTGGCGCGAAACCATGGCCTGGGGCCTGCTCGGGGTCGTGCTGTTTCTCGGCCTGTGGAGCGGCCTGACGACGAGCGGCCTCGTGCCGCGCCAGTTCCTGCCGCCGCCGCAGGAAGTGGCAAGCCGCTTCATCCAGCTTCTGACATCGCCGTTCGCGGGGGCGACCTTGCCCCAGCATCTGGGTTCCAGCTTCATGCGCTATGCCTATGGCGTGCTGCTGGCCGCCGCCATCGGCGTGCCGCTTGGCTTGCTGATGGGCTGGTTCCGGCTGCTCGACGACATTGTCACGCCGATCTTCGATGGCTTGCGCTTCATCGCGCCGATCGCCTGGGTGCCGTTCGCGGCGCTGTGGTTCGGCACCGGCATTGGTGGGCCGGTGATGATCATCTTCGCAGGGGCCTTTCCGCCGTGCCTGATCAATGCCTATCGCGGTGCACGCTTCGTCGAGCCGCGCCTGATCGAGGCAGCGCGCATGCTGGGCACCGGTCATGCCCGGATGATTCTCGAAATCCTGCTGCCGGCGGCGGTGCCCTCCATCGTGGCCGGCCTCAGGGTCTCGGCCGGTCTGGGCTGGCAGTCGCTGGTCGGTGCCGAACTGATCGTGGCAGCTGCAGGCGTAGGCTTCATGATGGTGCAGGCGCAAGGCAGCGTTCAGACCGCCACCGTGATGACCGGCATGGTCGCCATCGGCATCGTCGGCATGATCATCGATGTCCTGCTCCGGCAGGGCGAAGCCTGGCTGCGCCGCCGGCGCGGGCTGGAGGCATAAGGGCAACATCATGGGCTCCATCCTGTTCCAGAATGTCGACAAGGTGTTCGGGCCGGCCAGTTCCGGCGTGAAGGCGCTCGACAACATCAATCTCGAGATCGCCGAGAAGGAGTTCGTCGCCATCGTCGGGCCATCGGGCTGCGGCAAGACCACGTGCCTGCGCATGGTGGCCGGCTTCGAGGCGCCGTCCGCCGGCGTGATCAGCGTCAGCGGCAAGCGCGTGACCGAGCCCGGCCCGGACCGCGCCGTGGTGTTCCAGCAGTTTGCGCTGTTCCCTTGGAAAACCGTGCGCGAGAACATCGAACTTGGCCTGCGCAACAAGAACCTGCCGGCCGGCGAGCGCAACACGCTCGTCGAGAGCGCGCTGAAGCTGATGAACCTCGAAACGCATGCCGACGCCTTCCCGCACCAGCTTTCGGGCGGCATGCAGCAGCGCGTCGCCATCGCGCGGGCCTATGTGCTCGATCCCGACGTGCTCCTGATGGACGAGCCGTTCGGCGCGCTCGATGCCCAGACCCGCGTGGTCATGCAGGAGGAACTGGTCAGGCTGGCAAGGGTCAACCCGCGCACGGTGCTGTTCATCACGCACGCGGTGGAAGAGGCAGTCTATCTGGCCGACCGGGTGGCGATCATGACGCGCAGGCCGGGCCGCATCAAGGAGATCCTCGACGTGCGCTCGATCCGCCAGGCCGAGAACTGGGACCGTTTCCAGAAGATCGAGGATGTCATGGACCTTGAATCCTTCGTCCACCTGCGCACGCACATCTGGAAGTCGCTGCGCGAGGAAAAGGGCTCACAGAGCATCTGACATGGCACAACCCGCACGCCTTGACCGTGATCTGACGGAGCCGGAGCCGATCCCCGAAGCGGGCATCGCGCGCGCGGTGGAACTGATGCGTTCGGGCCGTCTGTTCCGCTATGGCGAGATGGGGGCCGACCAGCTCGATGTCTCGCTGCTGGAACAGGAATTCGCGGCTTTCGTCGGGCGGCGCTATTGCGTGGCCGTCAATTCGGGTGGCGGTGCGCTGTTCCTGGCGCTGAAGGTGGCCGGCGTCGAGCCGGGCGATCCGGTGCTGGTCAACGGCTTCACGCTGGCACCTGTGCCCGGTGCCATCATTCATGCGGCGGCCCGTCCGGTGATCGTCGAGATCGGGCGCGACTACGTGATCGACATCGCAGATCTGCGCGCCAAGGCCGAGGCCAGCGGCGCACGGGTGCTGCTGCTCTCGCACATGCGTGGCCATCTCGCCGACATGGACGCCGTCGCGGCCATCTGCGCTGAACTGGGCCTCGTCATGATCGAGGATTGCGCCCACGCCATGTGCGCCAACTGGAAGGGCCGGACCATCGGCACCTTCGGGCAGGCGGCCGCCTTCAGCGCCCAGACCTACAAGCATCTCAATGCGGGCGAGGGCGGGTTTCTGGTTCTCGATGATGCCGCGATGGCGGCGCGCGCCATCCTGCATTCGGGGTCCTACATGCTGCATGGCCAGCATCTGAGCAGCCCGGGGCCGGCGGCGCTTGACGCGGCCAGCGGCAGCGCTGCGAATTTCAGCATGCGCATGTCCGCGCTGGCCGCCGCGATCCTGCGTCCGCAACTGGCCGAATTGCCGCGCCGCGCTGCGCGCTGGAACGCGATCCACGACCGGATCGCCGCCGGGCTGGGCCGTTCGCAGCATCTGCGGGTGCCGCCGCGTGATGGCGGCCAGGTCTACTCGGCAACGTCGATCCAGTTTTCGGTGAAGGGCCTCGATGCCGGCGAGATGGGCGCTTTCCTGGCTGAGGCCAAGGCGCGCGGCCTGCCGATCAAGTGGTTCGGAGCCGCCGGGCAGGTCGGGTTCACCAGCGCGCCGCGCCATTGGGCCTATGCCGGTGAGCAAGGGGCCCTGGCCGCCACCCATGCCGTGCTGGAGACGCTTTGCGACATCCGCACACCTGTTTCGCTGACCGACGAGGAGTGCGACCTGATCGCCACCATCGTCGCCGAGGCACTGGAAACCGTCATCCGCACCCGCGCGGAGACTGGTCCAACCGGGCGGGACAACCCGCTCAAGGTCGCATCGTGACAACAAAGGGAGAGACACCATGAAGAGACTTCTTGCCGGACTGGCACTGGGTGCCGCGCTGATCGGGGCGCAGCCGACCCCAAGCCTCGCGCAGGCGCCGATCGGCGTCAGCTACCAGCCTTCGCTCTACTGGGCGCTGCCGTTCCACTATGCCAACGTCAAGGGCTGGTGGAAGGATGTCGGCCTTGCGCCGAACTTCAGCACCTTCCCGGCTGGCGCGCCGCAGATCGCGGCTGCTCCCTCCAAGTCGTGGGATGTGGGCGGAACCGGCTCGGTGCCGGCGGTTCTCGGGGCTGTGCGCTTCAACATCGTGACCATCGGCATCACCAATGACGAGTCCAAGACCAACGCGATGATGGTGCGCGGCGACAAGTTCGACGCGATCAAGGCCAACCCGCAATCCCTGAAGGGCCAGCGCCTGCTGCTGACCACCAACTCGACGGTGGACTACGCCTCCCGCAAGTGCCTGGTGAAGATGGGCCTTGCCGCGAACGACATGCAGTTCGTCAACCTCGGCCAGGCGCAGATCATCACGGCGCTGACCTCGAACAACGGCGACATTGCCGGCGTCTGGGCTCCCAACACCTACACGCTCGAAGAGCGGGCCAACGCCAGGTATCTGTGCTCGGGCGCTGACGCCGATGCGATCGTGCCCGGTGCGCTGATCGTGCGCGGCGACTTCGCCAAGGAAAGGCCCGATGACGTGGCCAAGTTCCTGGCCGTGTTCCTGCGCGGCTGGTCATGGGCCAAGGCCAACCCGGCCGAGGCGCGCACGCTGGCGCTCGACTTCTACAAGCAGGGCGGCCTTGAGGTCTCTCCCCGCGCCATGGATCAGGAATTCGCCCTGCGCCCGACCTTCGGCCTCGAAGAACAGCTCAAGATCATGGCCCGCGCCGCCAGCGGCTCGACCGTCGATGGCTGGTTCAGCGAGATCGGCAAGTTCATTACCGATGTCGGCACGATTCCGGCCAATCCCGATCCGAAGAGCTACATTTCCGACGAGTTCATGAAGCGTGTCGCTGCTGATCCGAAGCTCCGCGCCTTCGCCACCGAATTCGACAAGAAGTGACGCAGACCGCGCTGCGGGCCGGCTAGCCGCGCCCGCAGCGCATCCATTCATTGCACCATCCCCAGGAGCCGATCATGGCCGTCACCACCCTGAAAAAAGCCAGCAAGACACCGGAAACCGAGACGGACGCTGCCCGCAAGGTCGTGACCGAGATGCTGGCTGCCATCGAGGCGAGGGGCGAGGCAGCGGTGCGGGACTATGCCCTGTCGCTCGACAAGTGGTCGGGTGACATCGTGATGGACAAGGCCGCGATCGCGGCGCGCATTGCAGACATTCCGCAATCGGTGAAGGACGACATCGCGCTGGCAGCCACGCAGGTGCGCCGCTTTGCCGAAGCCCAGCGTGCATCGACGCAGGACTTCTCGATCGAACTCACGCCCGGCCTGCATCTGGGGCAGAAGCTGGTGCCGATCAACACGGCGGGCTGCTATGTGCCGACCGGCCGCTATGCCCACATCGCCTCCGCCTACATGTCCGTGGCGACCGCGAAGGCTGCCGGCGTCAAGACCGTGGTGGCCTGCTCGGCTCCGTTCAAGGGCCAGGGCATTCACCCGCACGTGCTCTATGCGATGACCGTGGCAGGCGCGGATATCATCATGTGCCTCGGCGGAGTGCAGGCCATTGCCGCCATGACCTTCGGGCTGTTCACCGGCAAGAAGGCCGACATCATCGTCGGGCCCGGCAACAAGTTCGTGGCTGAAGCCAAGCGCATGCTGTTCGGCAAGGTCGGTATCGATGTCTTTGCCGGACCGTCCGAAGTGGCCGTCCTGGCCGATGACAGCGCCGATCCGCTGATTGTCGCGACCGATCTGGTCGGGCAGGCCGAGCACGGTCATGAGAGCCCGGCCTGGTTGATCACCTCGTCGCGCCGGATCGCGGACGAGGTCGCGCGGCTGATGCCGGAGCTGATCGCCACCCTGCCGCCCACGGCGCGCGATGCAGCCGGCGCTGCCTGGCGCGACTATGGCGAGATCATCCTGTGCGATACGCGCGAGGAGATGGTCGAGGTCTCGGACGCCTATGCCTGCGAGCATCTGGAAGTCCATTGCGCCGATCTCGGCTGGTGGCATGCCAACCTCACCAATTACGGTTCGCTGTTCCTTGGCGAGGAGACCAATGTTGCCTTCGGCGACAAGGTGTCCGGGCCCAACCACATCCTGCCGACCAAGTTCGCGGCGCGCTATTCAGCGGGCCTGTCGGTGCACAAGTTCCTGAAACCACTGACCTGGCAACGCATGGACCGCGAGGCCTGCAAGGCGCTGGCGCCGGTTTCGGCCCGCATCTCGCGGATGGAGGGCATGGAGGGCCATGCCCGCACCAGCGACGTGCGCATGGCCAAGTATGCGCCCGGCACGAATGTCGACCTCGGCGTGCCGGTGGAGGTCTGATGGTCTTCCGGCTTGGACAACTGTTCGACCTGACGGGCCGGACAGCGCTCGTCACGGGTGGCAACAGCGGCATCGGGCTGGCCATGGCCCGCGCCCTTGGCCTCGCCGGTGCCGTTGTCGTGCTGGCAGCGCGGCGCGAAGCGGAGACCGCTGAGGCCATCGTCGGGCTGGGGCAGGACGACGTGACAGCGACGGGCATTCTGGTCGATCTCGCGAAGGCGGATTGCGCGGATGTGGTGGCCGCCCGGCTGAAGCAGTTCGACCTTGATGTGGACATCCTCGTCAACGCCGCCGGCGTGAACCTGCGCCAGCCCTTCATGGAGGTCACGGCGGAGGCTTTCGACCTGCACATGGCGCTGCATCTGCGCGCGCCGTTCCTGCTGACACAGGCGCTCGCCCCGATGATGGCGGCGAAGGACTATGGCCGGATCATCAACCTGGCGTCGCTGCAAAGCACGCGCGCCTTCCCAAATTCAGCGCCCTATGGCGCTGCCAAGGGCGGCATCGTGCAGTTGACCCGCGCCATCGCCGAAGAATGGTCCCGCCACGGCGTCACCTGCAACGCCATTGCGCCGGGCTTCTTTCCGACTCCGCTGACCGCGCCGGTCTTCGGCGATCCCGAGCGGGCCGCGCGCAATTCGGCGCAGACGGCGATCGGCCGCAATGGCAAACTGGACGATCTGGCCGGAGCGACCGTCTTTCTGGCCTCCGCGGCATCGGCCTACATCACGGGCCAGACGCTGGCGGTCGATGGCGGCTTCACGGCGCGATGACAGGAGACAGGCAGATGAAGGCCCTCGTCTATCTCGGACCCAACCAGATGGTCCATCGCAATGAACCCGAACCGGTGCCGCTGGCGGACGAGGTGCTGGTCAGGGTCGAGGCCGTCGGCATCTGCGGCTCGGACATGCACGCCTATCACGGCTTCGACAGCCGTCGACCGCCACCGCTGATCCTTGGGCACGAGGCCGCCGGGCGGATCGTCTCCGGGCCGCGCGCGGGCCAGCGAGTCACCATCAACCCGCTCGTGGTCGATCCGGCCTGTCCCTATGCCATCGAGGGGCGCTGGCATCTGTCTCCGACGCGGCAGATCATCTCGATGCCGCCGCGCCCCGGTGCCTTTGCCGAGTTCGTGCGCATCCCGCTGCGCAATGTCGTGGCCATTCCCGATGACATGCCGATCAGCACGGCGGCGCTGGCCGAGCCGGTCGCCGTGGCCTGGCATGCCGTGCGGATCGGCATGGAGCGCCTGCATCTGCCGCTGGCATCCGCCCGTGTCGTGGTGCTGGGTGGCGGGGCCATCGGGCTGGCCTCCGGCATCGTGGCCCGCCATTTCGGCGCGCATGATGTCAGGATCGGTGAGACCAATGCCATGCGGCGCGCCACGCTGAGCCAGCATGAGCACTTCGAGACCTATGATCCGCTGGTGCCGGGCATGATTGCCGACGGCACCATCGACCTTGTGATCGACGCTGTCGGTGCGGCCGCCACGCGCAGCGCCGCCTCGGCGATGGTGCGCCCCGGCGGGGTCATCGTGCATGTCGGCCTGTTGCCGGGACAGGACGGCCTCGACGTGCGCAAGATCACCCTTCAGGAAATCACGCTGATGGGATCCTATTGCTACACGCCGACCGATTTCGAGGACACGGTGCGGGCGCTGGCGGCGCGGCAGCTGGGCGGGCTGGGCTGGTTCGAGGAACGCCCGCTGGCCGAAGGCCCCGCCGCCTTCGCGGCCATCGATGAAGGGCGCATTGCCGCTGCCAAGATCGTGCTGCGTTGCTGACGCGACCCTAAAGACTGGGCTCAAGGCCCTGCGCCACATGGCGCGCGATCTGCTCGTGGGTGGCGAACCAGACGCCCCCGCCGCTGCCGGCGGCCTTCTCCTTGATGTGCCGGATCAGGTCTTCGAGGATGAAGATGCGCGAGCGGTAGGTGATCACATGCGGGTGCATGGTCAGCAGGAACAGGCCTCCGTCGGCATGGGAACGGTCGAACTCGCGGATGAAGATGTCGAGCACAGCGGGCGGCGGGGTGTAGGGCCGCAGCGCCTGGAAGCGGTTCATGTTGAAGTAGGGCGCGTCGTCCCTGATCCATTCCACCGGCAGTTCGACGATGCCGGTCGGCTCGCCGTTCTCCACCAATTCATAGGGATCGTCGTCCGCCATCAGGGAGGAATCGTAGATCAGGCCCAGTTCGCGCTGGATTTTCAACGTGGCGGGCGAAAAGTCCCATGATGGCGTGCGCATGCCGACGGCCCTTTTGCCGGTGATCGCCTCCAGCGCATCGGCGGCCCGGAAGTGCAGATCGCGCTCGATCGCTTCGGGCAGGACGGAGTTCAGCTCGTGGATCCAGCCGTGCAGGCCGATCTCGTGCCCCTCCGCGATGACTCGGCGCTGCTCGTCCGGATAGAGCTTGGCGGCCACGGCGGGCACGAAGAACGAGGCCGGGATCTGCTCGCGCCTGAGGATGTCGAGGATGCGCGGGATGCCGACCCGCGTGCCATACTGGCCCCATGACATGCGCCCGATCGAGATGCCGCCATCGCGCAACTCGTTGGTGTCGTGGTCGCTGTCAAAGGACAGGGCTACCGCCGAGCGGGCACCGCCGGGCCAAGTCGCCGGCTTCAGCGAGCGGCCGGCGCGCACCTGTTCGACACGGCGCTGCCATTCCTCGTCGGGCCATTCCCAGGGTTGCTGGTCCATCTGTCAGGCCTCGCCGGCAAGGGGAAAATGGCAGGAGACGCGATGGCCGGTGCCTTCATCCGTGCCACCGGCCAGTTGGGGGGCATCAGACCGGCAGCGTGCCTCGGCGCGCGGGCAGCGCTGGTGAAAATGGCAGCCGGGCGGGGGCGAAAGGGGTGAGGGCAGTTCGCCCTGGATCGGCTTGAACGTCACCAGTTCGTCGCTGCCCGTGACCAGCTTGGGCACGCTGTCGAGCAGGGCGCGGGTGTATGGGTGGCGTGGTGCGGCAAAGATCTCCGCGGCTGGGCCGATCTCGACGATGCGCCCCAGATACATGATCGCCACACGGTCGCAGAGGTGGCGCACGACCCCCAGATCATGGCTGATGAACAGCATGGTCAGCCCAAGTTCACGCCGGAGTTTGAGGAACAGATTGATGATCTGGGCCTGGATCGAGACGTCAAGCGAGGCCACTGGCTCGTCGCAAACCAGCACGTCAGGCTGCATGGCCAGTGCCCGTGCGATAGCGACGCGCTGGCGCTGGCCGCCGGAGAACTGATGGGGGAAGCGCTCCGCCGCTTCCACAGGCAGGCCGACGGCGGTCAGCCAGCGCGCCACGTAGGCCGGTGCATCGGTGCGGCTGACGAGGCCATGGGCGAGCGGGCCTTCGCTGATCGTCTCGCCGATGCGCACGCGCGGATCGAGCGAGGCGAAAGGATCCTGAAACACCATCTGGATGCGGGTCGTGCGCTTGAGCGGGGTGCGACCATCGCCCATCACTGTCTCGCCGGCGATGCTGGCCCGCCCTTCGCTCGGTGGATGGATGCCGGCGATGACGCGGCCCAATGTGGACTTGCCGCAGCCGGACTCGCCAACGAGCCCAAGCACCTCGCCCTGTTCAAGGCCGAACGAAACCCGGTCGACGGCATGCACGGTGCGCGTCTCCACCGGGCTGCCGAGCAGCGCTGCCAGCCTGTCGCCCAAGCTGAGTTGCGGCGTGAAGCGCTTGGACACGGCCTCGACCTCGACCAGCATGGCGGGCTGAGCGGTTGTCATGGTGCGGTCTCCGCCGCCAGCGGGTGATGGCATCTGAAGCTGCGGGCACCCTCGGCGCTGAGGGCCGGCATGGTCGCGCACTGCGCATCGGCGAAACCGCAGCGGGGCTGGAAGGCGCAGCCTTGCGGCAGATCGATCAGCGAGGGCATGGCGCCGGGGATCTGGACGAGATCCTGGCCCGGGCGCGCGATGCCCGGCAGCGAGCCCAGCAGGCCGCGCGTGTAGGGATGGCGTGGCTGGCGCAGCACCTCGGCAATCGGGCCGGCCTCGATCAGACGGCCGGCATACATGACGAGGATGCGCGAGGCGACCGACGAGAC
Organism: Hyphomicrobiales bacterium; assembly: GCA_027487245.1. Taxonomy (GTDB): domain Bacteria; phylum Pseudomonadota; class Alphaproteobacteria; order Rhizobiales; family Beijerinckiaceae; genus Allobosea. The sequence goes on from JAIYDY010000078.1 coordinate 46,335, forward strand.
GGTGGCCAGATCATGGCTGATCCAGATCATCGCCGTGCCCAGCCGGGCCGCCAGTGATTTCATCTCCGTCAGGATCTGGGCCTGGATCGAAACGTCGAGCGCAGTGGTCGGCTCATCGCAGATGATCAGCTTCGGGCGGTTGAGCAAGGCGATGGCGATGGCGACGCGCTGGCGCATGCCGCCGGAGAACTGGTGGGGATAGGCCTCGATGCGGCGGGCAGCGTCGGGGATTCCGACCGCGCCCAGAACCTCGATGCAGCGGGCACGTGCCGCCGCGTCGCCAAGGCTTTCGTGTGCGGCGATGGCCAACCGCATCTGGGTTTCGATGGTCAGGACGGGGTTGAGCGTGGCCGAAGGGTCCTGAAACACCATGGCGATCTCGCGCCCGCGCATCGAGCGCAAGGCGGCATGCGAGAGGCCGACCAGTTCGCGGCCGTTGAGCTTCACCGAGCCCGCGACGATGCGGCCGGGCGGATCGATCAGCCCCAGAATCGAGAAGCCGGTGACGCTCTTGCCTGATCCTGATTCGCCGACAAGCCCGACGATCTCGCCTTCCGCGACGGTGAAGGAGACATCCTCGACCGCATTGAGCGAGCCTGCCCGCGTGGCGAAGCGCGTGGTCAGGCCGTTCACATCGAGCAGGACCGGGCTCATCGCCGAAGCCTCGGATTGAGTTGGTCGCGGACCTGGTCCCCGACCAGATTGATCGCCACGATCAGCACGATGAGCGCCACGCCGGGATAGATCGAGATCCAGTAGCGCCCGGACAGCATGTACTGGAAGCCGTTGGCGATCAGCATGCCGAGCGAGGGCTCGGTGACGGGCAGACCAAGCCCGAGGAAGGACAAGGTTGCCTCCAGCGCGATGGAGTTGGCGACCTGCACGGTCGCGACCACGATCAGCGGCGGCAGGCAATTGGGCAGGATGTGGCGGAACACGACGCGCCGCGCTGCCAGCGGTGTGGAGAGCGCGGCATCGACATAGTCCTTCGAGCGTTCCGCCGATGCGGCGCCATGCGCGGTGCGGGCGAAATAGGCGTATTGCGCGGTGACCAGCGCAGCGATCAGGGGCCATTTTCCCTGTCCCAGCAAGGCTGCCAGCACCAGCGCCAGCAGGATGGCGGGGAAGGAGAGCTGCAGATCGATGACGCGCATGATCAGCGCCTCGATCCGCCCGCCGAAGAAGGCCGCGAAAGCGCCCAGCGTCGCGCCGAGGGCAAAGGCGATGGCACCGGCAATCAGCCCGATCTGGATCGAGATGCGAAGGCCGTAGAGGATGGCCGAGAGCAGGTCACGGCCCTGCGCATCCGTGCCGAGCCAGTGGGTGAAGCCCTTCGAGCCGACAAAGCCGGGGGGGCGGCGTGCGTCCATCAGCACCAGATTGGCCAGATCATAGGGGTTCTGCGGCGAGATCAGCGGGGCTGCGATGGCCATGATGCTGATCGCGATGACCACGCCGAGCGCGATCACCGCCACCGTGTTGTGTCGGAACTCGTCCCAGAAACGGGCCAGCGGGGTCGAGGCTTCGGTCACGCGGCCCTCCTTGTCCTGAGGCGCGGATCAAGAGCGGCATAGGCCACATCGACGCTGAGGTTGATCATGATGAAGAAGAACGCCACCAGCATCAGGTAGGCCACCATCACCGGCCGGTCGAGAGTCGAGATCGAGTCGATGATAAGCTTGCCCACGCCGGGCCACGAGAAGATCGTCTCGGTGACGACGGCAAAGGCCAGCGTCGAGCCGAATTCGAGGCCGAACACGGTGACGATCGGAATGGCGATGAGCCGCAGGACATGGCGCAGGAGGATGGTTCCTTCGCTGAGGCCGGCGGCGCGCGCGAACTTCACGGTGTCGGTGAGCATCACCTCGCGGGTGCCGGCGCGGGCGAGCCTGACCATCAGTGCAAACTTGAACAGCGACAGATTGAGGGCCGGCAGGAACAGGTGCATCAGCCCGTTCCATGTCAGGAAGCTCCACTGGATGCCGAACAGCGCGGCCGTGTCGCCGCGATTGCCCGCCGGCAGCCAGCCAAGCGAGACAGCGAAGGTGAAGATCAGCACCAGCCCGATCCAGAAGGTCGGCACCGAAAAGCCAAGAATCGAGAAGGCCATGATGGCCTTCGCCAAAGGGCTTTCGGGCCTGTAGCCGGCATACATGCCAAGCGGCACGCCCAGCGCCGTAGCGCCGAGGACCGCGGCGAGGGTCAGTTCCAGCGTTGCCGGTAGCCGCGAGAAGATCAGGTCCAGCACCGGCATGTTGTAGACGAACGAGCGCCCGAAATCGCCGCGCACGAGCCGACCAAGAAAGTCGAGATACTGCTTCCACAAGGGCTGATCGAGCCCGTAGGCGCGGATGGTCTGCTCGCGGATCAGTTGCGTCGCATCGGGAGAGATCAGCACGTCTATCGGGTTGCCGACCGCGTAGACGCCCGTGAACACCAGCGCCGAAATCACCAGCATGACCACGAAGGCCTGCAAGACGCGCTGGATGATGAAGCCTAGCATGGCAACAGCCAGCCGCTGTATCGTGGCGCAGCGCCGCCAGCGCTCATGCCCAGCCCTCCATGATCAGGGCGCGGGTTTCGGCCACGGCGGTGTCCCAGATGGCGAGCATTTCCTCGTCGGCGCGCTGGTAGAAGCCGCCATAGTTGCCGTCGCCGAGCATGGTCTTCTTGGCGCCCGGATCAAGCTGCTGGAAGCGGCCGAGATCGAGCATCGGCTTCTGTGTGGCCGGCATGGCGATGTTGCCCAGCCGCGTCCACGGGAAGTTCTCCATCCACGAGGCGTGGCTGGCGACAGGGTCGATGCGCTGGACATGGGCCATCGTCGCTGGCGCGCTCCACCAGTTGTGCCACTTGACCTGAACGCCGCGGTTCCGGTCCAGCCATTCGAGCACGGCACCATGCGCCGGCGAATTGCCACCATGGCCATTGACGATGGTGATGCGGTCGAAGCCGGAGCGCACCATGCCGTCAAGGACATCCGTGATCAGGGCGCATAGGGTCGATAGCTTGAGTGTGACGGTACCCGGATAGTCGACGAAACTGGGTGTCAGCCCGTAATTCAGCACCGGAAAGACGGGGATGCCGGTGCCGGCCACGGCATCGAGTGCCACCCGCTCGGCCAGGATCGCATCGACGCACAGGCTCAGATGGGCATGCTGTTCGGTGGAGCCCACGGGCAGCACGGCGCGCCGGTCGGCTTTCGCACGCGCCTCGACCTGCATCCAGTTCATCTCGGCGATGCGCATGGTCTCAGTCTCCGCGAGGGGGTTGTTCGGTGTCGCCGTGGAACATGGCGAGCACGACCTTGGCCATCAGCGCCGACAGCGTTTCGCGTTCCACGAGGCTGAGAGGGGCAAGCATTTCCTCTTCGAGCGCCACGAAACGCGGCAGCGCCTCCTCGAAAATCGCGCAGCCCGCCGGCGTCAGCGACAGGAACTGCTGGCGGCGATCGATCATGTCGGTGCGGCGCAGGACCAGCCCGATGCGGATCAGCCGGTTGACCGCGCGGCTGAGCGTGTTCTTCGGGAAGGCGGTCGACGAAGCGATCTCGCTGGCGGTGATGCCGTCCTGCAAGGCGAGGCTGTAGATCACTACGAACTCGATGCGGGCAAGCCCGAAGCGCTCCGCCACCCAGCCGTAAAGCGGCTGATTGTAGCGCAAGGCCAGATAGTTGAAGCGCGCGGCGAAACCACATGGGTTTTTCCAGAGCCGCGCATGGGTGAACGAATCCAGCCGCTGCCGCGCCAGCATCTCCGCGCCGATCCCGGCATCGGGCAAAGCCATCTGACCAGCCAGGCGAGGACCGGCCGGGGTGGTCCCGGGAAGGATGTCAGGCTGTTCCATCGCGAACCTTATGGATGTCGTGATCGAGTATATCGGCAAAAATTAGTTCCACAAGGAATTGACTGTCACGAAACTTGCGCTTTCAATGGGGCTTCGGGCCTGTGCCACGAGGGCAACGGGCTGCCTGGATCGGGAGGTTCTCATGCGCTTGTCTGCCCCTTCGTCACGACGCTCCCTCATGCTGGCTCTGGCCTGCGCCACGGCCCTGTCGGTGCCGCTTGGCCTGCCCTTCGCTGCCACCGCCTCTGCCCAGACGCTGACCATCGGCGTGCGCGGCGGCCCTGATTCCATCGACCCGCATTTCACCGCCAGTGGCACCCATGCCGAGGCGCTGAAGCATGTGTTCGACACGCTGACATGGTCTGGCGATGGGCTCGAGATCGAGCCGCGGCTGGCCGAAAGCTGGAAGCCGGTCAACGACACGACCTGGGAGTTCAAGCTGCGCAAGGGCGTGAAGTTCCACGACGGCTCGGACTTCACCGCTGAGGATGTGAAGTTCTCGATCGAGCGCATCCCGACCGTTTCCGGCCCCAACCCGACCACGATCTACGTGCGGCGGGTCAAGGAGGTGAAGATCGTCGATCCGCACACGGTGCACATCGTCACCGACGGACCGGCCCCGATCCTCCCCAATGACTTCATCCGTCTGTTCATCGTCTCGGCCAAGGCCGCTGCCGGCCTGACCAAGGAAAGCGCCAACGAGGCCTTCAACACCGGCAAGGCCGCCATCGGCACCGGGCCTTACAAGTATGTCTCGTGGCAGCCCAAGGGCGATCTCGTGCTCGACCGGTTCGACGGGTTCTGGGGCCCCAAGGAGCCGTGGGCACGGCATGTGCGCAAGGAAATCGCCAATGATGCGGCCCGCGTTGCCCAGCTCAAGGCCGGCCAGCTCGATCTGATCACCCGCGTTCCTGCCACCGACGTGGCTTCGCTCAAGCGCGATGCCAAGCTCAATGTGCAGACCATCGACACGGTCTATGTCTTCAACGTCGAACTCGACATGCGCGAGAAGGCGCTCAACACAACAGCCAAGGATGGCTCGGCGCTTCCGGCCAACCCATTCCTGGACGTGCGGGTCCGCGAGGCTATCGACCTTGCCATCGACCGCAAGGCACTGGCCGAGGTGGCGATGGAAGGCCTCGGCGTTCCTGTCAACCAGATGGTGACGCCGTCGATCTTCGGGTTCAACAAGGCGCTGGCACCACGCCGGCATGACCCTGCCGCAGCCCGCAAGCTGCTGGCCGATGCCGGCTATCCGAATGGCTTCAAGACGCAGTTCTCGTTCACGCAGGACAGGCTGCCGGGCGACCGGCAGGTCGGTACCGGCATCGCGCAGATGCTGGCGGGGATCGGCATCGATGTGCAGGCCAATGCGCAGCCGGCGGCGGTGTTCTTCCCGGCCCGCACCCGCGGCGAGTTCTCGTTCTCGATGTCCGGCTGGGGCACGCTGACCGGGGAAGCGCACTACACGCTGTCCTCGCTGGCGCATTCCAATGACAGGGACATGCGCATGGGGGCCTTCAACGTGCTGGGTTACAAGAACCCGGTGATGGACAAGCTGCTTCAGGATGCCGCTATCGAGATGGACGAGGGCAAGCGCCGCAAGCTGCTCGAAGATGCCAACGCCCTTCTCGAAAAGGACCGTCAGCGCCTGCCGATCGTGGCGGTGGGGTCCGCCTGGGCCATGCAGAAGGACAAGGTGACGATCAAGGCCCGCGTCGATGAGGACACGCTGGCCATGAACATCAAGCCGGCCCGCTGAGCGATGGGCACAGGGCAGGCCGGTGCGGCGCTCGGCCTGCACGGAGGCTGCGGAACACTTGACCGCAGCCTCATGTCCGAGGCGGAGTGGGCAGAGAGCCGGTCCCATATCGCCGATGCGCTGAAGGCCGGCTGGGCTGTGCTCGCCGCTGGCGGCGCTGCGCTGGATGCCGTGCAGGCCACGGTTCTGGTGCTGGAAGACAGCCCGCACTTCAATGCGGGCTTTGGTGCTGCGCTGACCGAGGCGGGCACGCATGAGCTTGATGCCTCGATCATGGATGGCAGCACGCTGGCTGCAGGGGCTGTGGCCGGCGTCACCCGCGTGCGCAACCCGGTGCTTGCGGCGCGGGCCGTGCTGGAGAGCGGCAAGGCCGTGCTGCTGATCGGTCCATCGGCCGATGAGTTCGCCAAGGTGTCCGGTCTTGCCATGGTCAACCCCGACTATTTCACCACGCAGCGCCGCATCGATGCGCTGGCCAGCCTGAGGCAGCGCGCGCTCGATGGCAGCACGGCGCGCGCTTCCGAAGCCGAGAAGCATGGCACGGTCGGCGCGGTGGCGCGCGATCAGCATGGCCATCTGGCTGCTGCGACATCCACCGGTGGCTTCAACAACAAGCCCGTTGGCCGGGTCGGGGATTCGCCGATCATCGGCGCAGGAACCTATGCCTGTGACGGGGTCTGCGCCGTGTCATGCACCGGCCAGGGCGAGGTCTTCATCCGCACTGCGGCGGCGCATGATATCATGGCGCGGATGCTCTATGGCCGCGAGAGCCTCGATCAGGCCTCCCGGACGCTGGTGTTCGAGACACTCAAGAGCCACGGCATCGGCGCGGGCATGATCGTTCTCGGCGCCGAGGGCGATCCGCTGGCACCGTTCAACACGCTGGGCATGTATCGCGGCTGGATCGGCACAGATGGCCGGATGTTCGTCGCGACCCATCAGGAGGTGCATGCGATGGGAGCCGTGTCATGACAGCCGGACCGATCCTGATCTGGGGAGCCGGCGCGATCGGCGGCACGCTGGGTGCCTACTGGGCGCGTGCCGGGCTTCCCGTGCTGATGGTCGACATCGAGGAGGCCCATGTGGAAGCCTGCCGGACGACCGGGCTGGCCATCAGCGGGCCGGTGGAGCAGTTCCGGCAGGTTGTCCCGGCGGTCACGCCTGACGAGCTAGAAGGACAGTTCGAGGTGATCGTGCTGGCCGTGAAGGCGCAGGCGACCGAGGCGGCGCTGGCGCGGTTGGCGCGTCACCTGTCGCCCGGTGGCTACGTGTTGTCGGCGCAGAACGGGCTCAACGAGATCGCCATCGCGCGGGCCATGGGAGCCGAGCGCACCATGGGCTGCTTCGTCAACTTCGGTGCGGACTGGCTTGGCCCCGGAGAGATCCTGTTCGGGAACCGGGCCGCGGTGGTTGTCGGCGAGATCGATGGTTCGGTCCGTGAGCGGACGCGGCAGATGCATGCCTGGCTGGCCATGTTCGAGCCCGGCGCGGTACTGACCGACAACATCTGGGGCTATCTGTGGGGCAAGCTGGCCTATGGGGCCATGCTGTTCGCCACGGCGTTGACCACCGATTCCATGACGGCCAACTTCGAGGACGCGCGTCGCTTCGTGGTGTTCGACCGGCTGGCACGCGAGGTGATGGCAGTTGCAACGGCGCGCGGCGTCAAACCCGTCGGCTTCAACGGCTTCGATCCCGCTTGTTTCGCGCCCGGTGCCCCGGTCGATGGCGCGCGGGCTTCCGTGGCTGCGCTGGCCGAGTTCAACCGGCATACGGCCAAGACCCATTCCGGCATCTACCGCGACCTCGCGGTTCGCAAGCGCCGGACCGAAGTCGACCCCCAGATCGGCGTGATTGCCGACCTCGGGGCTGAGGCCGGCATCGAGACGCCGGCCATCCGCCATCTTGTCGCGTTGATCCATGCCATTGAGGACGGCGAACGTCCGATGGACTTCAGCACCTTTGCCAGCCTGATCGACACCTGCGAGGCCGCCCGCCATGCTCATCCGCTTTGATGGCCAGACCGCCCTCGTCACCGGAGCTGCCCAAGGCATCGGGCAGGCCATCGCGCTTGGCCTGAAGCAGGCCGGGGCCAAGGTGCATGTCGCCGATCTTGACCGCGCCCGCCTCGATGCCTTTGCCCTGGCGCATGATCTGGTGCCGCATGGCCTCGACATCGGTGACCGGGCCGCCTGCCAGGCGCTGGTTGCCGGACTGGCTGACGCCGGCACGGGGCCGGACATCCTCGTCAATGCTGCCGGCGGTGTGCGCGGGCAGACGGGCGGGCCGGTGAGTGCGGTGACCGAAGAGGGCTGGCGCGCCATCTTCGCTGCCAACGTCGATGGGGCGTTCTGGCTGTCGCAGGCGGCATCCGGGCCGATGCAGGCCCGCGGACGAGGGCGCATCGTCAACATCGCCTCCGGTGCCGGGCTGCGTCCGAGCCTGACCGGCATCCAGGCTTACACCGCCGCCAAGCACGCGCTGGTGGGCGTGACCAAGCAACTCAGCCAGGATCTCGGCCCTTTCGGCATCACCTGCAACGCGATTGCGCCCGGCTTCGTGCGGTCAAACCCGACAACCGAGCGGCAGTGGCAATCCTATGGCGAGGACGGGCAGGCGCGGCTGATCGCCGGCATCCACACGCGCCGGCTCGGCACAGCCGAAGACATCGCCAATGCCGTGCTGTTCCTCGCCAGCGAACAGGCATCATGGATCAGCGGGCAGATCCTGTCGGTCGATGGTGGACGCTCCTAGGGCATCCGGATAACGCGCGGATGGGGCTCAGAACCGCCCGCCGGTGCTGAAATCGTCGTCGTCATCGTCCTTCTTTCGGCTTTTGCCCCAGCCGCCGCCCCATTTGCCCTTGCGGTCATCATCATCATCATCGTCGTCGTCATCGTCCTTGCGCGGGGCCCAGGGGCCAGCCGAGCCGGGATTGCGCCAGCCATCACCCCAGACGCTGCCGGATTCCTTCTCCTGATTCCTTTGGCCGGGGATCGGGAAGGGGAAGCCGCCACCGAAATCCGGGCGGGATCGGGTTGGCTGGTTCGAGTAGCCGCCACGCAGCGTGTCCCACAGCACCGAGCCCTTCAGCGCCCCGGCAAGGATGCCGCCGAGCACTTCGGCAATCACCCGCTCGTTGCCGAACGTGGCGTTGGGGTGGTCGTAGCCCGAGCGCTGGAAGCGCTCGCGGGTGCGCTCCACGTCGGCGCGGCGCTCCGCAAGGCTGCGGGCGGTCTCGCGCAGGCCCTGCAATTCGGCGTCGGCTTTGGCGATCTGCTTGTCAGTGGCCTCGATCCGGCTCACGATCGTCTCGTCGGCCTTGGTCGGGGTGCGGCGCGCCTCGGCGTAGAGCGTGGCAATGTCGTCCTTGGCATCGGCCGCCGCGATCGTGGCCAGCGCCTCGATGTAGGCAGGATCGCCCGCGCCGCTCATCAACTGGTCGCGCTGGTTGTCGGCCAGCGTGAGCGCCTTGCGCGCTTCATCGAGGGCAGCGTCCTTGCCGGCAAGATGCGAGCGTGCACTTGCGAGGGCCTTTTCCAGGTCGGCGATGCCGGCGCGGCGCAGCGCCTCGGCCTCAAGGCTCGCCAGCTTCGCGCGGGCTTCGGCCACGGCGGCTTCGCGCGCTTCGGCGTGCTCGCCCAGCCTGAGCGGAATCTCGCTGAGCATATGGTAGTTGGCGCGCACCTCGGTGTAACCGATGAAGCTGGCCACCATCCGGTCGAGAAAGCGTGTCAGGCCGGAATGGGCATAGCTAGATGTGCCGAAACCGCGCTGCCAGAGATACTGGAACAGCGGGTCCTCGTCGTAGGGCTTCTTCTTGAGGGCCAGTTCCTCGGCATTCTGTTCGGCCTTGCGCCGGGCTGTTGCAGCGACAGCGAGGCTCTCGTCCACCGCTGCCTGTGCCGCGCGGCAGGCCGGATCGGAGGCGAGGGCTGCCTCCGTCTCATGGCGGAGGGCGTCAAGCCGGGCCAAAGCCTGCTCGACGGCTTCTGCCGCGCTGGCCTGTGCGGCTTCGGCGGCGGGCAGTCTTGCCGCGGCCTCATCGCGCCCTTCCGCCGCGCGGGCGATGCGGGAGCGGCGTCCTTCGAGCAGGGTTGCAGCCCGCCTCTCTCCGGCATCGAGCCCCGAGACCAGCCGGCCGCCGGCGATCTCGTCGAGCTTGACCCGGGCCAGTTCGCGCATCAGCCGGCCACGCTCCTGCCGGAGGCGCTCGCCTTCGGCCATGGCCGATTGCAGGGCACGGTCGAGGCTGCTTTCCTCGCTGTGCAGCTTGGAAATGGCCTGATTGATCGAGCCGAGAGTGTCGCGTCCAGACCACATCCGCCGCTACCACTTCGTGATCATGCCGCCCTCGAAGGGCATCAGGTATTCCGGTGTCAGCGTTCCGCGGCGCTTCACGGCAAAGCGGTTGTGCTGGACGATGCCGTCCTGCTGTTTGTCACGCACCACGGCATCGAACATCACCTCCGGCACGCGCACGCCGAACATGGTCACGGTCTCGGTCGCGCCGGTTTCCTCGTTGCGGATCCGCAGGGCGAGCTTCTGGCCGCCGGGCGCGATGGCCTCGACGATGAGGTAGTGGTTGCGGCCCAGCGGGTTGCGCGGTGGCCTGCGCCAGACCCCGGTGTCGGCACCGGGGCGCGAGACGATGGTCAGCACGTACTCGCGCACCAGATCAGCCCGAAGTGCGGTCAGGCCGGCAATGGCCGCGGTTGCGGCGACTCTGTCGCCATTGCGCAAGGCCCGTTCGGCATCGGCCTTGAGGGCGGTGGCCCGGGTGCGCGCCTCCGCGTCGGTCGCGACCGCATTGACGTCGCTCACCGCGTTGGCCAGTCGCGCGGGCAGGGTGCTCGACAGTTCGGTGGCGGCCTCGGTCGCGGCCTGCCGTTCGGGCTGCACAACCAGGAACTGGTAGGCACCCCAGCCGATGCCGAGCGCAGCCACGATGCCGAACAGGCGCCGGCCCAGCGCCCCGCGCCGCACGTAGAGCGTGGCGAGGGTGCGCTTCAGGCCGGGGCCGGGCGGGGTATAGGTGAAACGGCTGTCGCGCAGGGCGGCGACGCCGTCCTTCAGGATGCGGTCCGGCACCTCGATGCCCTGTTCGCGATAGATGCGCCGGAGGTTCTCCAGCAGCGTTTCCTGCTTGCCGGCATCATCGAGTTCGCGCGCGACCAGATCCTCGCGGTGACGCAGCGTGTCGACCACATCCATGGCCAGCATCAACTCGTCGAGCTTGCCACGCCCGTTCGGCGTGGCGGCAGCGATGTCGGCTGTGTTCGACATGGGGGTCCCGTCGGCTTGGCGTCAGGATGGCAGACGCGAGGGGCGCAGGCTTACTTCAGCGGCAATGGCAGGCTATCGCCGGCTTCGATCAGGCGCGCCACCCGGCGCTTGCCATCCTCGACGGCATCGCGGATCTCCGCCGAGTTCTGGGTCGAGAGCTTGCGCATCTCGGCGATGATCTCGGTCGAGCGCTCCTGGAAGTTGACCACGCTGTCGACCAGCTTTTTCACGGCATCGGCGCGGATAGTGGGGCCATAGCCCGCCTTGATGGCTTCCTCGCCGACCTTGTTGCCGATTTCGCCCAGGGTTTCGAGGCTCTTCGACATGCCTTCCTTCATCGCGTTCAACGTCTCGGTGGATTCGTGCAGGCCGAACATGCCGGTGAACGAAGCCTTGAGTGCGGTCAGCACGCTGTCATTGGTGGCAAAGAACGAGACCGACTGCTGATAGACGCGCTCCTTGGCAGATGTGGTCTGCATCAGGCGGGCCATCACCACTTCGGAGGTGTTGTAGGAAATGGTCAGGTTGTCGGACAGGTCCTTGGCGATCTGGTAGCGCTTGTCGGCATCCTGGGTGAGGCGCAGGTGCTCATCGCGCGTGAGTTCGAGGCGGGCGCGCTCGGCCGCGTTGTCGCCGGCAAAGCCTGACACGCTGGCTGATGCTTCGCCCAGCGCCTCGCGGGCGGCTTCCAGCTTGGCATTGGCCGCGTTCAGCACTTCCAGCGCCATCACCTCGGCCTGCTTCAGTGCGCCGCGATAATCGCGGTAGGCCTCGAGGATCGTGGCCTCGCGCTCGATCTGGTTTTTGGTCTCCTTCGTCACGTCGAGGTAGATCGCCTTCACCTTGTCGAAGCGGTCCGCCACATCGCCGCGCGAGATCTTCATCCAGACATTGGAGGCGCGCTCCAGCACGTCGATCTTGCCATCGCCGATCTGGTCGACCATGCGCTTGGCGTCGTCGCGGATCGAGTTGAAGCCCTCGGTGATCGCCTTGTAGCGCTCGCCGATCTCCATCTTGCCGGTCTGCTCGCGCACAACCTCGTTGAACACCTCCGACTGTCCGAGCGTGCGCGCGATCAGCGCAATCTTCTCGGGTTCTAGGTCCGAAATCCGTTCCAGAAGTCCGTTGATCGGGGCGGGATCGACCTTCACCGGCATCAGGCCAAGGTCGCGCAATGCGCCGGCGGCCTTGTCGAGATACTGCATCGGTGTCTTCACGATGATCTGGCTCATGGCTCTCTTCCATCTGGCGCGCGGCGCACCGCCCTCGCGGTGCAACTGGCAAGTGTGCGCACGCATCACATTCCGCAAGATAGGGCGTGCACGCCTTAGCTGCTAATTGTTTTGACCCCTGTCAGCAAGCGCACCACGCCGCTGCCGCCGAGCCTGGCGCATGGCCGTGTTGCGCCCCGCCGCCGGCATGTGGAACATGGCCGGCGGATTGGGCGCGACTCAGCGCAGTCCAGGCCCGCCGCCGACGAGAACGAGAGCCACCATGGCGACCAGAACATCGCGCGGCGCGCGCCTGATCCCGCTCTACCATCAGGTCTACCTGCATCTGCGTGACATGATTGCGGCGTGGCCGGTGCCGGATGACAGGCCGCTGCCGTCGGAGCCGAGCCTTGCCAAGCGCTTCGGCGTCAGCCGCGTGACGATCAGGGCGACGCTGGCCCAGCTTGAGGAGGAGGGGCTGATCCGCCGCGTGCACGGCGTCGGCACCTTCCCGATCACCGAGGCCATGCCCGACCGGGCCAACATCACCGGCCATCTGGAGAACCTGATCTCGTTCGAGGATGCGACCACGGTCGAGAACCTCGAATGGTCCACCGACGCCCTGCCGGATGCGGCTGCGGCACGGGCGCTCGGCCCGGTGCTCGGCCTTGAGCCGTGCCTCAGGCTGGTGCGGGTTCGTTCGTTTGCCGACAAGCCGGTGTCGTTCACGACCATCACCGTGCCGCGTGCCCATGCCGGTCTGGTAACGTTGCCCCCCGCTGGCAATGTCCCTGTGATCAGGCTGCTCGAACAGCGTGGCGTGATCGCCCGCTCGGCCGAGCAGGTCCTGAGTGCCGTGGCGGCGCCGGCCTTGGCCGCAAGGCACCTTCTCGTGCCGGAGGGCAGCCCGCTGATCGCCATGCGGCGATTGATGCTGGACGAACATCGCCAGCCGATCCTGCATCAGGAAAGCCTGTATGTTCCTGACCGCTTCGAATACCGGATGACGCTCAGCCGGACCAGCGTGGGACAGGTCGCGAAGTGGGCCCCCACCGGCTGACACATTCGCCGGCAGCCACGCGCGGGGCATGGCTGCCGTGATTGCCTGAGGTCAGGCCTTCAGCGCCTCGTCGATGAAGCGGTTGGTCCAGAGCTGGTCAGGGTTCGGCGGGTTGGCGAGACCGGCCTCACGCAGCGACTTGAAGCCCTCGGCCCAGAGTTCTGGAATGTTGCGCAGCAGGTTCTCGCGGCCCTTGGCGAGCCAGAGTTGCTGCTTGGACGCGTCCGACACCGCCACAACCGTTGCCAGATCGCGGATGCCCGGGATGTCGAACTGCTTGCCGGCGCGCTCGAAAATCGGCGGATTGGGCTGGGTCAGCATCTCGTTCATCGAGTCGCGCATGGCCCGCAGGAAGCGCACGACGCTCTCGGGTTTCTTTTCGATCATCTCGCGGGAGGTGATGTAGCACTGGCTCGGCATCGGTGCGTAGCGGTCGGTCGACCACAACTCGATCTGCTCGTTGTTGCGCTGGAGGATCACCGGCACGACGATCGAGGCCATGAAGCAGTCGACGCGGCCCTGGCGGACCATCTGCAGGATGCCGGGCGAATTGCCGGTGACCTCGCGCTTCACGTCATCAGGCTTGAGGCCGACCTTGGCGAGGATCAGGTTGAGGAAGATGTCGGTGGTGCCGCCGACCGAGACAAGGCCCACGGTCTTGCCCTTGAGATCCTCGGCGCGGGTGATCGGCTTTTCCTTGGGGCTGATCATGTGGAAGGTCGAGCCCTGATGGCTGGTCGCGATGGCCACCACCGGCACGCCTTGCGTGGCGGCACGGATCATGTCGATCGAGGCGGCGCGAATGAACTGGACCTGGCCGGCTGCCAGCTGTTGAAGGGCCTGGGCGGTGCCGGCAGCGCCCAGCAGCTTGGCATCGAAGCCATGCTTCTCGTAATGGCCGCCGCTGACAGCGTTCATCAACTCGATGAAATCGGGGATGAAGCCGAACGGCGTCATCACAGTCAGTGGTTCCTTGGCCTGCCCGAGCACGGCGGGTGCCCCTAGCAGCGATGCGCCGGAGGCTGCGGCAAGACCTGAAAGCACAGTGCGTCGTGAGATAGCGCGTGGAATGCGTGTCATCGTCTTCTCCCTTGGGTTCAAGCGCCAAGCTTGCGGATTGCGACCGGGCTGGCGGGCACGGTCACCGTCTTCACTTCCGTATAGAACTGCTCGCAGGCCTCGCCGCCTTCGCGGCCAAGCCCGGAATCCCGATAGCCGCCAAACGGCGCGCGCAGTTCGCGCACCATCGGCGTGTTGACCCAGACCACGCCGGAGCGCAGGTCGCGCACGGCGCGCTCCACCGTGGGAAGATGATCCGACCAGACATAGGAGACCAGACCGAAGCTGGTGCCATTGGCCATGGCGATGGCCTCGTCATAGGTGTCGAAGATCAGGAAAGCCGCAAAGGGGCCGAAGATCTCGTCCTGGCAAACCTGCGCGGCATTGCTCGGCGCGAGCACGGCAGTCGGCTCAGCGAAAAAGCCATTGTCGAGGTCACCACCGAGGCTCGGTCTGCCGCCGCCGGTCAGCAGCACCGCGCCGTCCTTGCGGGCGACATCGACGAAGGACAGGACCCGGTCCCGGTGCCGGGCCGACGCGAGCGGGCCAAGCTCCGTGGCATCGTGCATCGGGTCGCCGATGCGGATGCGCGCCGAACGCTCGACGAAACGGGCGATGAAGTCGTCGGCAATGCTGCGCTCCAGCAGGATGCGCGAACCAGCCAGGCATTGCTGGCCATTGTTGGAATAGATGCCGACGAGCGCGGCATCCAGCGCCCGATCGATGTCGGCGGAGGCGAAGATGATGTTGGCGCTCTTGCCGCCCAGTTCCATCGTCACCGGTTTCAGCCGCTCACCGGCGATGGCCGCGATGCGCCGGCCGGTCATCGTGCCGCCGGTGAAGCTGACCAGATCGACATCTGGGTGCGCCACCAACGCTTCGCCGGTAACGGGACCGCGGCCATTGACGAGGTTGACCACGCCATCCGGCAGCCCGGCCTCATGCAGCAACTCGACGAAGCGCGACAGCGCCAGCGGGGTCTGCTCGGACGGCTTCAGCACGCAGGTGTTGCCAAAGGCGATCGCCGCAGCGACCTTCATCGAGGCGAGGGCGGTGGGGGCGTTCCACGGCGCGATCAGCGCTGCCACGCCAGCCGGCTCGCGCACCACGATGGAGCGATAGCCTGCGGTCTGGTCGTAGACCTGGCCCTTGTTATGGCTGATATGCTCGGCGAAGAAGCGGAAATTGTAGGCCGAACGCGTCATGTGCCGCTCGCGCAGCTCGCGCATCGAGACGCCGAGGTTGAGGCATTCGAGGCGGGCCAGTTCATCGGCATGGGCGAGCGTGATGTCATGCAGCTTCATCAGCATGGCATGACGTTTTTCGAGGGTCAGTTGCGGCCAGCCCGAGTGATCGAAGGCATGGCGCGCCGCCTTGACCGCGAGATCGACCTCGGAGGCATCGGCTTCGGCCAACTGGCTGACGACCTGGCCATTGGCCGGATAGGCCACCGGAATCAGCGGGCCCTTGGCCGGCAGCCGCTTGCCGCCGATCAGGCTGGTGACACTGCCGGGCGGGGTGATGGGCAGTGCGACGGTTGCGGCGCGGCTCACGGCATCAGGCCCCCGCCATTGATATGAAGGGTCTGCCCGGTGACGTAGCGCGCCGCCGGCGACAGCAGGAACAGGATCGGCCCGACGATATCATCCGCCGTCGCCAGCCGGCCCATCGGAATGGTGGCCAGATAGGCGCTGACATCCATCCGCAGCGGCTGGTCCGCCTTGCCATGGGCGATGCCGCCGCGCAGGAAGGGCGTGTCGACCGCCGAAGGGGCGACCGCGTTGACCCGGATCACCGGCGCTTCCTCGGCGGCCAGCAGCTTGGTCAGCGCGATGACGCCGGCCTTGGCAACCCCGTAGGCCCCGAAGCCGGGCGCAGCCTTGACGGCCAGCCCCGACGCCATGGTGACGATGGCCGGTTCCGTGCCGGCGCGCAGCAGCGGCAAGGCTGCCCTCAGCGGCAGATAGCTGGTGTCCAGATTGCCACCGAGAACATCGCTCCATGCGGCATGATCGACATCACCGAGAGGCGCGCGCGCGCGGGCAAACCCCGCCAGCGCCACCATGCCGTCAAGCGCCGGCCAGCGCGCCGCGATCGCCTTGAATGTGGCTGCAACCGATGCCTCGCTGGCCAGATCGCAGGGAAAGCAGGCAGCGGACGGCGGCAGCGGATTGGCGTCGAGCACGCGCGGAAGATCAAGGGCGATGACCTCGATGCGGCGTTCGAGCAGGGCCTCGACCACCGCGCGCCCGATGCCACCACCCGCCCCGGTGACCAGCACACGCCGGCCGGCCTCGATCTCGTATGCGCTCATGGACAGGTGGCTCCGGTTCGCGGGGGACGCTGGACAGATCACAGACTTGTCGTATCAATAAGACAAGTCAAGCGGGAGCCGGAATCATGACCAGCCAGACCACGTCCAGCCCCGGTGGCGCGGCAGAGGATGTCGATGTGGCGATCATTGGCGGCGGCCCCGTGGGCCTGTGTCTTGCCTTCCTCCTTGCCGAACAGGGCCGCTCGGTCATGGTGATCGAAAGCGAGCCGGAGATCGTGCGCGAACTCAGGGCCTCGACCTTTCATCCTCCGACACTCGACATGCTGGAGCCATCCGGCCTTGCAGCGGAATTGCTGGCGCGCGGGCTGATCTGCCCGACATGGCAGATCAGGATGCATCCGGGCGGCGACCGCGCCGTGTTCGACATGTCCGTGCTGGCCGCCGACACACGCCATCCCTACCGGCTGCAATGCGAGCAATGGAAGCTCTCCGAGGCGCTGCTGGCCCGGCTGACAGGTCACCCGAATGTCCGGCTGGCATTTTCGACCAGCCTCGTCGGCTTCGTCGATGAGGATGATCGAGGCGTGGTCGCGACCGTTCGCAACACGGCCGGGCAGTCGACCGTGCGGGCGCACTTCCTGGTCGGCTGTGACGGTGCCCGTTCGGAGGTCCGCAAGCAGCTTGGCTTGCCGTTCGAAGGCCAGACCTATCCCGAAACCACCTTGCTGGTGACCACGGACATGGCGTTCGAGGAGCACCTCGAAGGGCTGTCCAACGTCTCGTATTGCTGGAAGGAGGGCGGCAACTTCTCGCTGCTGAAGGTGCCGGGCCGCTGGCGGGTGTCGATCTACCCGCGCGAGGACCTGAGCATCGAGGAACAGCTTTCCGACGCCATGATCGAGGCGGCGCTTCAGGTCATCGTGCCGAAGGACACGCCGTATACGGTGATGGAGAAGCGGCCCTACCGGGTGCATCAGCGCATCGTGCCAAGCTATGTACAGGGGCGGGTGGCGCTGGCCGGTGACGCGGCGCATCTCAATTCGCCCGCCGGGGGCATGGGGCTGAATGGCGGGCTGCACGATGCCTTTGCCCTTGCCGGGGCGCTGGTCGGCATCCTCGCGGACAACCGGCCGCTGAGCGACCTCGAACGCTATGATCGTCGCCGCCGTCCGATTGCCGCCCAGCAGATCCTGGCGCAGGCCGACCGCAACCGCAGCGTGATGCGCGAGAAGGACCCTGCGAAGCGGTGGGAGCATCTGGCGGGCCTTCAGGCCATCACCGCCGACCGCGAGCGCATGCGGGCGCACTTGCTGAAGTCCTCGATGATCGAGGGCCTGAGGCTGGCCGAGGCGATCGACTGAGCGAGGCGCCGCTCGGCGACCTCAGTGCCGCACGCTGCCGTGCCAGGGGATCAGCAGGCGCCGCAACACGCCGATCGAGAAATAGAGCAGGAAACCCAGCATCGACATGTGGATGAGGATGGCGAACATCTCGTCCATCTCGAAGGCGTTCATGCGCTCGATAAGCATGCGTCCGAGCCCGAGATTGCCGCCCAGATACTCGCCGACGATGGCGCCGATGATCGCCAGCACGATGCCGACCTCCAACCCGGTGATGATGTAGGGCAGGGCGGAGGGCAGTTCGAGCCGCCGGAAGATCTGCCAGCGCGTGGCATTGAGCGAGGTCATCACGTCGCGGTGGCCCTCGTCGATGGATTTCACGCCGAGCACGGTGTTGGTCAGGATCGGGAAGAAGGCCAGCACTGCGGCAACGATCACCTTTGAGGTGACACCGAAGCCGAACCAGACCACGAACAGCGGTACCAGCGCCACTTTCGGGATGACTTGGGTCGCCACGATGAACGGGTTCAGCGTCAGTTCCAGCCAGCGGATGCGGGCGATCATCACGCCGAGGCCGACGCCGATGACGATGGCCCAGAAGAAGCCGGCGAGCGTGGCGTAGAGCGTCCAGTAGGTGTGGTTCCAGCCGCGCGGATTGACCATCAGATAGCGCCACTCGGTCCAGACATCGCCCGGTGCGGGCAGGATGAAGGGCGAGATGCCGGAGTTGCGCACGTAAAGATGCCAGCCGCCGACCAGCACCAGCAGCAGCAGCGGCGTGGTGACCCAGGGCAGCAGACCCTCACGCAGGCCACGCTTGCGGGCGAGGACGCTGGCCGGCGGGGTCTGGCTCAGGCCAGCGTCGGTCGTGCTTGCATCGGTCATGGGCATGCCCTCACGAGATTTCAGCGAGCCGCTGGCGCAGTGCCAGCGCGATGGACTGGAAGGTTTCGCTGGCCTGCACTTCGCTGCGGCGCGGGCGCGGGATCGGAACCTCGACAATGGTGTCGATCTTGCCGGGTCTCGGCGACAGCAGCACGATGCGGTCGGCGAGGAACACAGCTTCCGAGATCGAATGCGTCACCAGGATGATGGTCTTGCCGGTGTCCATCCAGATGCGTTGCAATTCCAGGTTCATGGCGTCGCGCGTCATGGCATCCAGCGCACCGAACGGCTCGTCCATCAGCAGGATCTTGGGATCATAGGACAATGCCCGGGCAATCGCGGCGCGCTGGCGCATGCCGCCTGACAGCTCGCGCGGCCAGCGCTTCTCGAAGCCCATGATGCCGACTAGCTGGCACAGCTCGTGTGCCCGCGCCCGCCGCCTGGCCTTGTCCATGCCTTTCAGTTCCAGCGGCAGGGCAATGTTGTCCTCGATCGACAGCCAGGGGAACAGGTTGGCATCCTGGAAGACCATGCCGAGTTCCGACACGGCCTCACTGCGCCGGTTTTCTCCATCCCAGAGGCGCTGGCCTTCCACGGTCAACGTGCCGCCAGTGGGGGCAATCAGGCCGCCGATCATGCGCAGCATCGTGGTCTTGCCGCAGCCGGAAGGCCCGAGCAGCACGACGAACTCGCGCTCCGCAACCTCCAGATCGGTGGCGGACAGCGCGTGGACCGGCGCATCGCGCGTGCCATACCATTTCTCGATGCCGGCGAGGGAGATGGCAGGAACGAGGCCGTCGCCGGCGGTCCTTGCGGGTGTCGTCATGGTCATGCTCTCCCCCACAGAGCGAGGCGGTCGCGCCAGCGCGCCTGCCTTGCCAGCATTCCTTGCGAGATGGCCTGCCGGCCCGCTTCGTCAAGGTGCGCGCCGAGAAGGGCGGCAGCGAGCGCAAGGTTGGATGAGAACATTGGAAGGCCGCTGGTGTTGTCGGCGATGCATGACAGGCTCGGCATGCCGGTGCCGCCGATCAGCACCGCCTCGGCATCGCGCACGTCGAGCCCGGCTGCCATCGTGGCTACATCGGCGGGTGTGAGCCGATAGATGCCGCGCGTGTCGGCCAGTTCCTGCGGCAAGCCGGCCTGCGCCACGATGTCGAGGCCGACCGCCGCGAAATACCGCTTCGCCTCGGCAAACAGCCAGGAAGGATAGGGGGCGATCAGGGCGAGCCGCCGCACGCCATGCGCTGCCGCCATGGCGCGGATCGCCAGGGTGGAGGTGATAACCGGATACCCGAAGCGCTGTTCCAATGCGTCAATGTCGGCAGCCTCCGCGTGGGGGCCGCGCAGGTAGTAGCAGGTGCAGGCAAAGCCGGCGGCTGCCAGCGGCGTTTGGTCGAAACTGGCGAGGGCCGGTGCGATGGCATCGATGTAGTCCGACAGGCGCGTCCGGCTGTTGGGGGAAGGGGAGGTGGCACGGGCCGACAGCATGGCCGCCCCGGTGAGGATTGCCAGCTCCGGTTCGGCGCAAGGGTTTCCCATGGGCGTCACGAGCCCGTAGCTTGCGCCATAGGCCCCGCCATTGTTGGCCGGAACAAGGGTCGGACGCGCGTGCAAGGCCTCACCTTCCTGACTGGCCGGAGTGGAATCCGGCGCGGACAGGTTGTATGATAAACAATACAAGCCCTCGGTCAAACCGGCATCATGCGATCAAGCGCCGCGCGCCAGTGCCGGCCATGGACCCAGTCCATCAAGGCCTCGCGCGTCGCCTCGGCGGGGTCGATCAGGGACACGGCACGCCAGGCGACGCAGAACATGCACGACAGCACCGGCGCGCTGCCGACAAGGGGGCGGCCGGCAATCGCCCGCAAGGTGGGCATGCCGGTGCCGAGCATCAGCACCGCATCGACATCGCGGCCTTCGAGTTCGGCAAGGGCCGTGTCAGCTGCGGCAGCCGAGAGTGAATAGATCGGGTGAAAGGCGCTGCTCTCGCGCCAGGCGCTGGCTTCAGCCACCACCTCGAAGCCGCGAGAGGTCCAGTAGCCGGCGCTTTCCTGGTCAAGCGCGGAGTTGTAGGGCGAGACGAGCGCGATCCGGCGCGCGCCCAGCAGGCGCATGGCATCGACCGACGCGCTGGCACCGGTCAGGGCCGGCACGCCGCTGCGGGTGGCGATGTCTGCCAGCAGTGCATCCTCGCGGTCCTTGCCGATCAGGTATGAGGCACCCGTGCAGGCAATCGCGATGGCATCGACCGGGGCGTTGGCGAACTGGCCCAGCAGGTCCGGGAACTGGTCCATGTAGTCGATCAGGCGTTCGCTGATCGTGGGCATGCCGCTGGTCATGCGGGCATTGATGAAGGCGTGGCCCGGCGGCGTCAGGATCGCCATTTCGGGCTCGACCGTGGTGTTTGCCTGCGGCGTGAACACGCCGATCAGTCCCTTTGGGGCGTATTCAACCGGCATTGGACAGCCTCCTTTGGTGCGTGCCCCACCCCATCGGAGTTGTCCATCCGGCTCGGATGGCGGCAGGTTGTATCCATGACAAAACAACCTTGCCTTGGCAACGACCGGTCTTGCCCGCCGGCCCCTGTGCACAGCCATGGCCGCAGCGATCCAAAGCGCGGGATCGTGCCGAAAAACGTTGTGCGGCCCGCCTCTTGGCGTTAGGTGCTGGTCGTTATCCACATGGGGCAAGGCAATCCGGGCATGGCCGACAAGGTAGCGTTGATCACAGGCGTCACGGGTCAGGACGGGGCCTATCTGGCCCGGTTGCTGCTCGCGAAGGGCTATGTCGTGCATGGCGTGAAGCGCCGCTCGTCCTCGTTCAACACGGCTCGCCTCGATGATCTTTATGTCGATCCGCGCGAGCATGAGACCTGCTTTTTCCTTCACTATGGCGATCTGACCGACGCTACCAACCTGATCCGCATCATGCAGGAGACGAGGCCCGACGAGGTCTACAATCTCGGCGCGCAGAGCCATGTGCAGGTCAGCTTCGAGACGCCCGAATACACCGGAAACTCGGATGCGCTCGGCACTTTGCGTCTGCTTGAAGCCATCCGCATCCTGGGCCTCGACAAGACCACGCGGTTCTATCAGGCCTCGACATCCGAGCTTTACGGCAAGGTCCAGGAGACCCCGCAGCGCGAGACGACGCCGTTCTATCCGCGCTCGCCCTATGCTGCCGCAAAGCTCTATGCCTACTGGATCACGGTGAACTACCGCGAAGCCTACGGCATGCATGCCTCGAACGGCATCCTGTTCAACCATGAAAGCCCGCTGCGTGGCGAAACCTTCGTGACCCGCAAGATCACACGCGCGGTGGCGAGCATCGAGGCCGGGCTGCAATCGACGCTGTTTCTCGGCAATCTCGATGCCAAGCGCGACTGGGGCCACGCCCGTGACTATGTCGAAGGCATGTGGCGGATGCTCCAGCAGGATGTGCCGGACGATTACGTGCTGGCCACCGGCGAGACGCATGCCGTGCGCGAGTTCGTCGAACTAGCCTTCGGCCATGTCGGCCGCACGCTGGTCTGGAAGGGCAAGGGCGTGGACGAGACGGGCGTCGATGCCAAAACCGGCGCGGTTCTCGTCCGGATCGACCCGCGCCATTTCAGGCCCACCGAGGTCGATCTGCTGCTCGGTGACCCGAGCAAGGCCCGCGACCAACTCGGCTGGGTGCATTCCACGCCATTCACCGAACTGGTGCGCGAGATGGTGGTTGCCGACCAGGCCGGCGTGAGGCGCAGCAACCAGAACCCAGGTGCCGGGCTGTAAGCATGGGCTGCCACGTGCCTACCCTCGTCTGCGCTGACCGTCACACTGTCCGGAGGATGGGATGAGCTATCGGCTGGCCGGCAAGCGTGTGTTCGTGGCGGGCCATCGCGGCATGGTCGGCTCGGCGCTGGTGCGCCGTCTGGCCAGCGAGGATTGTGAGATCCTGACCGTCTCGCGCGACCAGACCGATCTGCGTGATCAGCAGGGCGTCCGCCGCTGGTTTGCCGCGCACAGGCCCGATGCCGTGTTCCTTGCGGCCGCGCGCGTTGGCGGCATCCTGGCGAACAACACATATCCGGCCGATTTCCTGCATGACAACCTGGCCATCCAGGGCAATGTCATCGAGGCAGCCTTTCGCTGCGGGGTCAGCAAGCTGCTGTTCCTTGGCTCGTCCTGCATCTATCCCAAACATGCGCCGCAGCCGATCCCGGAAGACGCGCTGCTGACAGGGCCGCTGGAGCCGACCAACCAGTGGTATGCCATCGCCAAGATTGCCGGCCTGAAGATGTGTGAAGCCTACCGGCGTCAGCACGGCGTCGACTTCATTGCCGCGATGCCGACCAACCTGTATGGCCCCGGCGACAATTTCGACCTCGACAAGAGCCATGTCATTCCCGCCCTGATCCGCAAGGCACATGAGGCGCAGGCAGCCGGTTCGCCATCGCTCACGGTCTGGGGCACTGGCACGCCCCGGCGCGAGTTCCTCCACGTGGACGACGCGGCCGATGCGCTGGTTCACCTGATGAGGGTCTATTCCGAGCCCGGCCACGTCAATGTGGGCTGCGGGGAGGACATCAGCATCCTCGAGTTGACGCGGATGGTGGCCGCCGTTGCCGGCTTTGGCGGCGAGATCGTCCATGATCTGAGCAAGCCTGATGGCACGCCGCGCAAGCTGCTTTACGGCACCCGCCTGAAAGCCACGGGCTGGCAGCCGCAGATCGGCCTCGAGGCCGGGCTTGCCGATGCCTGGCGCTGGTTCGTGGAGCATCAGGCGACGGCGCGGCTCTCGGTCTGACCGGACCGGATGTGCCGTTTCGTCAGGGCCTGTTGCCGGACATGCGCCTGAGTTCGCTGAGCGTCGACGCCACGGCCTCGTGATCGACCTTCTCGCCGAA
>JAIYDY010000095.1 GCA_027487245.1 Hyphomicrobiales bacterium
ATGGCTCGATCCACAACCACTTCAATCAGGAACGCACACTCATCAGCCGCCAGAATTTCGCTCCGCGGACCTTCGGTTCAAGGAACGACGCACCGCCGCGCTGACTGCATGGCGGCAACTCTGCGTGGCCTGAGCAATCACCGGTTGGGGAGTATTCCGAAGCTATCTTGGTTTATCTGACAGCCCCCTTCCTTCGCCTCAGCAGAAGTCGAAATCGCAGCCCTTGTCGGCCTGCATTACGGTTTTGAGATAAAGCGCGAGATAGCCGCGTGATGGTTCGGTGAGGTGCGCGGGCGGTTTCCATTCACCCCGGCGAC
Source organism: Hyphomicrobiales bacterium (assembly GCA_027487245.1). Classification (GTDB taxonomy): domain Bacteria; phylum Pseudomonadota; class Alphaproteobacteria; order Rhizobiales; family Beijerinckiaceae; genus Allobosea. Next base: position 318 of record JAIYDY010000095.1, read on the forward strand.
GCTCAAGCTCAGCGGCTTCCACGTGCAGATGGATCGAGCGGGCGGCAACATCGAGCGTGATCGTATCGCCATTGCGCACCAGTCCGAGCGGCCCGCCGATGGCACTCTCAGGCGTGATATGCAGCACAATCGTGCCAAAAGCTGTGCCGCTCATACGGGCATCGGATATACGAACCATGTCCTTTACCCCGGCACGGGCAAGCTTCTTCGGAATGGGCAAGTATCCCGCCTCAGGCATTCCCGGCGCGCCTTTGGGTCCTGCGTTGCGGAGCACGAGAATATCGTCGGCGTTGACGTCCAGATCAGGGTGATCGATGCGGTTGGTCATGTCCTCGACGTTTTCGAACACCACTGCCCGGCCTCGATGATTGAGCAAGGCGGGGGTCGCAGCGGAATGCTTGATCACAGCCCCATCCGGCGCAAGGTTCCCCCGAAGGATGGCAGTTGCGCCTTCGCGCTTGATTGGGTCGGCGCGCGTACGAATGACATTCTGCCCAGGTACGTCTTCTGCCTCGGCAGCGATCTGGCGCAAGGTTTTTCCCGAAACAGTCGAGACGTCCAGATCCAGTGCATCCCCAAGGTTCTGCATGAGTTTCGGCATGCCGCCCGCATGGTGGAAGTGTTCCATGTAGTGAGCGCCGGATGGCTTGAGATCCACCAGAACCGGCACATCTCGGCCAATCTCATCGATCATGGAAAGGTCGAAGCTGTGGGGCGTGCGGTTTGCCATCGCGGCAAGATGGATGATGGCGTTCGTGGAACCGCCGATGGCCTGCATCACGACTGCAGCGTTGCGGATCGCCGATGGGGTCACGATCTCGCTTGGGAGCGGGCCGCCAGTGGCCGCCATCCTTGCCGCAACCGAGCCACTCGCCTCAGCCAGCCGAATTCGCTCCGCATGCGGAGCCGGGATCGATGCGCCCATCGGAAGTGACAGCCCCATCGCCTCGATCATGCAGGCCATGGTGCTTGCAGTGCCCATTACCATGCATGTGCCAACGGATGGGGCCAGCCGTTCATTGACAACTTCGATCTCCGCTTCGTCGATCTCGCCGGCGCGGTGCTTGCCCCAGAGACGGCGACAGTCCGTGCATGCGCCGAGAACCTCGCCTTTGTGATGGCCGACAACCATTGGCCCAACGGGAATGACGATGGTTGGCAGATCGACGCTCAGTGCTCCCATGATCTGCGCAGGAAGCGTCTTGTCGCAACCGCCGATCACGACAAGCGCATCCATCGGTTGGGCGCGGACCATCTCCTCGGTATCCATCGCCATCAGGTTCCTGAGGAACATCGAGGTCGGATGCGCGAAGCTCTCGTGAATCGAGATTGTCGGAAAGACCATCGGCATCGCGCCGGCGAGCATCACGCCGCGCTTCACCGCTTCGATGAGGGTAGGCACACTACCGTGGCAGGGATTGTAGTCGCTGTATGTGTTGGTGATGCCAACAAACGGACGGTTGAGCGCATCATCGGAATAGCCCATGGCCTTGATGAAGGCCTTTCGTAGAAACAGCGAAAATCCGGCGTCCCCATAGCTGGTCAAACCCTTTCTTACCCCACTCGGCATGCCGTTTTCTCCGATCCCTGAACAGGTGGGGAGGATAGGCGGGAGTTCTCATTTTTGTCAATAATAAACAGTCGTTACAGCTCATTGAAGGCTCTTTAGCGCCATATCGAATCTTATTATTGACAATCGGAATCCTTTTGCCTAATCGTGGGCTGCTCATGAACGGGAGGAGCGCGAGATGAAAAAAGCAAGACTAGGATTTGCATGCGCCGCTTTGGCGTTTGCGCTCGCCCTTTCGGGGCAGGCGGCTGCGCAGTCCACTCAGATCACGATGTGGAGCAACTGGCCCGACGAGCCCGCAAAACGAGATTGGGTTTCTGCGCGGGTCAGCGAATTCGAAGCCGCGAACAAGCAGTGCACGGTGAAGCTCAACTTCATCCCGAAGGCCGACCTCTACACTCAAGCGAAATCGGCGGTCCGTACCGGGCAGGCGCCTGACATCTTCTACATGGAACCCGATCAGCCGGAATTTCTGGCGGGCGGCTACCTCGATCCGCTGGACGGCATTGTCGATCTGGCCAATCTCGAGCCCTGGGCCAAGGCGGCCTGGACCTCCAGGGGCAAGGTCTTTGGCCTGCCGGTCGAGGCCTATACGGTCGAGATGTATTACAACAAGGATCTCGTCAAACAGGTTGGCGTCACAGTTCCGGCATCAAACCAGATGAGCCAGGCCGAGTTCACCGAACTCGTGAAGAAGGGCGTAGCTTCGGGTATCACGCCTGTCGCTCAAGGTGTCGGTGACCGGCCATTCCCCGGTGCGTTCCTGTTGTATGAGTCGTTGCTGAGGAAGCTTGGGCCGGAGGACTACGGCAAGCTCCTGGAAGGAAAGATATCCTATAGCGACAAGCGCATTGTCGATGTCATGACCTGGGTGAAGTCACTGGTCGATATCGGTGCTTACCCGAAAAGCATCTCAACCCTGAAACTCGGGGAGTCTCACTTCTACTTCTACCAGAAGCCAGGGGCTCTTGTGTTCCCCATCCCCAGCTGGTTCAGCGGGCGTGCCTTTGCTCCGCCGGCCAATGGCGGCATGCCGGCGGACTTCCCGCTCGGGATCATGCATTTCCCCAAAATGGACGAGGGCAAGTGTCCTGACTGCAAGACTCTCGCTGTCGCAGGCAGCTATGTGCTCTTTTCCGGCAGCAAGAACAAGCCATGTGCCGGCGCGCTGCTGAAGTCGATGGCCACTGTCGAGAATGGCACCAAATGGATGGAGCAGGTTTCGTTGCAGACCGGCATCCGTTCCGACCCGGCCAAGATCAAGAGCCAGAGGGCTGATTACTTTGCCGAGCTCACGAAGCGGAACCAGGAAGCCAAAACCGTATTTTTTGGCACACCCCTGTTTCACTATCGTGGCAAGTGTGCCGATGCCTTCTCGCAGGTCATGAACAGTGCGTTCCCGACTGGCCTTGTGAGCGTGAAAGAGGCGGCCGACAAAATGGACGCGGCCTGCTTCAAGGGCTGAGGGGACGATGAAAGAGGCATCTCTCCCGATTGTGCAAGAATCGAGCGGTCCGGCAGGGAAGAACCCTGTCGGACCAGAAATGGACCCACGCCGCGCCAGCTGGCCCGTTCTCGCATTTTTCCTGGTGCCAGCATTGGCAATCTATTTCGGATTGACCGCGTATCCGGCGTTCAAGACCTTCATCGACAGCTTTTTTCTGATTGAAGGGCGCGAAACAAGCTTTGTGGGCTTCGCACATTATCGCGAACTGATGCACGATGGTACATTCTGGGTTGCGGTACGCAACACCATGATCTGGTCGTTCATTGCGCCTATTCTGGATGTCGCTACCGGGTTGCTGTTGGCTCTCGCACTTTATGCCGGAGTGCCGTTCGCCAGGTTCTTTCGGGTCGCCTGGTTTACCCCCGTTCTGTTGTCTTACGTGGTGGTGGGGATCCTCTGGATGTGGATCTACAACTACGACTGGGGAGTCCTCAATGTCGCTTTGCGCGCGGTAGGGCTCGAGCACCTTGCCTCATCATGGCTCGGCGATCCCAATCTGGCTTTGGGTTCGGTGATGATAACGCACGCCTGGAAATGGGCGGGCTTCAACATGGTCGTCTGCCTCGCAGCCATCCATTCGCTGCCAAGCGAAGTCCTTGAGGCCAGCGAACTCGATAACTGCGGGTGGGGCGCCAAGCTTTTTCACATCATCATCCCGATGCTGCGGCCCACGCTGCTCAATCTTTATATTCTCGCATTCATCGGGAAAATGAAGGTGTTCGATCTTGTCTGGATTATGACCGCAGGCGGTCCACTCTGGGCGACGGAAACGGTATCTACCTATGTCTACAAACGAGCATTCAACTGGAACACCTTCGATCTTGGTTATCCTTCAGCAATCGCGGCGGTCTGGTTCGGAGTTGTGTGTGCGGCGGTACTGATCTTGAACCGCGCCTTCGGCACCAAAGAACGATTGGAATACTAGGATGTCCCCTCCATCGATGATGGGGCCGCGCGACCGCGGCGCCGTTCAGATGCCACGTCTGCTGGGACGGGCTGCACTTGCCGCCGTCATCCTGGCCTACACGGTCTATACGATCGGACCGTTCCTATGGCTGGCCACGATGTCTGTCCGAACCACGGAAGAAATCAGCCGCGACCACTATGCTTGGCCCAAAACTTTCCACTGGGAGCAGTTTCATCAAGCTTGGGTCGGTTCGAATTTTGCGACCTATTTCTGGAACTCGGCGCTCGTTGTCGTTGCGGCGGTCATGGTCGTGACACTTGTGGGAGCGGCAGCAGCGCATGCACTCGCCCGCTATCGGTTCCGTGGCAATCGCCTGGTCTATGCTGTGCTGTTTTCGTCGATCGTGTTCCCGCCTCAGATCACTCTGATTTCGCTCTACCAGATCCTGGTCGGTTACAATCTTTACAACAGCCTCTTTGGTTTGACGCTTGTCTACATCTCTCTTCAGCTGCCTCTGACAGTCTATCTGCTCGAAGGCTTTTTCTCGCGGATCCCGCAAGATCTTTTCGATGCCGCGAAAATCGATGGCTACGGCGATATCGAAATTTTCTTCCGAATTGTACTGCCCATCGGAATGCCGGCCATTTCGACTGCTCTTATCCTGAATTTCATCCAGCTCTGGAATGAGTTTCTGTTTGCGGTCGTGCTGATCACCGACCCCGAGAAGCGAACTCTGCCCATCGGGATACGGTCATTCATGGGCGAAAACTTTCAGGACATTGGCATGATAGCCGCCGGGGTGATGATCTCCGTGGTGCCCGTGATCCTTGCCTACATCTTCTTCTCGGAAAAACTGATCCGCGGCATGACAGCCGGTGCAGTCAAGTAAGGCTTGAAATCATGGCGACTGTCACTTTGACCAATATCTGCAAACGCTACGAAGGGCCTTCGTCCCAGCTTGCGGTCGACAATGTGAACCTCGATATCGCAGATGGCGAGTTCATGGTTCTGCTGGGACCATCTGGATGTGGCAAGTCCACGACCCTACGCATGATCGCCGGGCTCGAAAGCATCAGCTCCGGCGCTCTTTCGATCGGTGGCACACAGATGAACAACATCCCGGCGAAAGATCGGGATATCGCAATGGTTTTCCAGTCTTACGCGCTCTATCCGCATATGAGCGTCGCCGAAAATCTTGCTTTTGGACTCCGTCGCCGCAATTTTCCCGGCGCGGAAATTGACCGGCGCGTCAAGAGCGTCGCGGGAACCCTGGGCCTCGAGCCACTTCTGGCCCGCAAGCCTCATGCGCTTTCGGGAGGCCAGCGCCAGCGCGTGGCGCTCGGTCGTGCCATGGTTCGGGAACCGGTTGTTTTTCTCTTCGATGAGCCATTATCCAATCTCGACGCCGCGTTGCGCGTCAACACGCGCAACGAGCTCATTCGACAGCATCATCGGCTTCGCTCGACCATGGTTTACGTCACCCATGATCAGATCGAGGCCATGACGATGGGCACCCGAATCTGCGTGATGAACGGCGGCAAGGTTGCCCAGGTCGGCAAGCCGTTGGATGTCTACTGGCAGCCGGCAGATACTTTCGTTGCACGTTTTCTCGGATCACCGCCGATGAACCTGTTTCCGGCAACACTTGTGTCGGACGCGGCCGGATATCGCGCCCAGAACGAGGCACTCGCGACGCCACTGGGGCTATGGGATCAGCAGACCCTCGCGCGCGCCAGCGCGGGACCGATCACCGTCGGTGTTCGCGCAGAAGACCTGCACTTGAACCGTGAAGCGTTCGGAACATCGTCACTTGGTAAAGTCTCGGGGCGAACAGTTGCTGTCGAGCCTCTAGGAGCGGAAACACTTCTTCTGATTGAAACCCCGGCTGGCGAATGCACAGCTCGTCTCCCTCGCAGCATATCGGTCCAGCCGGATGAAAACATCGATCTCTTTTTCTCAGCAGATGCTGCGTACTTGTTTGAAGGAGCAACCGGTAAAGCCATTTTCAATGACAAGCCACGAGCCCTGTATCCGGGCCAGGGGCTGGCTCAGTGACTGAAAAACCGTTGCGTGTTGGTCTGATTGGAGCGGGCTGGGTCACCGCGTTTCACCTCAAAGGCTGGGCCTGCCTCAAAGGACGAGCCGAGGTCGTCGCGATCTGCGATCCTAAACTGGCGCAAGCTGAAAAGCGGGCGAAGGAATTCGGCATTGCCGCGATCTATGCCAGTGCCGCAGAGATGCTTGAACAGGAAGCACTTGATGCCGTTGATATCGCTGTTCCGCGCGCGGCCCATGTCGCGATGGTTGAACTGGCGGCAGACAGGGGATTGGCTGTTCTTTGTCAGAAGCCACTCGCACCCACACTCGCAGAAGCCGAAAAGCTTGTTGAAGCGGTTTCAGGCAAAATCCGCCTGATGGTGCATGAAAACTGGCGATTCCGTGCCTATTATCGGCAAATTGCAGCCTGGTTGGCCGAGCATCGTATCGGATCGGTTAAGGCCGCACGCATGAATCTGGTGACAAGCGGCATGTTGCAAAATTCTCAAGGGCGGTTTCCAGCCCTTGAACGCCAGCCTTTCATGCGCGACGAGGCCAGGATGCTCGTGGCGGAAATTTTGATCCATCATCTCGATACATTGCGCATGCTATTGGGCCCGCTCCAGGTGAAGGCAGCTAGCCTGACCCGGACTTGCCCGGACTTGATCGGCGAAGACGGGGCCGTCATCCAGATGCACCGGCCAGATGGTACCGCTGTCAGCGTGTTCGCAAGCCTCGGTGTTCACGGTACGCCTCCAACGCTGTTCGACCAGCTCGAAATCATCGGGGATCTCGGCTCAATCCGTCTCGATGGCAATCGCCTGATTTGTCTCGGCCATATGCCTGGCGCCAATGAGTATGAAGTGGAGGCGACCTACCAAGGTTCCTACGATCATGCGATCGGCCATTTTGTGGACTGTTTGTCCAGCGGTGCCGCATTCGCAACATCAGCTGAAGACAATTTGGAAACGTTACGTTTGGTCGAGGATTGCTATCGGCTGTCCGGCTGGAACGCATAAGAGGCTGTCTATGACAATAAATTCCATTTCCAATGCCCGCGATGCCTCGCTGGCTGAAGTCCGCAAATCGATCGAGGAAGACATCATCTTCGGGCGTTTTGCACCCGGTTCGAGGCTCATCGAAGACGTCTTGATGGAGCGTTACGACACGACCCGGCACGCCGTGCGGCAGGCGCTCGTCCACCTCGAACAGGCGGGTATCATCCGTCGTGAGAAGAACATCGGGGCCACTGTACGGTCCTACACGCCAGATGAAGTTCGCGACATCTACGAAGTCAGGGAAATGCTGACCCGCCAGGCAGTGCTGAAAATTGCATTGCCCGCATCGCCAGAAATCATCAGGCAACTCTCAGAAATTCAGAAACAATACATCGATTGCATTTCAGCGAACAATCTACGTGGCATTCACGAGACCAATGACGCGTTCCATATCACGATGTTTTCGGCTTGTTCGAACCCATACCTCGTGGGTTCTCTGCAGCATTACATGGGATTGACCTTGCCGATGCGCGCCAAAAACTTGGCGGACAGATCTGGTCTGGAAATTTCGGCGTGCCAGCATGATACGATGATAAAACTACTTCAGGGCAGTGACAGTTGGGCTTTGGCTCAGCTTTGCGTCGACCACATGCAGCCCAGCAAGGTCGATTACCTCAAGCGGATTGCCGAACACCAAGAGCCCTCACAATTCAGGCGCGCCAGGTCATCGTAAGGAAGAACAATCACCTCCAGCTTTTCAATTCTGCCGGCTGGCGAAATTGTCCACTATTCCAAATTGGAAGGAATTTCTCTTGGATCTCGGTATCAAAAATCGCACCGCACTGGTGCTTGGTGCGGGCGGCGGACTGGGCAGCGCGATTGCATTGACGCTGGCGCAAGAAGGCGCGCGCGTTTCTATCGCAGATATCGATGCTGGCGCACTTGAACGGACGGCTACCCTGATCAAAGCCGCCGGAGGTCATGCCCTGCCCTTGCCTTGGGACAACTCCGACTTGTCGGTCCTAGACGCTCAGGTTGCCCGTATCGAATCCGAGTTGGGACCGATTGATATCCTTGTCAACAACACCGGCGGTCCGCCACCAACTCCAGCTTCCGGGCAGGATCCGGCGCTGTGGGCCAAGAGCTTCCAGCAGATGGTCCTATCGGTGATTGCGCTGACCGACCGGGTTTTGCCGAGTATGCGCTCCCGCAAGTGGGGTCGCATTGTCACGAGCACGTCCTCGGGTGTCGTGGCACCAATCCCCAATCTTGGTATTTCGAATGCCCTTCGACTTTCGCTGGTAGGGTGGTCGAAAACCTTGGCGCGCGAAGTCGCCCGTGACGGCGTGACAGCCAACATCATCCTTCCTGGCCGGATCGCCACGCCACGCATCGCCTTTCTCGACGAACAGAAAGCCAAGCGCGATGGCCGGAGCGTGGCCGAAATCTCTGCCGAAAGCACAGCTTCCATTCCGGTCGGGCGCTACGGTGATCCGCAGGAATATGCTGACGCCGTCGCGTTCCTGGCAAGCGATCGCGCTTCTTACATAACAGGCTCCACCATCCGCGTGGATGGTGGGCTGATCGCCACAATCTGAGGACGAACCATGCTCCTGACGAGTAAAGCTGCCGGGCTGTTTCCCATCGCACCGACGCCGTTCCACCCCGATGGCCTGATAGATACTGCCTCGATCGACACGTTGATCGAGCGGTATCTCGCCGCGAATGCGACCGGCATCACCGTCCTCGGCATCATGGGCGAAGCACCGAAGATGGATGCTTCACAATCGCTCGCGATTGTGAAGCAGTTCATCAAGGGCATGGGCAATCTGCCCGTGATCGTCGGCGTGTCCTCGACCGGTTTTGCCGCGATGCGTTCACTGGCAAAAACCTCAATGGAATTGGGCGCCGCCGGCGTGATGATCGCGCCACCGCCAAGCCTCCGCACTGACGACCAGATCACCGGCTACTACCGGGACGCGATCGAAGCCATCGGCCCTGACATCCCGTTCGTCATCCAGGATTACCCGCTGACGCTGACAGTTGTCATGACGCCGAAAGTCATCCGCCAGATCGTGCAGGAGAATCCGTCCTGCGTCATGCTCAAGCATGAGGATTGGCCGGGGCTGGAGAAAATCTCCGCGCTGCGCGGCTTTGCGAAGGATGGCTCGATGCGTGAGATTTCCATCCTCACCGGCAACGGTGGGCTATTCCTCGACTTCGAGATGGAGCGCGGCGCGGATGGCGCAATGACCGGCTACGCCTTCCCGGAAATGCTCAGCAGCCTCGTTATGCTGATGAAGGCCGGTCAGCGCGACGCGGCGCACGACCTCTTCGACGCGCACCTGCCACTCCTGCGCTACGAGCAGCAGCAGGGCGTGGGCCTCGCCGTGCGCAAATACGTGATGATGAAGCGCGGCATGATCGCCTCAGATGCCCAGCGCAAACCCGGCAGCGCGCTTCCCGCCACGGCGCGCGCGGAGGTCGATTACCTCCTCGACCGGCTCGCAAAAACGGGCCACGACTTTGCCTAGGAGCCCAAGTGTGTTGGGCGCGGCTTCGATGAGACCGGAGGAGTGGAGATATCCATGCCCACCGTGAAAGAAGCTGTGAAATGGTCCCGTGGTACGGAATACCCAAAGACACGCGTTCCACCCGGCGCCATCGATTGCCATCATCACATTTACGATTCCCGATATCCGGCTGATCCGGGGGCCACGTTGCTTCCGGGAGATGCCAGTATCGCCGACTACCGTTCGCTGCAGAAGCGTCTTGGCATGAGTCGAAATGTGATCGTACAGCCTTCGACCTACGGGTTTGACAATCGTCTGCTTGTCGCGTCACTCAGGGAGTTCGGGCAAGCGGCACGTGGGGTCTGCGTCGTCAGGCCAGACATCTCAGACGCAGACTTGAATGATTTGCATGAAGCAGGCGTTCGGGGCGTTCGTTTTAATCTGGTGACGAAGGGGGGTGTCCTGACCTTCGATATGGTTGAGCCGTTGGCACGCCGCGTTGCACAAATCGGTTGGCATCTACAGTTCAACATCAGTCCGAATGACATTGTTGAACGGAGCGATCTGTTTTCAGGTCTCCCTTGCCCAATTGTTTTCGATCACATGGTGCACTTGTCTGGACCAAGCCAGATTGCGCACCCGGCTTTCTCGATTGTTGCCGATCTCATGAAGCGCAATCTGGCATGGGTTAAATTGTCCGCTCCTTACAATGACACCCAGATTGGGCCTCCAACCTACGCTGACCGAAGCGCCATTGCGCAGGCTCTAATACAGGAAGCACCCAACCAGCTCGTATGGGGGAGTGATTGGCCTCATCCAACTGAAAGCGAGGACAACAAGCCAGACGATGCGGAAATACTGAATTTGCTGACATTATGGGCATCGGACGAGCAAATACGAAATCAAATATTATTGCACAATCCAGAAAAGATTTATGAATTCTGATATACTTCTAACATTCATACTTTTTGATCAGATATCGGCTTAAAATAATTGAAGAGCACCATAGGATAGATGCGCTCAGCAGCTGCTCGTCGTCCGTTCATGTGCTTCAGGAAATCGACTGGCACGAACAAAAGAAAATCGGCTTGCGCCTTGAACTCGGGTCGATAGCCTTCCGGTGACCCGAGACCCTGAACTTCCTCCAGATTTGGGTAAAGTCCATCGGATTTCCCGGCCGGGAGAAGTCGAGCGTGACGCCGCGCTGATGAGCCCAGAGGTCAAGATCGCGTGAGACGAACTCCGTGCCCTGATCAACCCGGATCGCGCTCGGGAACCCATGCTGCCGGGCGCTGACCGGTCATAGATTTGGGAATTCCAGCCGCGTGGGCATTGCACGGTAACGCTCCTTTAACCCTAACAAAGGCATAACGAAAGGGAAACGAAGACAGCCTCAAAGAGAGATACGCGGAGCCCGAAATGCGAGTACTGCTAGCGCTCATTGGTACATCGATCCTCGCCTCAGTGTCAGCAACTGAAGCGCCCGCAGCAGATCTGGCCAAGGGACAGCCGGTCTATTCCGCCCCGATCGCGCCAGCCCCTGCCCCGCTGATCACCAGCGGAGCTTATCTGCGTGGCTCTGTCGGCTGGTCGAGCGTCAACAGCGATGGCGGGACGATCCTTGGCGGCGGCCTTCCGTTGACTGACCCGCTGAACGGTTTCACCGCAGCCTCCTCCAGGCGAGGGGCAGCTTCCAACTCGTTCACCTTGGGCGCGGGTGCCGGGTATCGCTTCAATTCCAGCTTCCGCGCCGATGCGACGCTTGATTATCGCGCGCCACGCAATCTCGGCATCAACTTCGCTGGCACCTTGCCGCCGAATGTGATCAACGGAACCATCCTGGCAAAATCCTCCTATACGCTCGGCTTGGCCAATGCTTATTTCGACCTCCTGACCATTTGCGGTGAAGCCAACCTGTGCATCACGCCTTACGTTGGCGCCGGCATCGGCTTCGCCAACATCCAGCAGACCAACTATTTCGAGGTCCAGAACAGCGCCGGTGGCTCGTTCACCGACACTGCCCGGGCAGCCGACAAGACGAACTTCGCCTGGGCCCTGATGGCGGGCGCATCGCTTGATCTCACCAGACAGTGGTCTGTTGACCTGGGTTATCGCTTCGTGTCGCTTGGCGACGGTCCGGTTTTCCGCCCGGCCGCTGGTGCTCTGGCCGCGAATCAGACGGTTCGTTTTGACAAGCTCCAGGAGCATGGCGTCAGGCTCTCGGTCCGCTACGCATTCCAATAATCGTCAAGCTTCAGCCAGAGGATAGCATGGCGGCCCGCGGATGATTCCGCGGGCCGTTTCCGTTTCGATCAGCGCCGCAAACCCCCACGCCTCCTGATCGAAGAATTGCCAATCTGCGGACCCTGGAAGGTGCAGCCTGCGCTCTGGAAGTGCGTAAATTAAACAAGTGTTTACCATAGCGATTTAGACCTCGTTAGGACATCGCGGCTTTTCAGACTCGGTCGGTTCGGCCAGCCCAAATGTCGCAAGTCCAGAGGTGGCACTCTCGTGAGGCAAACTGTCGCTCTCTTGATCACCGTTCTGGCGGTCGGCGGCTGCATCAAGCGGACGGCTATCAATGGGCCTATCGATATGCCATCGCCGGCTTTTGAGCCGATGTATACCCAAACTGCGTCACCCAGGCCTCCGGTCTCCGGTCCGGTTTCGAGTGGCGGAAAAGTCCAGCAGGTTGCGCTCTTCCCGGGGGTTTCCCCACTTTCCAACCGCACCGGCAAGGCGGCCATTCTGCGAGCCGGATCGGCAAGCCTCGATCTGGAGGATGCCGACATCCAGACAGCGACCAAAGCTGTTCTGGGCGACGTGCTCAAGGTCAGCTTTAGCATCGATCCTCGTGTCCAGGGGCGCGTCACCCTGAAGACACAAGGCCGCGTTCCGGCCCAACAGGCCGTGACGATGTTCGAAGAGGCTCTCCTGCAGAACGGTGCCGCGCTGATCGACAAGAACGGTGTGTTCGCCGTAATCCCGGCTACCGAGGCTGCAACGACCAATACGTTCTCGATTCAAGGTGGCGCGGGTGTCGGTGCCCAGGCCGGCTACAGCGTGCGTGCGGTTCAACTCCGGCACATCTCCGCCAAGGAGATGGCCGAAATCCTCTCTCCGCTGGCGAAGGATGCCGTGGTCCGGATCGATGCCGACCGCAATGTGATTGTGCTGCAGGGAACAGGCGCCCAGTTCAATGCACTGATGGAGACGGTCAGGACATTCGATGTCGATTGGCTTGCGAACAAGTCGGTCGGCGTCTTCCGGCTGAATGCAATGCCGGCAAGCGAGATGAACAAGAGTCTCACCCAGCTTCTCCAGAATGAGAATGTGGACGCGACGATGGCCCGCTTCATCGTTCTGGATGCCAACAATGCGATCATCGCCGTTGCCAAGAGCCCGCAGATTTTGGCGAGCATCCGCCGCTGGGTGCAAAGGCTGGATCAGGCGGGCGGGTCCGACCTGCGGCTGTTCACCTATGAGATGCGCCATGCGCGCGCTGCGGATGTCGCACCGCTTGTGGCGGGTGCATTGGGCATTCAGTCTGTGGTCGCCGGCAGGGAGGGCGCCACCGGTCGCACCGGGGCCGGCTCTTCCGGCGGTACATTCAGCAATGTGCGTGGCGGGCAGGGCTCCGGTGGCTTGCGAAACCAAAACCCAGTGGCCCCGCCGCCGGGGTTCCAGGACCCGTCCGGCCCCGCCATGGGCAACGGCGCCGGTCCCCCCGGATTGTCGCCCGGCAGGGCAATGCTGGATCAGGGCCGCCGCGAAGGCGCGGGAGATCAGGGTCCCGTGGCGCGGATCGTGGCCGATGACAGCAGCAACAAGTTGCTGGTTTACGCCAGCGCTTCTCAATTCGAGCGCGTCAAGGACGTGATGAGGACCATCGACATACCGCAGAAGCAGGTTCTGGTCGAAGCAACGATCATCGAGGTCACGCTGAACAACGACCTTCGCTATGGTGCACAGTTCTATCTCGACAAGGTCGTGAACGGCACCAAGATCACTGGTTCATTGACACCAGGATCCACCGGCGGATTGGGCACGCAGATACCGGGTGGCAGCCTGACCATCGGCATGAGCAACAAGGCCATCCTTGATGCGCTGAGCGGCGTCACACGCGTTAACGTCATTTCATCGCCGAATATCATGGTGATGAACAACCAGCCGGCACGACTGGTGGTGGGTGATCAAGTGCCGGTAACCACGCAAACCCGCAGCGACCCCCTCAGCACGTCCAACGTGCAGGTCAGCTCGGTCGAGTACCGTGACACGGGCATCATCTTCGATGTGACGCCAAGGGTTAACTCTTCGGGAACGGTGACGCTGGACATTCTGCAAGAGGTGTCGAACGTCAAGCGGAACTCGGCGCAGGCGACCATCCAGAATCCGACAATATCTCAGCGCCGTGTCACCAGCACGGTTGTCGCCGGCAACAATGAAACCATCGTCATCGGCGGATTATTCTCAAGCGACCGCCAGGGAACGCGCGCCGGGCTGCCGTTCCTGACCAGCGTACCACTCCTCGGCGGGATTTTCGGCACCACGACCAACAGCGATGTGAAGACCGAGCTCCTTGTCCTCATCTCTCCACGGATCGTGAACGACAAGAACGATGCCCGCCGTGTCACGCGTGAGCTGCAGGATCGGGTTACGGACTTGCGCCTGATCGAGACATCTCCGCGTCGCCCCGCGACACGCAATCCAGCGCCCCCGCCCTGCAAGGCGCCCGGCTGCATATCGGCCAAATATTGATCCCCTAGCGCTGCTCGACCACGCGGACGCCGACACGGTTGGACGTGAAGCCCGCCCCGGTCGTCACCACCAGCGTTGTGATACGCGTTTCAATGCCACGCGCTGTACGCCCGATGCCCGTGATCGTATAGGCTGGTCCGCTCTCGTTTGTGGCGAAGGGCTCGGCTCCGCCCAGGCCCGGCCGACGCGCCCCACGCTCCCGGGCCAGTTGCAACTCGCGCATGAGCGCTGGCGTCATGCCGGAAAGCGAGCGCAAAACGGGATCCTGCGCGTGCATAACATTGATCCGCGTCCCGTATCCAAGCACGGTAACATGGGGCTCCAGCGCCTCGAACAGCGGTTGCGTCACGCCCGGCAAGCCCAGAAGTCCGGTGACATTCGAAAGATTCGCGCGTCGGATTTCGGCTGCAAGGCCTTCCGGCGATAGCCCATTCCCGCCGGATCCACGGACCTGCCGGATCAAACCCGCCAAGTGTTCAACAGGTTGCTGGTTGAGATCGAGCTTGGCGCGCTCATCATTGATCGCGACGGTCGCCGTCGCTCCGTCGATCGTGAAGGAATGCGGGGATCCATCGAGCCGAAGGATCCGCTGATCCGACGCCCTGGAGAGATCAATCTTCGCAAGCTCCACTGCGGCTTCCGCAACGGATCTTGCGCGCATGATTTCGGCATTGTTGCGGAAGGCGGCGCCACTCAATTGCGCTCCGCTGGACATGGCCAGGGCCATGAAGGCGAGGATCACCGTGAAACCCAGTGTGACAACCAGGGCAAAGCCACGTTCGGTGTGGGAACGACGGCCCCTCATTGGACCCTGCACCCACGCCTTTGAAGCGTCTCCGGATCAGCGGTGACAAGGCAGCGGAGGCTTTCCTCGGACGAGACCCTCACGGTGACGAGTGGCCCGGCTGTGGCGACAAGTCTGACCTTTGACGGCAGTTGCCCGTCTGCGATGAAGTCGTCGCTCCAGCTCCGGTCGCCTGCGCCAGCGTATCTGAATTCCAGCGGACCATTCCAGTTCAGAAGGATTGTTCGCTCGCCAGAAGCGGAAATGTCATCAAGCCGGCGGCGCGCGGCGATCAGCGCTGTCCCTCCGGCGGGATCCCGCGTGATCGAGAGCGTTGCCTGGAAGAGAGCCGGCCTGCCCTCGCCGCCAAGCAGTGCATGAAACCGCATGAGGCCAGACGAGCCAGTGAAGCCCCCTCCGTTGGTGGTGTCGACAACCGCAGAGCCAATCCATTGCTCGAGAATTCGATTGGCGATCATCAGATCGCCTGCCTTGCTGTCACGGGAGCCTGCCGCACGCAACATCTGGCTGCCCGTGAAGAGCGTTGCCTGCAGCAGCGCGATAATCAGCGCGAAAAGCGCCAGGCTGATGACAACCTCGACCAGTGCAAAGCCATGGGACCGGCGGTTGAACCGTCTTGTCATCGCAGCAGCGCTTCATCGGCGCGCAATGTCTCAAGCGAGATCGGCGTCCGCGAACCTCGGGGCGTCACTTCGACCCGCACCAGATAGAGGCCTTCAGCATTGCGGGGAACGCCGTCAAGGATGACGTCCTGCAGCGGCCTGATGTCGAGCGTCCATTGCGTCCCATCGATGGCAGTTCCCGAACGCGAGCCCGGCGCCAATGGCGCTTCGACACCAATGGCAGCGATCAGGTCACGTGCAATAACGACCGCTTCCGCTCCGCGCTGGGTCTTCACCCGCAGGCTTGCGGCAACCCCGCTAGCGGTGAAGAATGCGCCGAGCACGCCTGCCGTTATGGCCAGCGAAACCAGCACCTCGATCAGCGAGAAGCCACGCGAGCGACGATGTCGTATCGCCTTACGGGGCATCGACGCGCTCCTCGATCCTGACGCGACCGGTGATAGAATCAACTGTCACGACGCTTCGCCGGCCTGCGATCCCAAGCGGGACGACCCCTCCCCTTGCGCTGCCATCGGCATGGAAGGCGATGCGGACCGGCTGACCACCCTCCAGGCTGACGGGATGCCTGGGCATTTTCTCGCTCAGACCGGAGGCGACAGGACCCACTGGAACAACCGTCAGTTCAACCGTCGTATGCTGGACAAGGGCCCTGGCGCGGCCGCGCTCCAGCCATGTGGCCAGGTCACGGGCTTCGGCAGCAAGTGCGGCCCCTTGCCGGGCCGGCGAAAGGAGCAGGAAAGAGCTTCCTGAAATCAGCGCAACCAGCAGAAGCGCGATCAGGATCTCGACAAGCGTGAAACCGCGTTCAGCGGACGATGTCCGCATTGTTTCCACTGCCCCCGGTTTGACCATCCCCACCGAGAGACATGATGCGCACATCGCCATTGGCGATTTCGTAGCGGAATGGATTGCCCCAGGGATCGAGCGGCACCTTGGCGCCTTTCAGATAGGGCCCGCGCCAACCGGGGATACGGGTTGTGTCAGAGACCAGCGCTCCAAAGCCTTCCGTCTCGTTGGGATAGCGGCCAGTGTCGAGAACGAAGATATCGAGAGCCGCCCGTAACTGGGAGATCTGCACCTCTGCCGTGCGCGCTCGGGAGGTCTGAAACTGGCCCATGACGTTCGGGCCGACAAGCCCGACCAGCAGCCCCATGATGGCGACGACGATCAGGATCTCGACAAGCGAAAATCCGGCTTCCGTTCGCCTGGCCCGCCTAGAGAATCGTCTGGTTGATCGAGAGGATCGCGCTGAACAGACCATAGAGGAGTCCGCCGATGATGATGCCGATGACAACCAGCACCATTGGCTGAAAAACAATAACGAAGCGTTGTATCTGCTGCTCTGCCCGCTCCTCGATCATGTCTGCGGCGCGCACAAGCATGGCCCCAACGTTGCCGGTCTCCTCGCCAACCTGCACCATTCTGACCAGGAACAGCGGGAAGGCGCCCGAGGTGTTCAAGGCTGCCCGCAGTGTGGTCCCGTCCTGAAGGCTTTTGCGGACTACCAGAAGCGCATTCTCGAAGGCCGATGTTGCTGCTGCGCCGCGGGTTATATCGATGGCGGCGATGAGCGATACGTTGCGGCTGAGCAATGTGCCGAGCAGCCGCGCGATGCGTGCAACCGCAATATCCCCAAAAACCGATTTCAAGATGGGCGTCCGCGCCGCAAGACCTGCTGCCGCCTCTTCGAGCCGGCCGCTCGATGCCGCCTTCATCAGCCAGAAGAGGAAGAAGGCAACCAACAGTCCGATCAGCCAGCCGATTGACTGAATTGCGCTCGAGAGACCGAACACGATGCGTGCCGCCATCGGCAAGGTAACTGTCGCATCCGCGATCATCGGTTCGAACTGGGGAATGACGTGCAGCAGAATCAGGAGGATCGAACCTGTGGCAACCAGAACAAGAATACCCGGATAGATCATCGCCGATCGCAGGCGCTCTTTCAGCAGCTTGCGCTTCAGCATCAGCCGTTCGATCTCCGAGAAGGCACCAGGAAGATCACCTGTGCTCTCGCCTGACCGGATCAGCGCAACATCGGCGATGTCGAAAAGCTCCGGCAGTTGCGCGGCGGCTGCGGAAGGCGAAGAGCCCGCCCGCAGCAGGGTCCGCATCCGCGAGGCAAGCGTGCCCGCAGCGCTGTCGTCGCTTGTCATGTCCAGCGCGTATTCGAGCGTTACGCCCGCGGAAAGCAACCTTGCGATCTGACCCGTTATCTGGCTGCCCGCTGTTGCCGATAGGCGCCGAGTTGCGGATCCTGGCCGTTCTTCCCCGCCCATTTCCACGTCGATGGCATGTTGTCCCAGAGACCGGATCCTGGCCAAGGCCTCCGCTTTCGAGGTCGCCTCAACATGCGACATGGCAACCTTCCCGCCGGTGTCGAGGAACGTGTAGCGAAAGTGCAAAAGGCCTCGTGCGGGATTGCTCATGCCGCCCCGTCATCAAGCACGCGGTAAACCTCCTCGACCGAGGTGATGCCTTCGCAAGCCAGGGCCAGACCATGATCGAGCATCGAGCGCCAGGGCGGCGCTTTTCCATCCAGTGCAAGGTGGACATCAGGCCCTGAAAGCGCCTCGAACACCGCCCGCCGCCCCTTGTACCCACTGTTGCCACACTCGGGGCAGCCTCTTGGCAGGCGCAGACGCCAGGTTTCGCGAGGTGGCAGGGCAGGTCGGTGCCGCTCAGGCACCAGAACCATCCCCGAGGCGGGCGTTGTCGGCTCGGAACACGCATTGCAGAGCACACGAAGCAGGCGCTGGGCTCCCGCAAGGCGCAAGGTGGAGCGTACGAGAAACGGCTCAATACCCATATCGATCAGACGCGTCACGGCTGTCGGCGCGTCATTCGTGTGCAGCGTGGAGAGAACGAGATGGCCCGTCAATGCGGCCTGGATGGCAACATCCGCGGTCTCGCGGTCGCGGATCTCGCCAACCATCATCACGTCGGGGTCCTGGCGCAGGAACGTGCGAAGCGCCGCCGCGAAGGTAAGACCTATTTCAGGCTTGGCTTCCACCTGGACCACGCCCGGCAAACGGATTTCGACGGGGTTTTCGACCGTCACGATCTTGCGCGTGGCATCGTTCAGATCGCTGAGCAGCGCGTGCAGCGTTGTGGTTTTGCCGGAGCCCGTCGGCCCGGTGACCAGAACCAGGCCGCTGCGTTGCGCGAGGCCCATGCGATAGACCGACAGAACCTGCTGCGGCATCTGGAGCGTTTCAATGCGGCTGTTGCTCTGGCCCATGTCGAGCAGGCGCAGGGCCATCGATTCCCCGTAGATCGATGGAACCGTCGAGACGCGGATGTCGAGGGCAGCCCCATGGGCCCTGTGCCGGATCCGACCGTCCTGCGGCAGGCGCCGCTCACCGATATCAAGACCAGAGAGAATCTTCAGGCGCGATATGACGCCGGGATAAAGGCCAGACATAAGGGGTAGATCGTCGATCAGCATGCCATCGATCCGCAGGCGGATCCGCGCCTTCGTTTCGAATGGCTCAACATGGATGTCAGTTGCGCGCTTTTCGATGGCGCGGGCCAGGATCGTGTCGACGAAGCGGATCGTCGGGGCATCGTTGGCCAATTCCAGCAGTTGATCCCGGTCGTTTATGGTTGCCGATGGCGTATCTGTCTGGCTGCCTTTGGCAGAGGCGGCGCGCAATTCGCCAACCAGGGCCTCAACATCGCGGCGTGTCGCTACGAAGAGCAAAAGGCGGCGCCGAAGGGCGAGCGTCAGCGCTTTCAGTTGGAAGCTTGATACAGGGTCGGCGATGATGATCGTCGCTGTCTCATCATCCATTTCCGTCAGTGCGAGCCGGTTCGACTCCTGGAATTCAAATGACAGGCGTGGGGGATCGGGCGGGGCAATGACCCAATCCTCGCGCGTTGTGACCGGCAGCTGCAGAAGGGATCCCACCGCTTCCGCCCATTGAGGTTGTGCGACCAGGCCTAGCCGGTCGGCAATCGCGCCCAACGGCACGCCCCCCGCCCCAGCAAGAGCGACAACTTTAGTGGCTTCCTCGCGATTGAGGTGGCCAGCCACGACGAAGCTGTCGAGGACCGCGCGCTCGTCGACCGGGACGCTTTCAATGGGCGCCCCCGTGATTGGTTGCAACAGTGCCATGGTGGCGGGCATTGCGAGGGCGTTTCCGATTGGTGATTCAGCGCCTGATTCATCGCGGATGTCCGATATCTGCCCAAAGAATGCTTATAATTTCTTAACAGAATGCATCCTGCGATCTAAGACTAGATTAACGTTTAACGAAATTAACGAATTTTCGCCTGTTGCCTCAATCATTGATTTTAACGTTCCCACCTAGAAACCGTCTCTATTAAAGAGCTGGAGTGGTATCGTTATGATCAAGTTTGCATCAGGGAACGCGAACTTTGCTCGCAATAGTGCCGGACGGGCTATTCTTAGTATCCTTCTGGCGGGCGTTTCAACACTGACCGTTGCCATGACGGTTACCGCCATACCCGCTGCAGCTCAATTTCGTCCGGGCGGGTTGATCCGGCCTGGAACTCCGCCGGTCGTCCCCCCGCCAGGCACTGGCACTCCTCCCGTCGTGGTTACCCCACCCGTTGTGGTTACCCCACCCGTTGTGGTCACCCCACCCGTTGTGGTTACCCCACCCGTCATTATCCCGCCGACCGTGGCGGGCTGCGTGACGGGCCAGACTTCTTCGGCTCAAACGGTCTTGGCTCGCCCCATCCGGCAGAACGGCTTTCGGCCGGGCAATGGCGGCAGGAACCCTGTTGCGATACCGCCCGGCACTGGTTGCGCGCCGCCGTCGACAAACATCCTGATGACGTCCTTCAGCAATGGCGCGTCCCTGCCGAACACCGGGGCGCCCTTGTTGGGCCGTGTAACGGCTCCAACGACCGTCAGGAGCCTGACAGGTGAAATCGTTGGTGTCGCAGGCTCTCTGCGATCGCTTCAGGTCGAGCCGACCGGCGGGCAATTCGCGTTTTTTGTGGCCGGAGAGAACATGAGGCCTGGGGTGACCACCCGGGTGAAGATGGTTCTCGAGCGGACCGACGGAACGCGCGAAGAGCCGATCTTCCAGTTCGGCCATGCGGACGACACAAGCGGCATCGCGCTTGCGTTGAATCGCGTCAGCTTCGGTGCGACGCCAGCGCTTGCCGCACGCGTCAAGCAGATCGGCTTCCAGGCTTACATCGAAGAGCAGCTCGACCCGTTGAAGATCAATGACGCGGCTTTCGCGGCGATGAATACGGATGCTCTTCTGTCGCTCGCCCCCGATCCCACCAAGCCGGTCCCTTACTGGAAGTTCGAAGAGAACAAGGATTTTGTACGCTTCGCCACTGCCGCCTACAGCAACAAGCAGTTGCTCGAGGTGATGACGAATTTCTGGGAGAACCACTTCTGGACCCGAACGGAAGACGCATTCCGGGCAACGAACGCCAACCATGATGAAAACATCAAGTATCGCCAGCTTGCGTTCGGCACGTTCCGCGATCTGCTGTTCGCCAGCGCCAAGAACGGCCTGATGATGGATTTCCTCGACAACAACACGAGTCGCGCAAATTCGATCAACGAGAACTATGCCCGCGAACTGCTGGAACTCCATACGGTTGGTGTCAACGGGGGCTACGGCGATGCCGATGTCTTCGCCGTCGCAAGGATCCTGACGGGTTGGTCGTATGAACAGTTCACCGATCCTCGCTTTCCGTTCGATGTACCCGCCGAGAGCAATGTCCGGTTCATTTTCGAACCGACACGGCATGACACAACCAGCAAGACGGTGCCTTTCCTCACCCGCACCTTCATCGGTCGGAGCGGGGCGGACGGGGTGAAGGAGGGCGAAGAGCTTCTCGAGATCCTTGCCAACCATCCCAAGACCCGTGAATTCGTCTGCGGGAAAATTGTGGCCTTGCTGGTGAGCGACGCCAAGCCCGCTTCCTTTGTGCAGCGGTGTGTCGCGACCTGGGGTTCGACGAACGGCAATATCGGCCAGATCTTGCGGACCATACTGTTGGCCGCCGACTACCGAGCGGATGCAAGCCTGGCGGGCACCAAGGTTAAAACGCCGTTCGAGTATGGTGTGGGCCTCGTCCGCCATGCGGGCCTTCGTGCCAAGGCCGGGCGGGAACAGGGTTTCTACAGCGAACTCAGAAATCTTCACAACTTTTCGGGCCAGAACTTTGCTGAATTCGGCGTGCCCACAGGTTTCCCGGAAGCGGCGTCTTCCTGGATGGGGGCTGCCAGCCTTCTCTCGCGGGGGCGCCGCGCCGGCTCCGTCCTGACCAGCGACGGGAACTATAGCGCGGATTATCAAGGTCTCGCGGTGTCCGCCAATATGCTGACGGCAGAGGCGGTCGCCAGCTACCTGCTGGGCTACATGACTGGCGACCGGTATCGACAGGAAGAGTTCGACAGCGTGGTTTCGGTGCTCAAGGGCGCAGACGGCAGGCTGGATATGTCCATGGACCAAAAGGCCAGGATTCGCCGCGCCATCGGACTGATCGTTGTCCTGCCCAGCTACCAGCTTCAGTAATCCCGCTCATTCCCCGCAACAGGGTCCCGGAGAGATTGTCCATGTCCGATCATGATCACGACCACGACGATGAGAATGTCGACCGTCGCGGATTTCTGAGAATGGCCAGCCTGGGCCTGGTTTCGGCCATGGCCGGCGGTTTCGGTCTGCCTGGCATTGCCATTGGCCAGACCGCTGGCGTCAAGCCGAAGACATTGGTCAAGGTGTTCATGCGGGGCGGCGCGGATGGCCTTCACCTGTTCCCGCCCGTCGGGGATGCGGCCTATTACACAGTTCGTCCCAACGCCAACATCAAGCCGCCTCTCGGCTCGGACGCGGGCAGCGCAATCCGGCTCAGCAGCCGGTTTGGACTGAACCCGAACCTCCAGCCCCTGATGGAGATCTGGAACGCCGGACGCCTGGCGATCGCCATGTCGACACACTTTGCTGAAGGCAATCGCTCGCACTTTGATTGCCAGCGGTGGATCGAGCAGGGCAACAGGCTCGATTCGGTCCATGACGGAGTATTCAACCGGTACCTTGCAAGCCGGGCCGCCTCACACCCGCTGAGTGGGCTTTCCGCTGGATCAGCGAGTCTTGCCGCCTCCCTTCGTGGCTCCCTTGGGGTGCCCTCGGTCGACTCTGCCGACGGTTTCAAGCTTCAAAACAATGACCTTTGTTCCGGTACGGGATGCGCTGACAATCTTCTTACGACCGAGCTCAGAAAGATCGTCAACAGTGCGGCACCAGGTGAGAACGCAACGCGCAGGCTGACGCGTACGTCCCAGAAGGTGATGCTGGAGGCTTCCGATCTCGTCAGCACCGCTGCGGCCGGCTATACCGGCAGCACAGGAACCTACGCCTATTCAACGTCGTCCCTTGGGAAGGGTCTGAAGCTCGTCGCTCAGTTGCTGAAGGGGAATGTCCCGGTCCAGGTCGCTGCTGTCGACTGGAACAACAGCTGGGATACCCATGAAAACCTGCTGAGGCCTGGCCAGGATCCGATCAGCCAGACCAATTCCTTTCAGGCCGGTCTGACCAGGGGCGCGCAGGATCTTGTGGCGTTCTACCGTGATCTTGGTCCTCTCATCAACGACGTGGTTGTGATCGTAGGCAGCGAGTTTGGCAGGACCGTGAAAGAGAACGGCTCTTTCGGAACAGACCACGGCAACGGCGGCGCCTGGTTTGCCTTCGGTGGCCCAACAACTGGCGGCATCTACGGGGAATTCGGCAGCCTCAATCCGGCAGATAATCAGCTGCTGCGCGGCAATTATCTGCCTGTGGTGATGAATTACAAGGACATCGTAGCGGAGGTCATGATCCGCCACCTGGGGATGAACGAGAACCTCGTTTCCACCCTTTTCCAGGGCCATACGTTTACCAATTATAGAATGTTTACCCGTAGCGTCACTGCTTAACAGAGTATTGACAAGCCGCCGGGGACGCGATGCGCCTGATCAACAGTCGAACGTTTGATCAGTCTGTAGCACCCCGCGGCAACCTCCCCTCCGGTAAAGCTGGTTTCTTTGATGTCAGGACTGCGCTGTCGGAATACGGCAGCCTGCTTGCCGACGGCCTGCGCTTTTTGACAGATCACGACGACCGCGTGCCGCCGGTCGATCTGGTTATTTCGGTCGGTTTCGACAGTTTCTCCATCCTGTTGCCGCTGGCAGGACAGCAATTGGAACCCTGCGGTCTGGCTATTCCCCTTTCGAGGATTGCCGAGGCGGGTGCGATCGCTGCGGCTGTCGCCGGGGAACTCGATCTTTCTCGTCCACGCATCGCACTTGCGATCGATGATGAGGCCGCGCTTCTCCAGACGCTCGAGCTGCCGCATGCGCCATTGCGGCTCATGCCGCATCTGTTGCGCAATGCCGTGCTGACCACCATCCCGTTTCCCCAGGAGCAAATCAGGCTGGCGTTCGCCGTGAAATCCCGAACAAGGACTTCCCAGGTGGTCGAAGCCGCTGTGCTGGACGGCGCGGTGATCGATCCGATCCTGGTCTCGCTGGGGGAGGCTGGATTCGTGCCGACCTGTATTTTCCGGATCAAGTCTGGCGTGCGGGATTGGTTTGCCACGCCACCATGGCTCGTTGGCTCGCAGTCGGATGTCGCCGACCTCCTCGCCCGCTGGAAGCTCCCTTTGCGCGCCGTTGCGTTGGCCGGGACCATCGTTGCCGCGGCCGTGGCGACCAACGTCGGCTATTCAACGATCATGATGGCGCAGCTTGGTCCTGATGCGAGCCGCGCCATCTCGGAGGGACGACGCCAGGCCGCGATCGATGCCGATCAGCAGCGGATCCATGTGGCGGCATCCCAGGCGGCCTTGCGGCTGGCAATCATGGAACGGCTGGCAGAAAAGCTTGGCGATGCCATCTATCTCGAGACGCTCAGTTTCGGTCGCGATGAACTGGAGTTCTCTGCCATCGCGCCTTCTGCCGCTGATGTCCTGAGGATCGTCAGCTCCATCCCGGGCCTGCGGGACCCCACATTGAAATCGGCTGTTTCCCGCGACCAGAATCTTCGTATCGAACGTTTTTCGATGACTGCGCGGCTTTCCCTCCAGGAATTACCGGGGTCAAGATGAGTGTCGCCGGGCGCTTGCAGATCGGGTATCGCCAACGCGCCATCGGTGCGGTTTTTGCGGCTGGCGCGTTTGTGCTGCTCGCCGGTCTACTCATTGCCGTGGCTGTTTCCGATGCGGTTGCCGGCCGGCACGATGAGCTTTCGCGCGCTCGCCGCGCCATACAGCTCTCCGAGCAGTCGTCCCTGCGTGGTGTTGGAACTGCGCTTTCGACATTCGAAAGCCGGTTGCTGCCGGGTGCGAACGCTGGTGAGGCGCAGGCATCCCTCCAGACGGCCATCAAGGATCTTGCCCTTCGCCATGAACTGGCCATCGAGAGCCTGCAGCCAATGCCTCCGGATCGCGCGGGCGGGCTTTTCGCCGTCAGGCTCAAGCTTGTTGCCACGGTCAGCGAAAGCCGCCTCGGGATCATGCTGAAGGCGATGATTGAGAATGCTCCCCAGCTTGCATTCGATGCCCTGGAGATCAGACCGGATTTCACAAGGGTCTCTGACGCGCAACCGCCGGAAGAACGCCGCCTGGCGATCCGGCTTGACGTGACCGGATTCACGCGGGCCACGCAAACCGCGCGGGAAACACGGCAATGAGGATGCCACTGTCCCTCGGTTCGGCAATGGCCGGTCGCCTTATCGTGGCCAGTGCGGTTATCGTTGCCGCTGCAGTATGGTTTCCGACGGTGCGCAGTCTGGTCGTGACGGATGATTCCGGGCGCAGGAGCGGAAGGATGGAACTGCTGGCTCTCAGCGGGACAGCCGCGCTGGAGACACGACCGCTCTTCCATCAATCACGCCGTTCGTCGCGGCCAAACCAGCCTGCCCCGGCACTTGCCCAGGGCGGTTCCTTCGAGGAAAGTTACAGGCTGCGCGGCGTTGCCAGCGGCGATGGGGAAACCATCGGCATTATCGAACAGGTCGGAACGGGCCTTTCGGCACGGATTCGCATCGGTCAGGTGCTTGATGGTCATCGCCTTACGGCGATCGAACCAGGGCTTGCCGTCTTCGAAACGGACACTGGCAAGCAGGCATCCCTGACGCGGCGGCCTGCCCTTTGAGCCTCCCGCAGAACGCCATTGCACTGTTGCTGATCATGCTGGTGCTGATGCCGGGTGTGCCTGCCGCCCTGCTGAGGCCGTCGGCCTGGCGCCTGCCGCGGCGTCAGGGCGGTTTGGCGCCGGTCGTTCCAGCCACAGTCTCAGCCGCCGTGCTGATCCTGCTTTTCCTGGGCGTCCTTGCGCTCCACGCCCTGATGGTCCCCGGCATGGTGCTGGGCCTCCATGTCTATGCTCTGCTGGTGCCACTGTTCGCATTGGCCGTTCTGGACGCGCGCTACTACTGGCTTCCTGACTCAATCACCCTGCCCCTTCTTGGGCTGGGGCTCGCAAATGCCTATCTGGGCGGCGGGCTTTGGGCGGCCGCATCCGGCGCGCTCGTTTGGGGCGCTGTGCCGCTGGCGCTTTCAAGTCTCCATGCGGTTGTTCGCAAGGTTCCTGGTATGGGAATGGGTGACATGAAACTGATGGCTGCCTTGGGAGCATGGCTTGGCATGGAGGCAGGCGCCGTCGCCGTCGGTGCCGCCGCGCTCTGTGCCCTCGGTTATTCGGCATTGGTGTGGGGCTTTCGTCTTGCGCGGCAAAGGGGAAGCATCCGAGTGCCCTTCGGCTCCTCGCTGGCGATTGCCCTATGGGCAACGGCGCTTCTCCATGCCGGCCAGGGATCCTGATGACCCGCGGAAACTGACCTGCGGTCAGCTCCTTGCTGATGCGGTTGTTCCCAGACGCTCCGCAGGCTGGCCGTCCGTCGGTGGCGGACACGTCCTCGGCTCGATAGCTGAAGCGCGGATCGATCTTGACAGCAATCGCACCAAGGTGGGGATCATCTCGTCGGACGGTTGCTGTGTCGGTGCTTTTGTCATTCCAGCAAACGAAAAAACGATGATCGCTCTGCACGAGGCCATGCTGCGCGGATAGCTTAGGTCACCCGGCCACCATGGACCGGGAAGGCATGTTGGCCACGGCGCACAACGCTGAACATCTGGCGAAACGCGCCGGTTCCCGTTTCGAAGATTTCGGTTCTTGGCCGGTGCTCGCGCGTCGCGGCTGCGATCAGGCTTGCACCGCGCATGCTTGCCGGTGCCGGGATGGCAAGCAGGTCCAAGATCGTTGGCGCGATGTCGATGATGCCGGATGGTGCCTCACTCAATCCGGGGCGTCCGCCCCGCGAAGCGCCACCGAGGATGAGCACGGTGTTGAGTTCGTGCCGGTTCAAACCGCCATGCATGCCGCCGCCGACCGGCACACCACCGGTGATCAGGCCGAGGCCCGGCAGGCCGTGCTCGTCTGCGTCGGTGGCTGAGCGCAACACGTAGACCAGTTCCGGCTGGCGGACATGATCCAGACCAACAAGCGTCGTCGAGAATGTTCCATCCACAGCGCCTAGAACAGGGTCATCGGATGGGGTGAACAGCATCCCGATCTCGTCGCGCTGCATCAGCCAGCGCGCGATCTGATCACGCCGTTCCATGTCGCCATCGACGATGCGGATCTCGCCCATGTTTCCGCCGGTGACCGTGATGTCCGCGCCGTTGATCGCACGTGACGAGCCGCGGGCGGCCTTGTGCCCGGCCCCGGTCAGCAGCGTGGCAATGTCAGCGACGCCCGAACTCGAAATCTGGCCGTGATCGGAAGCGGCGATGATGGCGATGTCATCCGCATCGGGCCGCCTCCTGATCGCGGCCAGGATGCGTCCGAAAGCAGCGTCAACCGCAAGCATGATGGCGTTGGTGTCTTCGGAGGCCAGAAATTTGTAATGGAACGAGGTGTCCGGCTCGTTGAACCAGATCAGCGCCACATCCGGGTCCATCTCGCCGAGAACATGTTCTGTGAAGACGCGTGTCACGTAGTCGGTTTCTTCGAAGCGCGGCAAGGTCCGCAGCGGCAACGGTCCAAACCGCTCCACGACCTCATCAACCGCATGCGGGGTCCGCGTCGCGTCACGGCCCATCACCGAGAAGGTCCAGTGGCCGTTGGCAGCAGCACGCGGGTTGATCGCATACGTCGAGCCGGCAGAACCGGAATGGACCACGGCGAAGCTCTTGTCATGGACAGCCAGCCGGTCTCCCAGAGTCTCGGCTGCGATCAGGGGGCTGCCCAAGCGGCTTTCGGCCAGCGCGATATCCTCGGCCCGTGAGGTATCGAGGACGAAATCGCGCGTCACGTCGGGATAGTAGAAGCTGTTGCCGACGATGCCGTGCAGGGCCGGTGGCGCTCCAGTCGCAATCGAGGACGTCGCCACGCGCGTCATCGACGGGAACACCGAGCGTGCCTCGCGGAACCAGAGGCTATCTTCAGCGAAAGCGGCCAGATTTGGCATACGGTCAGGCGTGACCATATCGGGCCGCAATCCATCGAACACCACGACAACGACCTTGGAGGCTGTCTGCATCGGGCTACCTCAGGGTTGGATCGAGCTTGTCACGCAACCAGTCGCCCAGCACTGAGACGGCGAGCGTCGTGGACACGATGGTCAGGGCTGGTGCCAGCATGATCCAGGGTGCGCGGGTGATGTATTCGCGCCCATAGCCGACCATGTTGCCGAGGCTGGTCATGGGGGGCTGCACACCAAGACCGAGGAACGAAAGCCCGCTTTCGAGCAGGATCACTTCCGGAAACACGAGTGTCATCGACACGATCAGTGTGGACGCAATGTTGGGCAGGATGTGACGCAGGTAGACCCGCATCGGCGAGGCCCCAAGTTGCCGGCAGGCAGAGGCATAGCCCTGTGCGCTGGCCGAGATGGCAAGCCCGCGCGAGATGCGGGCATACCGCTCCCAGCCAAACAGCCCCATCAGTCCAATGAGCAGCACAAGCGAGTTGCCGAAGAAGGCCAGCACCGACAGCGCCAGGATCAGGAAGGGCATGGAAGCCTGAAAATCGGCCAGCATCAGCACGACCTGCTCGACAAACCCCCGGAAATAGGCGGCAAGGAACCCCAGCGTCGTGCCCAGCACCGCCGAGATGATCGAGGCGCCAAAGGCGATCAGCAGCGAGATGCGGATCGAGATCAGCAGACGCGAGAGCACATCCCGGCCAAGCTCGTCGGTGCCGAAAATGTGCGGGAACGTGCCGGGCGGCACCAGCCGGTTGCG
>JAIYDY010000105.1 GCA_027487245.1 Hyphomicrobiales bacterium
GGTCGCCGACCACGCCGCCACCCAGCGCGACAACCACATCCTTGCGCTCGATCTTCGCGGCAAGCAGGCCGTCGCAAACCTCGGCGAACATGGTGAAAGACTTCGAGGTTTCGCCCGGCGGGACCGTGATCCGGCTCGACGCCAGCCCTGCCGCACCAAGCGCGTTCTCGAGCGCTTCGGCATGCAGATGGCCAACGCTCTCGTCCGTGACAATCCCCACATGGCGGACCGATCCCAGGGCCGCAATCCGCTGTCCGGCTTCACCGAGCAGGCCGCGTCCGATCACGATCTCATAGGCCCGCCCGGGCAATGGCACAGGCACGGTGGCAAAGGTTGGGCTCATCGGGAAGCCTTGATGAACTGGTCAACGGCTTGCAGGACAGCCTCGACGACGTTCTCGTGCGGCTCCTCGCGTGACTGCACGGTGATGTCGGCCATGGCATAGATCGGTTCACGCTCGCTCAACAGCCGCCTGAGTGTGCCTTCGGGGTCGGCTGTCTGGAGAAGCGGGCGATTGCTGCGCTTGCGCACGCGCCGCATCAGGATCTCGGGATCTGCCTTCAGCCAAACCGATATGCCGGCCTCCGCCACGTGCCGCCTGGTTTCCTCGCTGACGAAGGCGCCACCTCCGGTGGCCAGCACCTGGGGGCCCTGGCCCAGCAGGCGCGCGATGACGCGGCGTTCGCCGGCCCGGAACTCTGCTTCACCACGGCTGGCGAAGATCTCCGGGATTGTCATGCCGGCCGCTGTCTCGATCTCACTGTCGGCATCGACAAAACGCAGGCCGCCGCGCGCTGCAAGGCGCGAGCCGATCGTGCTCTTGCCCGAACCCATCATGCCGACAAGCACGATCGAACGTGTGCCCAGCCGCCCGCGCAGGGTCGAAGCCGGGTCAGCCGGCACGGACGAGATGGCCTCTTCACTCATGAAAGGGCTCTAGACCATGTCGCGGAAAAGGGGAATCAGGTTTTCCGCTGAAGATCAGACGGCCGCGCGGGCAGTGGCGGCAAGGTGATCATCTTTGCCTTGCACAGTGTGCCTGCTGCGCTCATTTATGGCAGGTGTTGCCGCGTGACGCGCGGCCTGGGAGCGGCAGAGTGCCAACACTGTTTCGATTTCTTGGCGTCCTCGCCGTTCTTGGCGGGATCGGCTTCGCCGCGATGCTGGCGCTGACCACTCTGGTTGAGCCGGAGCAACGCGAGATGAGCGTGCCGATCGATCCGAAGAAGTTCGCCCGGTGAGCGGGCCGAGCCAGTGAGCGGGCGTGACCGGTCACTGGTCGGGCTGTTTCTCGACATGATGGCCTCCGAGCGGGGAGCCGCCAAGGCCACGATGGCGGCCTATGACGCGGATCTCGCCGATTATGCCGGTTTCACGAAGCCATCCGGTGGCATTCTGGCAGCCGGCCCCGATCTGGTCAGGGCCTATCTCGAAGACCTCAGCCATCGTGGGTTGAAAGCCTCCTCGGCGGCGCGGCGGCTTTCGGCCGTGCGTCAGCTCCATCGCTTCCTCTATGCCGAGGGTCATCGCGGCGATGATCCCACCGCCGCCCTGTCAGGCCCACGGCGGGCCAGGCCTCTGCCCAAGACCATGAGCGTCAAGGATGTCGACCGCCTCCTGGCCGTGGCCCGCGAAGGCCTCGACCATCCGGCCAGCACGGATGGCGAGCGGCTGCGCTCGGCCCGGATGAGCTGCCTGCTCGAGCTGCTTTATGCCACGGGCCTGCGGGTGTCGGAACTGATGGCCCTTCCGGTGTCAGCGGCCCGCACCCGCGATGATTTCCTGATCGTGCGCGGCAAGGGTGCCAAGGAGCGTCTGGTGCCGCTGACCGGCGCAGCAAAGGTTGCGGCGCGCACCTATCTCGACCTCAGGGAAGCGATGAGCCGCCGCGGCGCCGCAAAACCGACCACTCACCTGTTCCCGGCGGACAGCGAGAGCGGCCACCTGACCCGGCAGGCTTTTGCCCGCGATCTGAAGGCCCTCGCCGGGGCCGCCGGGCTGCGCGCCGATCTGGTCAGCCCGCATGTGCTGCGCCATGCCTTCGCAAGCCATCTCTTGCAGAACGGCGCTGACCTTCGCGTCGTGCAGGAGTTGCTCGGCCATGCCGACATTTCCACGACCCAGATCTACACTCATGTGCTGGATGAGCGCCTGAAGGCGATGGTGCGCGATTTGCACCCGATGGGCGATGCGTCATCGGGCGAATGAGGCGTGCGCTACTCCGCTTCGCCCTTCAGGTCGATGGTCTTGAGCACATCGAGCACCGGCATCGAAGTGATGTGGAACCCGGCATCGATGTGGTGAACCTCACCGGTCACTCCGCCCGACAGGTCCGACAGGAAATACAGCGCCGAGCCGCCGATATCCTCAAGGGACACGGACTTGCGCAGCGGCGAGTTGGCCCGCTGCCAGGAATACATCGAGCGGGCATCGGCGATGCCGGCTCCCGCCAGCGTGCGCACCGGCCCCGGCGACAGGGCGTTGACGCGGATACCGTGCGGGCCAAAGTCGCTTGCCAGATAGCGCACGGACGCTTCCAATGCTGCCTTGGCCACGCCCATCACGTTGTAGTTCGGCATGATCCGCATCGAGCCGCCATAGGTGAGCGTGATCATCGCGCCCCCTGCCGGCATCAGGGCTGCGGCGCGCTTGGCCACTTCGGTGAACGAGAAGCAGGAAATCACCATGGTGCGCGAGAAATTGGCGCGGCTGGTGTCGGCATAGCGGCCCTTGAGCTCGTCCTTGTCGGAAAAACCGATGGCATGGACCACGAAATCAAGCTGGCCCCACTCGGCCCGAAGTGTCTCGAACAGCGCATCGACCGATGCAATGTCCTCGACATCGCACGGGATCACCAGCTTCGAGCCGATGCTCTCCGCCAGCGGTTTGACGCGCTTGCCCAGCGCCTCGCCCTGATAGGTGAAGGCGCATTCCGCCCCGTGCCTGGCGAGCATCGAGGCGATGCCCCAGGCGATCGAGTTCTGGTTGGCAACCCCCATGATGAGGCCGCGCTTGTTGTGCATCAGAGGGTTCATCGGGACCTGTCTCGTCAGAAGGCGTCAGGTGTCATGGCCAACTTGCGGCCAGGATAGCGATCAGGCAGCCTGGGCCAGGCTCATCAGGCCTCCAGCCGCTTCATCACGATGGTGGCATTGGTGCCGCCGAAGCCGAAGGAATTGGAGAGCACGCATCCAAGGCCGGCCTTGTCGACGCGCTTGCGCACGATCGGCATGTCGGCGAAGGCCGGATCGATCTCGTCGATGTGCGCGCTCTCGCAGACGAAGTCATGGTTGAGCATCAGCAGCGAATAGATCGCCTCCTGCACACCGGTCGCGCCGAGCGAGTGCCCGGTCAGCGACTTGGTGGCCGAGATCAGCGGCGACTTGTCCGCCCCGCCGAAGACCTCGCGGATAGCCTCGATTTCCTTGGCGTCACCCACCGGTGTCGAGGTGCCATGCGGGTTGATGTAGTCGATCTTGCCGCCATAGGTCGCCAGCGCCTGACGCATGCAGCGCACCGCGCCCTCGCCGGACGGAGCCACCATGTCATAGCCATCCGAGGTCGCGCCATAGCCGACGATCTCGCCGTAGATCTTCGCCCCACGGGCCTTGGCCCGTTCCAGTTCCTCGAGCACGACCACGCCGGCACCGCCCGCGATCACGAAGCCGTCGCGGTTGGCATCATAGGCGCGGCTCGCCCGCGAGGGCGTCTAGTTGTACTTGGTCGACATGGCGCCCATGGCGTCGAACAGCATCGACAAGGTCCAGTCGAGTTCCTCGCAACCGCCGGCGAACATCACGTCCTGCTTGCCATACTGGATCATCTCGTAGGCATTGCCGATGCAATGGTTCGAGGTCGCACAGGCCGAAGAGATCGAATAGTTGACGCCCCGGATCTTGAACCAGGTCGCCAGCGTCGCCGAGGCCGTGGAACTCATCGCCTTGGGCACAGCAAAGGGGCCGATACGCTTGGTGTTGCCGCTCTCCTTGGCCTTCTCGTAAGCCTCGATCAGCGCGATGGTCGATGGACCGCCCGATCCCATGATGATGCCGGTGCGATCATGGGAGATGTCGGATGTCTCCAGCCCGGCATCGGCAATGGCCTGGTCCATGGCAATGTGGTTCCAGGCTGTGCCGCCGCCGTGAAAGCGCATGGCGCGGCGGTCGACCAGCGCGGCGGCATCGGCCGTCGGCCGCCCTGCCGCATGGCTGCGGAAGCCATGCGCCACGAAGGCGCTTTCGGTCGCGATGCCGGACTTTGCCTCCCGCAACGAGGCCAGAACCTCCTGCGTGTTGTTGCCGATCGACGAGACAATGCCCATCCCTGTGACGACGACACGTTTCATGTGGGGGCCTCCCGAGTGGACTAACTGGACGGCCCTGAGCCCGTTCCAGCGACAAAGCGCCTCAGCCACATGGCGCGGCTGGCGCAAAACTGCAAGCGCGACGCAGCATCTTCTTGGTTGCGCTCATGGCAATAGCGCAGGAACGGGATGCTGCCTCACCCGTCACCACGCATGGACCGCAATCCGGCATGCTGGCCAGGTACCCTGTCCGGCAGCGTGCTCAGGCGGTTTCGGGCTTGAACAGCCCCACGCGCATGTCGGTTGTGGTGTAGATGCGCTTGCCGTCGGCCTCGAGCCAGCCATCGGCGATGCCGAGCACCAGCTTGGACTTGAAGACACGCTTGAACTCGACGCCGTAGACGACCTTCTTGACCGTTGGCAGCACCTGGTCGGCGAACTTGACCTCGCCGACGCCAAGCGCCCGGCCACGGCCGGGCAACCCGAGCCAGCCGAGAAAGAAGCCTGTGAGCTGCCAGAGCGCGTCGAGACCAAGGCAGCCCGGCATCACCGGATCACCGCGAAAATGGCAAGGGAAGAACCAAAGGTCGGGGCGCACATCAAGCTCCGCCATGATGATGCCCTTGCCGTTGATACCGCCGGTCTCGCTGATGTGGGTGATGCGGTCGAACATCAACATCGGCGGCAGCGGCAACTGGGCATTGCCCATGCCGAACAGCTCGCCGCGCCCGCACGCCAGAATCTCCTCATGCGAAAAGCTCGACTGGCGTTCAGTGCCGCTCGCCGAATTGCCTGCCAGATTGCCTGTCATGTCGTTTGCCATAGCGTTCGTTCGCTCCCGGATGACGGACTGATGACAGCCGCCTTGCGCGACGCCTAGCACCCGCGCCGGCGCGCGTGAAGCCACCCGCGTCAACTGACCGTATTTATCCTTGGTTGAACTGGGCCGTCTGCGTGAATATGATATGACGTGGAGATGTCGGTCGGCGTTTTGGCCTCCGGCAGCGACGTGCAGGATCGACTTTCAGGATCGACATGAGCGTGACCCCGATGATCATCGAGCCGTCCCGGGATGCCACACCGCTGCGGCGGTCGCTGGCTGGTTGTCCGGTGCACTCTTTGCGCGAGAAACTGCGCGAAGTCGGCCTGCGCCCCACTCGCCAGCGCACGTCGCTGGGCTGGCTGCTGTTCGCCAAGGGTGACCGGCACATCAGCGCCGAGATGCTCTACGAGGAAGCCATGCGCGCCCGTGTGCCCGTTTCGCTGGCCACGGTCTACAATACGCTTCACCAGTTCACCCAGGCAGGCCTGCTGCGGGAACTGGCCGTTGACGGCGCCAAGACCTATTTCGACACCAAC
>JAIYDY010000100.1 GCA_027487245.1 Hyphomicrobiales bacterium
CGTGCAGATGCGCGTGGAGATCAAGAAACTGCAGCGCGCGCTGGGTGTGACCTCGATCTATGTCACCCATGATCAGGTCGAGGCCATGACCTTGTCCGACAAGCTGGTGGTGATGAGCGCCGGGCGGGTGGAGCAGATGGGCCTTCCCAACGATGTCTACCGCAAGCCGGCGTCGAGGTTCGTTGCCACCTTCATCGGCTCGCCTCCGATGAACATCGCCAAGGGCGTGGTCAGGGGCAAGGGGGCGGTCAGCATTGGCGATGTCGTGCTGCCGGTGTCCGACATGGCTGCCGATCTGGTGCCCGGTGCCGCCATCGAGGTCGGGCTCAGGCCGGAAGACCTCATCGTGACGCCCAACGGCTCGCTGACCATGGCCGTCGACTTCATCGAGGAACTGGGCGCAACCCAGCTGTTCCACGGCACGCTCGGCGGCGCGGCGCTGGTCATCCAGGCCGCATCCGGGCTGGTGCCGTCCGATTCGAAGGCACTCAACCTGACCATCGATCCGGCCAAGGTGCATCTGTTCGACATGGAAACCGGCGTGCGCCGCGGACTTTGAAGCGCGGCCTTCGGGCCCGTATCAGGTCAGGTCACGGTAGCCGATGAACGCCACCGGCGCGCCCGCGCCAAGCTCGGTCACGTCATCGGCGAGTTCGATCAGCCCATCCGTCTC
Source organism: Hyphomicrobiales bacterium (assembly GCA_027487245.1). GTDB lineage: Bacteria > Pseudomonadota > Alphaproteobacteria > Rhizobiales > Beijerinckiaceae > Allobosea. The sequence continues at coordinate 674 of JAIYDY010000100.1, forward strand.
GGTGAGCGAGCTCAGCACACCGGCACCATCGCGCGGGTGCTTGTGCGCCTCGAAATGGCCATCCGCCAGCGCCGCCAGGGTGACGCGGACATATTCGCGCCGGCCCGTTTTCTTGCGATAGTTGAACCCGGCCCGCACCAGCATCCGGCGAGGCTCGTGCCAGAGCGCACCGGAAAGACGCGCCAGCAAGGGGCGCACCACGAAGGCAAAGGTGACGAACACTGCAACAGGATTGCCCGGCAGACCCACGAACGCCTTGCCGTCGATGACGCCAAGCGCCACGGGCCGGCCCGGCTTGATGGCGAGCCGCCAGAACACCAGCGACCCGATGCTTTCGACAGCCGGCTTGACGTGATCCTCCTCGCCGGTCGAGACACCGCCCGAGGTCAGCACCAGATCGCACTGCCCGGCGGCCTGCTGCAGCCTCAGCGCGAGCTCGCCCTGCCGGTCCCTGAGGATGCCAAGGTCGACGGCCTCGGCCCCCGCGCGCTGCACCAGCGACAGAAGCATGATCCGGTTGGAATCGTGAATGCCCGCTTCAGGCAGCGGGTGCCCCGCCTCGGTCAGTTCATCGCCGGTCGAGAATACGCCGACCTTCAGCTTGCGGCGCACTGACAGCTGGCTTTTGCCAAGGGCAGCCGCCATCGCAAGTTCCTGCGGGCCAAGCCGCGTGCCTGCTGCGAGCGCGCGGGCGCCGACGGCGATGTCTTCGCCGGCGAGGCGCATGTTGGCTCCGCGCTTCAGCCCGCCGGGCAACACGACGGCTTCGCCATCGGCAGCAACATCCTCCTGCATGAAAACGGTGTCGGCATCGGGCGGCATCGGCGCGCCGGTGAACACGCGCACCGCGCCGCCGGCGACTGGAACAGGTGATGCCGCTGCGCCGGCAGCAACGCGCCCGAGAACTGGCAGGCGTGTTTGTCCGGCAGCAGCCAGATCGGCGTGGCGAACCGCATAGCCATCCACAGCCGAGTTGGCAAAGGGCGGCAATGGCAAACCCGCCACCAGATCGGCGGACAGCACGCGCCCGTCGGCCTGATGCAGCGGAACCATCTCGGCGCCGGCCACCGGCGCGATGCGTTCGGCCATCAGCCGTGCGGCATCCTCGATGGTGAGGAGAGGACCGCCGAAGGCGAAGCAATCATCGGTCAGTTGGGCCATGCGCCGGTGCCTGTGCGTTCAACCTGGACAAGACATCGGCGAGCGGCTCGGCAAAGGCAAGCACCATTGCGGCAATCGCCTCGATGTCATCGAGATGCACCACCGGGCGGCCCGCAGCGGGAAAAGCAACGTCAGACGCCACGGCGACGATGCTGGCATCACCCGGATGCATCGCAGGCTTGCCATTGCCGGCGCGGTGAACTTCGATCTTGCGGTGAGCCTCGCGCTTGAAGCCTTCGACCAGCACCAGGTCAACCGGCGAGAGCTTGCCAAGGAGATCGCCAAGCTTCGCCTCCGGTTCGCCCCGCAGCTCATGCATCAGCGCCCAGCGGCGACCGCTCGAGATAAGAACCTCGCTGGCACCTGCGAGCCGGTGGCTGTGGGAATCCTTGCCCGGCACATCGACATCGAAGGCATGATGCGCGTGCTTGAGGGTCGAGACGCTGGACCCATGCGCCACCAGATGCGGGATCAGTCTGGTCAGCAGCGTGGTCTTGCCCGCTCCGCTCCAGCCGGCAAGTCCGATCACGCGGGAGGTTGTGTTGCTGGTCGCAAATGCCATGGCGTTGGGATCGATCGTCTTGCGGGACACATCTGCGGCGGGGGATGCCGCCTCATGTGCTGCACTGCTTTGCCATTGCCGTGCCTGCCTTGACAACGAAAAAGCCGGGCAGCGAGCCCGGCTTTCGAGAGGTTTGTGATTGGGTTCGGTGCGCTGGTTACTCGGCAGGCTGCATGGCCGCTGGCACGACGCCCTTCTTCATCTCGTCCTCGACCCAGAGGCTGTGATGTTCCTTGGCCCAGTTGAGATCGACCTCGCCCGAACCCATGGCATCGAACGCGCCTTCCATGCCGATCGAGCCGATGTAGGCATGGGCCAGCATCGCGCCGATCAGCAGCATGCTGACCACGCCATGGACGACGTTCCAGAACTGGAGGTTCAGCACGCCGCCCGCCGTGTAGGGGAAGAGCAGATACCAGCCTGAAACGGATAGGACCGCACCGCCAAGGATGACAGACCAGAAGACCATCTTCTGGCCGCCGTTGAAGCGCTTGGCCTTCGGATGACCCTTGCCGATCAGGCCGCCCCCCTGTGCGAACCACTGCACATCGATCATGCCGGGGATGTTGTCCTTCACCCAGATCAGGAACATCAGTGCCAGTCCGACCATGAACGGGAATGCGAGATAGTTGTGGGCATACTTGCCAAGCTGGGCGGCAGCGGCAAATGCGGATTCGCCGAGCAGCGGAATGAGGATCGTCTTGCCGAAGGTGATGTTGAGGCCGGACAGGGCCAGCACGATGAAGCATCCTGCTGTCGTCCAGTGCACGAAACGGTCAAAACTGCCGAACCGGGTGATCGTGCGGTTGGTTGGCCCGCCAGAAATCATGATCTTGCCGCGGGTGAAATAGAACACAACCAGCAGGGCCAGCATGCCGAGAATGGCGATGCCGCCGATCAGGTGCATGGTGCCCTGGTGGAATTCGCGCCATTCGCGGCCGGCTGGCCGGATCAGTGTCGCGGACTTGGCATCGGGAATTGTGACGCGCCCGCCGATTTCAGCAGCTGAGCCAGGCTTCAGGGCATTGAGAAGCTGGTCTTCTGTCACCGACCTGGCTGTCGGATTGATCGGAGCACCCTGCTGCGCGGCGACCGGGGTCGACAGGCCAAGGCCGATGACCATGGCAACCATGGCAAGGAACGAAAGAATGGACCGCGTCAGACGCATGATGTCCCTCCGGAAACTGTGAATTGAGGCAAAAGCTTGAGGTTCTCGAACGAGCGATGGCCGCCAGTCTCGCTGGCGGCCTTTGTCTCGTCAGATGGCGACGGTTTCCTTGTAGGCCGTCTTCCAGCCCCAGGCTCCGGAGCCATAGCCGCGCTTGACCACCCGTTCCTTGTAGATCTTGGCGATGATGTCGCCATCACCGGCCAACAGGGACTTGGTCGAGCACATTTCCGCGCAGAGCGGCAGCTTGCCCTCTGCCAGACGGTTGGAGCCATACTTCTGGAATTCGGCGGGCGACAGGTCCGCCTCTGGCCCGCCGGCGCAGAAGGTGCACTTGTCCATCTTGCCGCGCGAACCGAAGTTGCCGACCTTGGGATACTGCGGTGCGCCAAACGGGCAGGCGTAGAAGCAGTAGCCGCAGCCGATGCACAGGTCCTTGGAGTGCAGCACCACCTTGTCGACCGTCACGTAGAAGCAGTCGACCGGGCACACGGCGGCGCAGGGCGCATCCGTGCAGTGCATGCAGGCCATCGAGATCGAACGCTCGCCGGGCTTGCCGTCATTGATGGTGACGACACGACGCCGGTTGATGCCCCATGGCACATCGTTCTCGTTCTTGCAGGCGGTGACGCAGGCGTTGCACTCGATGCAGCGGTCAGCGTCGCAGAGAAATTTCATCCGAGCCATAATTACATTCCTCCTCAAGCCGCCGCGATCTGGACAAGGGTGACCTTGCCTTCATGCATGCCGGTGACCGGGTCATAGCCGTAGGTCGTGACCGTATTGACGCTTTCGCCGAGCACGATCGGGTCCGTTCCCTTGGGATAGTTCCCGCGCTGGTCGACGCCCTGGTAGAACCCGCCGAAGTGGAAGGGCATCCAGGCCACACCCTTGCCGACACGCTCGGTGACGAGCGCCTTGACACGGGCCTTGCTGTTGTTTTCCGGGCCGGACACCCAGACGAACTGGCCGTCCTTGATGCCGCGCGCATTGGCGTCATCGGGGCTGATCTCGACGAACATGTCCTGCTGCAATTCAGCGAGCCACTTGTTCGAGCGCGTCTCTTCGCCGCCGCCCTCGTATTCGACCAGACGGCCGGAGGTGAGGATGATCGGGAAGTTCTTGGCAACGCCCTTCTCGATGGCCGCCTTCTGGAAGGTGGTGTGAAGGTTTGGAATGCGAAGCGTGCGCTCGTCCGGACGTGCCGGCCACTTGGCGACCAGATCCACACGCGGGGTGTAGATCGGCTCGCGGTGGGTTGGGATCGGATCGGGCAGGTTCCACGCATTGGCGCGGGCCTTGCCGTTGCCGAAGGGCACGCAGCCATGCATCAGGGCCACCCGCTGGATGCCGCCCGAAAGGTCGACCGCCCAGCTCACGCCGTCGGGGCTATTGCCGCCGATCGAGTTGATGGTGGCGGCCTCTGCCGGCGTCAGGTCCTTGTCCCACCCGAGGCGCTTGAGCATCCCCATGGTGAACTCGGGGTAGCCATCCTTGATCTCCGAGCCCTTGGGCCAGGAACCCTCGGCCAGCAGCGTGACGTTGACCTTGCTGCCATCGGGACGGGTTTCCTCGCGGGTCACACCGAAACGCGGACGGAAGGCACCGCCCCCGTTGATCGGCTCGAGCGAGGTATCATAGAGCACGTGGGTGCCGGGATGCTTCATCTCCGGCGTGCCCCAGCATGGCCATGGCAGCCCGAAGAAGTCATTCTCGACGGGCGATCCCTTGGCACCACGCAGCGTCACCAGATCGAACTTGTCCTGGTGCTCCATGTGCAGCTTCAGGCGTTCCGGCGACTGGCCGGTGTAGCCGGTCGACCAGCCACCGCGGTTGATCTCGCGCAGCACGGATTCGGCCTGGGGCTCCATGCCGTACTTGCCCTTGACCATCTGGATGTTCTTGAACATGTCGCCGGCGAAACCGAGCTTCTCGGCCAGCTTGTAGATGACCCAGTAGTCGTTGGCGGATTCGAAGATCGGTTCGACCACCTTCTCGCCCCACTGGATCGAGCGGTTCGAGCAGGTCCGCGAGCCATCGCACTCGAACTGGGTCGCAATCGGCAGCAGGTAGGTGCCGTTCTTGCGCTTGGCCAGCGAGACGAAGTTGGTCGGATGGGGATCGGCCACGACCAGCAGGTCGAGGTTTTCAAGCGCCTTCACGGAATCCGGGATGCGCGGAATGGTGTTTCCGCCATGGCCGAAGACGATCATCGCCTTGAGGTTGTCCTTCTGGTCGACCTGTTCGGCCGGCAGCGAGGCGGCATCGAACCAGCGTGTCGAGGTGTGGCCCGACGTCTCCATGTTCGCCTTGCGGTTGCGGGCAGGGCGACCGCCCTTGGCCGGCACCTCGTCGAAGCGGCTCTGGAGATAGTCATAAGAGACATCCCAGACGCGGCCCCAGTGACGCCAGGCCCCTTCGACCAGCCCGTAGTAGAGCGGCAGGTTGCCGACATCGAGGCCCATGTCCGTCGCGCCCTGCACATTGCAGTGGCCACGGAAGATGTTGGCGCCGTTGCCCATGCCGCCGACATTGCCGGTGGCCAGCAGCAGCGTGCAGATGGCGCGCACGTTGGCCGTGCCAACCGTGTGCTGCGTCACGCCCATGCACCAGATGAAGGTGGCAGGCTTGACCTTGGCGAAGGTCTCGGCCGCACGCTTGAGCTGGGCTTCCGGAATGCCGGTGATGTCCTCGACCGTCTTGGGGTCGTACTTCTCGATTTCCTTCAGGGCATCGGCCATCCCGTAGACGCGCTGGGAGATGAACTCCTTGTCTTCCCAGCCGTTCTTGAAGATGTGCCACATCATGCCCCAGATCACGGCGATGTCCGTGCCCGAGCGGAAGCGCACATACTCGGTGGCATGGGCTGCGGTGCGGGTCATGCGCGGATCGAACACGATCACGTTGGCGCGGTTGATTTCCTTACCGGCCAGGATGTGCTGCATCGAGACGGGGTGCGCCTCGGCTGCGTTCGAGCCCATGAAGATCACGGTCTTGGCGTTGCGAATGTCGTTGTACGAATTCGTCATGGCGCCATAGCCCCAGGTGTTCGCAACGCCCGCCACCGTGGTGGAGTGGCAGATGCGGGCCTGGTGATCGACGTTGTTGGTGCCCCAGAAGGCCGCGAACTTGCGGAACAGGTAGGCGCCCTCGTTCGAGAACTTGGCCGAGCCGAGCAGGTAGGCCGAGTCAGCGCCGGACTTGGCGCGGATTTCGAGCATTTTGTCGCCGATCTCGGAAATCGCCTGTTCCCAGGAGATCTTGGTCCACTGGCCTTCAACCAGTTTCATCGGATACTTGATGCGGCGGTCGCCGTGGACCAGTTCACGGACCGATGCGCCCTTGGCGCAATGGGTGCCGCGGTTGATCGGGCTTTCCCAGGCGGGCTCCTGCCCGACCCAGACGCCGTTGGCGACTTCGGCCTTGACCGTGCAGCCGACCGAGCAGTGCGTGCAGATGTTCTTGACGACCTTGGTGCCCGTCGCCGGGCCGAAGCCGGCAGCTTCCGCCTTGCGCACGGCACCGATCTGGATCGAGCCGGCCACCGCGAGGCCGCCAGCCACCAGGCCCGAGCGGCGCAGGAAGGACCGGCGGTCCATCACACCGGATGACAGGCCGCCGAGGGCTGCCTGAAGCTTGCCGCGCGAGGCGTCGGCGCTCTTGCGTTTGATGAGCATGTGTCGCTCCCCTCAGTAGCTGTTGGTGCGGTAGAAGGCCTTGACGTGCTCGCTTTCGCGGTAGCGCGCCTTGGTTTCTTCCTTGCCAGGATCATAGGCGGCGGCGGGTGTGACCACGCCGGGCGCAACGGATGCGGCCGCAGCCGCGCCTCCGAGGCTGACGACTTTCATGAAGCCGCGGCGATCAAGCGCCTCTTTGGTCTTCTTCTCAGACATCTGTCTGTCCTCCCCAAAAAGCAGAAATCTCACGCTGCCAGCGCCATGGCGCCGGCCTCGATATCCAGAAAGACCCGGCCGACTGCACCAACCGTCCGGTAAAAGGCCGAGGTCTGCGTCATCTCCAGATCAACGAACAGCCGGGATGCCCACGGCTTGATGTGTCGATCGTAAAACACGCGGTCGTCGATCTGGTCGGACGCGAACTCGCCCATGATCAACCCGCGCATCACGTCGAACAGCATGGCGACATGATCTTCCGGCTCGCCGATCCGTTCCTCGCGCGCCAGCCCGAGCGCTTCCATGTCGCGGCGCACCTCGGCCAGCGGCCGTTCATGCAGGAAACCGGTGCGGTAGAATGAGGCATATGGCAGCAACTCGCCACGCCCGACGCCGACAAACAGGTCGAAGAACTCACGCTGGATGGCGGCAGGGTCGGCGTTGGCGGCAGCTTCGGCCAGCATCAGGTGGGCTGTGCCAAGTTCCGAGCCGTCGCCGCGAAAGCGTGCAACCTGGGCCAGCACCTCGGCGGTTGGCGCACGCCACAGCAGCGCACCCAGAAGGGCATATTCGTCTGCGCGCGCGATGTCTTCTGGTGCAACATCCTTCAACGCAGCCTTGTCTTCAGCAATCGCAGGCGACTGGTCGTAAAGGTCGGGCCTGAGATCGCGGCGGGGAACGCCGGTGGCGACTTCGATGGCGATCACGCGGTCGGAAGGCACACGCTTCCATGAGGAGATGGCGGGCTGGGAAATGCCGAGTTGCCGGGCCAGCGCACGCACGCCGCCAGCAGCTTCGATCGCCCTGTCCAGACCAGGATCTCTTGCGGTCAAGTTGTTTCCCCACGACATCGGTTCGACCGATCTGATGCCGGTCTCTACGAGTGCGCGATAAGAAGCGCTTATCGATTGGAATTGCAACAGTTCCAAAGTCCGGTCCGGCGTTTTTCTGACCAGTTTTGGTCACTTTAAATCGTCCAAGGATGCCTCAAACCGGCGTTGCACCGCCTCCCCGGCGTCGGATGACCTTGTTCGAGCGCCCTTCGGCGGCACTTGTGGCATCCTCCGAACCGGCGCGCATGGTGCGCTGCACACTTTCCGAAGCGCCATTTTCAGCCGTCTCTTTGGCTGTTTCGGGGGCTTTCGCGTCCAGATGCCGTGCATCGTCCGTGTGGCTGGCCTTGTCATGCTGCATTGCAGCATCGGTCAGGCGCACGGTTTGCAAGCTTGGATCATGGCGATCTTGCGGCGGATTGTCGCGATTGCCTACTTGCTGGGCATTCTGATCGTCTTTCGGCTGTTCAGGCACTGTGCTGAATACCTCTGCGAGAAAGCTCCTGGCTTGTTCGAGATCGGATTCGGTCAGCGGCCCGAAGCCGTGCACCGCTCCGGGGGTGTTGTAATCATAGGCATAGTCGAGCGCCGGGCTGACAAAATCGCGGATCGCCGGATCGGTGGCCCAGAGGGTCCGCAAGGCCTCTCGGCGAAGCGCTTCCGGAACACCCTTGCGCATGAACACACCAAGGTCCGCACCGGGCTTGAGGTCCGCGATGGATGGCAAGGAGTTCACCCACTCGACATCGATGATCTCGCCGGTTTCCGGGTCGCGCGGGCGTGTATCAGGCTCTGTCTCGTCCGCTGTCTGCGGCGGGGCTTTCGGCGGTGCAGCCAGGACATTGCGGGCCTCGGCTTCCGTCTGGCGCTTGCGCTCGGACCAGCGGGCCAGGAAACCCTTGCCGTGGTCGTTGCCATCCTCTGGCGGTCCGGCGGGGCTCATGGTTCGTCCTCGACGCTGCCGACAGGGCGTCCGCCCTCGGTCCGTATCACTCTGTCGGGACGATCCGGCCGTCCGGCGAAAGCATCGCGATTGGCCTTGTCGCGCTTGCGCTTGATGAAGGGCCGCTCGATATGGTGCGCCTTGTAGAAGGACAGCACGTGATCGGCGATACCCTCGGGCATGGCGACCACCTCGACCACGTCGCCCATGCCTTCGAGATAGCCCTCGCCCTCGGTCGGATCAGCTGTCACGCCCACCACTTCCAGTGGCGGATCGATCCCGGTCGGGCGGACGCTGACCCAGAGCTTGCCGTGGCCGGAGGTGAAGTTCTCGATCAGCTGCGCCGTGTCCGACGAATAAAGGCTCAGCGCGCACGGGCCGGCATAGAACCGCTCTGAGCGCCCGTCCTTGCCGAGCGAGGTCCACGGCGGGACATCCGGCGCATCGGCGAGCACCGCCACCGGAGCCCACGTGTGATCGATCCATGGATTGTCGATCTCGCGGCGCTCGACGACGACCCCGACAGTCAGATGCTCGACAGCCATGGATGAAACTCCTTCGCCGGCGGTCAATGGCCCGCCTGGAGCGGCAGGCCGGTGACCAGATTGTGCGGCTTCAGGCGCAGATGACGGTCCTCCGTCATGGCCATCAGCAGGTAGACCGGCTTGTCGCGCGCTTCCCCGGAGACCCGCGAGGTTTCCGAGAAGGTCAGTCGGAACAGGCCGATGACACGCGCCATCAGATCGGGCGGCACGGCCTTGCCGGCCCAAAGCGCGTTGCCGATCCGGGTCGCATCGGCATCCAACCCGACGAACCAGCGCCAGTCGCCATCCTCGATCCGGTCCAGCGCCTCGATGTGCACCTCCGTGCCGTGAAGATGCCCGATCCAGATGGCCATTGCGGATGCCAGGGCAGCGCGGCCCGAAGGCTGCCCGCCCAGGTCTAGCACCATGTCGAAGGCGTCGGAGCGCTGCCAGTAACCCTCGGCGTTGGCGGGCTTCAGCACATCGAGCTTTTTCGAGGCGGCTTCACCCATCATCGAGAGCAGCGGCGAGGCGTGACGCTCCTCCTCATGCATCTCGACGATGTCGGAATCGGCCAGCAGGATCGTGTTGTCCTGAACGGTGACGCGCTGGGAGCGGAACAGGCATTCTGCCGCACGCACCACGAACGGGTCATCGCAGGCATCGAAGGCATTGCGCGCGATGACATGGGCCATCTGGAGCATGAACAGCGGCGGAACGCCCTTCCAGCCCTCGCGCGTCAGGCTCATGTAGGCGGCCTCCAGGCTTGGCGACGCCACCAGCCTGTCGCGAAAACCGACCATGAACCGCCAGTTTTCCTGTGCGTCGGCATCGGCCAGCGCCATGATCTCGGCCTCCGTGACGGCGCTGCGCGGATCATCCAGCAACCGGGCGTGCAAGGCGCGCTCTGCGTCGCAGGCTTCCGGCGGCGGCATCAACTCCTTCCGAGCCAGATAGGCCTTGAGATATTCGTCGGTGACGACCAACCCTCCCGCCGCATCATGCTCCAGCAGGACATGGCCGGACGAGGCCCAGAAGTGCTTGCTCACGAAAAGTTCCTCCGGAACCGGGTCTTCATGGCGTCTTGTCCTTCATCATCGCGAGCAGGTCCACCTCTTCGGAGATCACGTCTTCATCGCCCTCGACCTCGAAGAAATCGAACGCCCGGAAGCCGCCGCGCGGTGCGTCCTGCCCGAGTGCTTCGGCGCGGGGCACCAGCGTCCGGAAGCGCTCCTTGACCTCGCCGCCCTCGATGCTCCGGTGCAACGCCACCAGCGTCTGGGCAGGATGATCGCACAGTGAGGCCGAGAAGGCGATTTCCTCCTCGGCGGCAGCGCGCGCGCGCGCCATGTCCGGTGCGCCCAGTTCACGCATCAAGGCTTCCGCAAACGCCATCACCAGGGCCTCGCGCTCCTCGGCCGTGACAGGCGTGACGATGGCAAGCGTCGACCAGCCGAAGCTTCCGACCCCGAGAAAGCCGGACCGGAAGGCCGAGCGCTCCTTGGGCCCGAGCGCTTCGATGTCGGCCTCCATGAACATGAAGGAGCCTGGCACCGCCCATTCCCCCGCCTCCGCCGCCCTGGCAAAGACGAACGTGTCCGACGGGTCGAGCCGGATGGTCCGCAGCAGCTTCATCCCGCTCACAGCTTTGGCTCCCGCCTGACCGGATCGAACCATTCGGTGCGGTCCAGTGCTTCGATCAGGCTGCGGCGCTCCTCGCCATGCTGGCTCTTGATCAGCAGGTCACCATTGGGCTCGATGCCGTGGCGCAGGCCGGATTCCCGGCCGAGACGGTCGAGCCAGCGCTTGACCACGGCGCGGGGTCCGCGCGTCAGCCATTCATCGGTGCCAAGCATCAGATGCCGGCAGAAGCTCTCGACCAGATCGACAGGGGCGACATCCTCGAAGCCGAGCTCGTCCATGGCGATGCCCGCGCCGGGCTTGGCGGAGCGCTCGCCGCTTTCCAGGTCAAGCAGGGATGCAGCACGCAGCATGGCGCCGAACACCAACCAGCGCGGCGCCTCATCGGCAGCGCAATCGGCGGGCCATGCGGTGCGCCCGCCGCCGAGCAGGCCGTGATCCATCAGAAGCGCATCGGGCCACGCAAACATCATCGGCCGTTCGGGCGGACAATGGATCGCCATGGTGTCGGCGAGGGCATTCATGCCCATGTAGTGGGCGAGCCTGGCTGTCATCAGTGGCTCTTCGGGCTCCAGCACCACGGCGAACTCCACCAGGTCGAAGCGCCGCACCCAGACGAGAGAGGCCGCACCAAGCTCGTCGGCGTGGGCCACGGCATGGGCAAAGGCGTCGCCCGATTCGCGCAAGGTGGTGCAGGTGAAGCCGGGAGGCAGCAGCGGATCGCGCCGGAGCGAGGCCGTTCGGGACGAAGCGCTGGCAGACATGGGGAACGTCTTTCCTCGGCGATGCGGCCATCGGCCTTGCCGCTCGGGCGGCTGGCAACCATTGGCTGTCTTGGATGGGCTGTCTTGGAATTGTTTCAATTCCATATAAGACGACCTTCAGGCAAGAGCAGCCACCGCAGGCGGTCGCCAGGCGGACGCTGTGACAAGAAACGTCGGGTTGGAGGACACTATGGCAGCAAACCGGGATGGCGAAGGCAGCCGTATCGTTGCCGTGTGCTCCTGTGAGGACACAATGCCGCTCGATCTCGCTGCCATCGCGACGGGCTGCCAGGGAGCCGAATTGAAGACGGCGCGGCATCTCTGCCGCAGCCAGGTCGATGCCTTCAAGGCGATGCTTGCCGGAACCCCGGCACAGGCTGCCCCCGGGCAGATTCTCGTTGCCTGCACGCAGGAAGCCCCGCTATTCACCGAGATCGTCGAGGAAACGGGCTTTACCGGCGAGATCAGCTTCACCAACATCCGCGAACTGGCGGGCTGGTCCGATCAGGCAAAAGCGACCGGCCCGAAAATGGCGGCCCTGCTCGCCGCCAGCACGGAGCCGATGGCACCGACCCGCTTCACCACGCTGACAAGCGCCGGCGTCGCTCTGATTTACGGGCGTGATGAAACCGCCATCGAGATTGCCCGCCGCCTCTCGGACACGCTGGACGTGACCGTGGTCCTGTCGCGGCCCGGCGACGTGACGCCGCCGCGCACCGCCGATTTCCCGGTGTTCCGTGGCACGGTCGCTGCTGCCACCGGCTGGCTCGGGGCCTTCGAACTGACCATCAACGATTTTGCCGCACCCAGTGCATCATCACGCGCCAGGCTCGTGTTCGGCGAGCCCCGCAATGGCGCAACCTCGCAATGCGACATCGTCATCGATGTGTCGGGCGGCAATCCGCTGTTCAGCGGCGGTGATCTTCGCGCCGGCTACCTGCGCGCCGACCCCGGCGACCGGGCGGGCATAGAGGCGCTGATCGCTGCCGCCACCGGCCTGGTCGGCGAGTTCGACAAGCCGCAATATGTGGCGCTGAACGAGGGACTTTGCGCCCACTCGCGTTCGCGCAAGGTCGGCTGCACCCGCTGCATCGATCTTTGCCCGGTTGGTGCGATCACGCCGAACGGCGACCATGTCGCGATTTCCGCCGAGATCTGCGCCGGTTGCGGGGCCTGCGCCTCAGTCTGCCCGACAGGGGCCGTGACCTATGCGCTTCCGCCGGCGGATGTGGTCCTGCGCAAGCTGCGCAAGCTGCTCGTCACCTATGCTGAAGCGGGCGGCAAGCAGCCGGTCGTGCTGGTCCATGATGGCGACCATGGCGAGCCGCTGCTCGACGCCCTTGCCCGCAACGGGCGCGGCCTGCCGGCCAATGTGCTGCCCCTGCGCGTCAACGAGGTGACGCAGGTCGGCCTTGAACTCAGCGCCGCCGCGCTCGCCTTCGGGGCCGCCTCCGTGCGCTTTCTCGGCCGCGCGAAGCCCAAGCATGACCTGTCGGGCCTCCTGCGCAATGTCGACTATGCCAACACGCTCGCCGGCGCGCTCGGCTATGGCGAGGCACGGTGTGGCCTGATCGAGACCGATGACCCTGACCAGCTCCGTGCCGCGCTCGATTCGATCGTGCCGGCCCAGGCTTTGCGCGAGCCGGCGCGCTTCCGGCCCATGGGCGAGGGGCGCTCGCTGCTCAAGAGCGCAATCGTCGAGATGCACTGCGCCGCTCCGGAGCCGGTCGCCCGCGTGGCGATGCCGGACCGCGCGCCCTTTGGCGGGTTGGTGATCGATGCAGCCGGCTGCACCTTGTGCCTGGCCTGCGTCTCGGCCTGCCCGGTCCAGGCGCTTCAGGATGACAAGGACAAGCCGACACTGAAGTTCCAGGAAGACCTCTGCGTGCAGTGCGGCCTGTGTGCCGCGACCTGCCCGGAAAAGGTCATCAGCCTTGCGCCGCAGCTTGATTTTGCAGCCTGGGCCGCGCCTCCGCGCGTCGTCAAGCAGGAAGAGCCGGCCCATTGCCTGAATTGCGGCAAGGCCTTCGGCGTGCAGTCCACCATCGACCGCATCGTCGCCAAGCTGGAGAACAAGCACTGGATGTTCGCCGGCGACCTCGCCAAGCGCACCTCCCTGATCCGCATGTGCGAGGATTGCCGGGTCGAAGTCGTCGTCAACGAGAGCTTCGATCCTCACGAGAACCGGCCAAGGCCCGCTCCAAGGACGACCGAAGACTATCTCAGGGAGCGGCGCGAGCGCGGCGAAGACCCGCTGGGGTGAGGCTGATGTGAGCCGCTCGGCTCAGCGCGTCACCTTCTCCAGCCACTCCACCAGTGCCTTGCGGTCTTCCGCCGAGGTGATCACCTGCTCCGGCATCTTGGTGCCGGGCGTGTAGGCATTGGGTCCGATCTCGAACAGGCGGGCAACGGTCTCGCGGGTCCAGACGATGTCCATGCCCTTGAGGGCCGGCGAGAAGTTGTAGCCATGCGCCGTGGCGATGCGCCGCCCGAAGATGCCGTGCAGCGTCGGCCCGGCCCGGTTGCCGCCGTCGCTGGTCAGGGTATGGCAGGCCGCGCAGGCGCGGAACACCTCTGCCCCGCGCTCGCCACGGAAAGCCGCCAGCGGGTCGGCTTCGGAGCGCGGCACCACCTCGCCGATATGCTCGCCCGTGCGCGCATTCCAGCGCCTGACAAGGCGGTCCGCCCCGCCCGACAAAAGCTCGGTTCCATTCGGCGTGAAGGCCAGGGACCAGACCGGCAGGCCCGGCCCGACAAGGTTGGCGCGCACGGTGCGGCTGGCGCGCTCGATGATGGCCACATTGCCGCGAATGCCGCCCGCCGCCACCGCGCTGCCATCGGCAGTGATCGCCAGCGCAACCAGAGGGGTGGGCGCGATCTCGAGTTCTGCCCTGATGCGGCCATCGCTGCCGACAAAACGCAGATGCCCATCGCCGCCCGCGACCGCCACTTCGCCGTCAGGTGCGGCCACGACCGCATTGAGCACAGCCGGCAGCGTCACCACCCGGGCGGCTGTGCCGTCAGCAGGCCAGAAGCGCACTGTCGCGTCGTAGGCGGATGTGACCGCCGTTCCATCGGGAAGGAAGGCGATGCCATTCACATTGCCACTGTGCCCATTGAGCACGCGCGCCGAACCACCTGCCAGCGGTGACAAACGTGCAGTCCCATCCCATGAGGCAGAGCCGATCAGCCGTCCATCCGGCGATTGGGCCAGGGCGACGATCGGCCCGGAATGCCCCTCGATGACCTGTTCGGGCTCGGGCCTGCCGATGCGCCAGATGGCGATGCGCGCATCTTCGCCCGCGCTGGCAAAGCGGCCATCGGCCAGCGCCAGCACCGTGTTGACCGATCCGTCATGGAAGCGCAGCACGGCTTCGGCAGTGCCCGCACCGGTGCGCCAGACGATGACCGACTGGTCGAACGAACCGGTGACGGCCCGTTGCCCGTCAGCCAGGATCGCCACGGCCCGCACCGGCCCGCCATGGCCGCGCAATTGCTGCGCCGCGGCCAGCGCCGGCACAAGCACCAGTGCGATGGCCGCGCACAGGCCAAGAAGCGGGCTAGTGCAGCGTGATGCGCGCATAGGGGCTTTGCAGCGGAAATGGCGGGATGGTCGCTTCGAAGGATGCGCCATCTTCGGCCACCATCTGAAAGATTCCGGTCATGCTGCCATGGGGCGTGTCGAGCGGGCAGCCCGATGTGTAGGTGAAGCGTTCGCCTGCCTTCAGCACCGGCTGCTCGCCGACAACACCGGGCCCCTTGACCTCGTGCAGTTGGCCATGGCCATCGGTGATGCGCCAGTGCCGGGCGATGAGCTGCACGGTCTGGTCAGCCTCGTTGACGATGTCGATCGTGTAGGCCCAGAAGTAACGGTTGTCCTTTGGCGAGGATTCGCTTTCCATGAAGGATGGCGTCACGGAGACGTGAACGCCGCGCGTCGTGGCGCTATACATGGCGATACCCTTTCCATGCCCAAGTCATGCCATACACAAGCCGAAGCCGGGGGGCTGTTCCGGTCTCGTGTTCTCCCTCGTCCTAGTCTCCAACGAACCGCCATGCAATCACAGACAAAGCCGCAGCCCGAACGTGTCATTGCGAACATCAGGCTCGGGACCTTGCCATGCTTGATGGCTTGATGCGCCAGATCATCGATCCGCCGCTGCTGCTGGCGGGCCGGGTCCTTGCCCGCAACGGCGTGCAGGCCGATGCGGTGACCGCATTCGGCCTCGTGCTCGGGCTCGGCTGTGCTGCTGCGATCTGGCTGGGCTTCGACATGCTGGCTCTGGCCCTGCTGCTGGCCGGCCGGCTCTGCGACGGACTGGATGGGGCGGTCGCCGCAGCCCGGCAGCGGACGGACAGGGGCGGATTTCTCGATATCGTCTGTGACTTCGTGTTCTACGGCGCCGTTGTTCTGGCTTTCGCCTTGCGCGATCCGGCTGCCAACGCTGTCCCGTCCGCCGTCCTGCTGTTCAGCTTCTATGTCAACGCCGCAACTTTCCTCGCCTATGCCGCGATTGCGGCCAAGCGCGGGCTGGAAACCACCTCGCGCGGCCACAAGACCATCTATTTCACGGCGGGGCTGGCCGAGGGTTCCGAAACCATCGCCGTTTTCATCGCGATGCTGCTGCTTCCGGAATGGTTTGCCGTTCTGGCATACGGGTTTGCAGCGCTGGTGCTCGTCACCGCGCTCAGCCGGTCGATAATCGCGTGGACAACCTTCCGCGATTGAGGGCTGGCAGGCGCGAGCCTGTTGCGCTTTTTGCCGCAGGATTCAAGAACAGCGCATGTCCGCCGCTTCGCCTGCCAAAATGCCAGCCATCCTGCCGGGCATCCAGTCCGACGAGACCATTGCCAGGTTTCTCGAAGCCGGCATCATCACGGTGGCCACTCCGGTTCTGGCTGGCCAGATCCAGCCATCGAGCCTTGACCTGCGGCTCGGCCGGCGGGCCTGGCGGGTCAGGGCAAGCTTCCTTCCCGGCCGCGACCGGCTGCTGTCACAGCGCCTCGATCAGGTGGCCTTGCACGAGATCGATCTGAGCAAGGGCGCCGTGCTGGAAACCGGATGCGTCTACATTGCCGAATTGCAGGAAGGCCTTGCCTTGCCCAGGGGGCTCGCCGCAGCGGCAAACCCCAAAAGCTCGACCGGTCGTCTTGATGTCTTCACGCGCATCATCACCGACCGCGCGCGCGAGTTCGATCTGGTCGAGGAGGGCTATCACGGCCCGCTCTACATCGAGATCAGCCCGCGCACCTTCCCGATTCTGGCGCGCACCGGCTCCCGGCTCTCCCAGATCCGCTTTCGCAGCGGCGGCGCCAGGCTCAGCGACGAGGAACTGCTGCTGCTGCATCGGCGCGAGACGCTGGTGGCAGCGCGCGAGCCGAACATCCAGGGCGGCGTGGCGGTCAGCGTCGATCTGTCCGGCTTCGACGGCATCATCGGCTACCGTGCGAAGAAATACACCGGGCTCATCGATGTCGACCGTGTTGGCGCCTATCCCGTGGCCGATTTCTGGGAACGACTCGATGCCGATGGGACGGGCTCCCTGATCCTCGATCCGGGCCACTTCTACATTCTGGCCTCGAAGGAGGCGGTGCATGTGCCGCCCGACTATGCCTGCGAGATGATGCCCTTCGATGCGCTCGTGGGCGAGTTCCGGGTGCATTATGCCGGGTTTTTCGATCCCGGTTTCGGCCATGCCGGTGCCGGGGGTTCGGGTGCCCGTGCCGTGCTCGAAGTGCGCTCGCGCGATGTGCCGTTCATCCTGGAGGATGGGCAGATCGTGGGTCGGCTGGTCTACGAGCGCATGGCCACCCGCCCGCGCGCCCTCTACGGCGCGGGGCTGAAGTCCAATTATCAGGGCCAGTCCCTCAAGCTGTCGAAGCATTTCATGGCCTGACAAGCCGCCCAGCGTGCGCTCACAGCTCGCGCGGCGTGATCGTCATCCAGCCTTCGAATTTCTCGCCCGGGCCAAGCGCTATGAGCGGCGTGATGGCTCGCGCCGCCGCATCGCTGGGCGCGCCGATGCCGTGGCTTTGTGGCTCGAAGCAGACGAATCCGGAACCGGGCGGCGTCCACAGCACCGGGTGACGGAAGCTGTCGCTGGCATCGATACAGAGCGCCAGTCCGGTGGACGGCGTGGAAAAAACCGCCTCGCCAACCCAGTCGACATAGCTGACGGCCAGTTCGCCGACCTGCCGGACCGGACGCCCCGCACCAAATGGCCCGCCATCCGGCAGGCTCCGGACACCGGTTGCACGATAGCCGGGACCAAGCACGAGTTCGCGCCGGCTGGTCAGGGTCAGTTCGGTGTCGTCGGCGCAGGAAAACCACGGGTGAAAGCCTGCTCCGAAGGGCAGCACGCGCTCTGCCAGATTGGTGAGCGTCAGGGATAGGCGCACCTGCTCGTCGTGCAGCGTCAGCGTCAGGGCTGCCCGGTATCGGTAAGGATCCTCGCCTTCGAGGCGCGCATGCATGAGGGTCATGCGAGCAGGCTCGTGCTGTTCGACCTCCCAGCGCGATTGCCAGCCGAAGCCATGGATCGTCGCATTCATGGCCGGATCGTTGATCGGCAGATCCAGCACCTGGGTGCCGTCATCGACCAGGCCACCGAAGGCACGATTGGCGAACGGGACCATCGGCCACAGCCCGAATCGGTTCGGCGCGGCCAGGCCCGGAACCACCCCCTCGGGGCTGAACAGCAGGGCATGGCGGCGGCCCGATGGCGCGACCCAGTCCAGCGCCGTGATGATGCCGCCATGCGCCGGCGACAGGTGTGCCGTGAAGGCGGCTGTGCCCAGAGTAATGACAGGTTCGGTCGTCATGGCTGAAACCTCGGATGGGTGCCGGGATGCGCGTCCGTCAAGGGCAATGATCCCCCCGCGCGTCATGCCGCTTTTCCTTTGCCGCGCAAAGCGCTATGAGCAGCGCACAGAAGCGGGCTGAAGCGGGCCCCGCCGCGCTCGTGCGCAGACAGAAGACCGCCAACACTGAGATCGGATGGAGCCTGGATGGCAAAGGAAGAGCTGCTCGAGTTTGACGGAACTGTCGCCGAAGTGCTGCCGGATGGCCATTTCCGCGTCAAGCTGGACAACGACCACATCGTGCTGGCCTATGCTGCCGGCAAAATGAAGAAGAACCGGATCAGGACCATTGCCGGTGACCGTGTCGTCGTCGAGATGTCGCCTTACGACCTTGACCGGGGCCGGATCAATTTCCGCCAGAAGACCGCCGCCGTGGGCATGCCCGCCGGTGGCAATCGCCGCCCGCCTCCGCGCCGCCGCTGAGCTTTCGCGCTCAGGGCCGTCGCTGGTCCGCAAGCCAGTCCAGTGCGCCACGGGCCGCAACAAGCCCGCTGGCAAAGCTAGCCTGCAGCAGATAGCCCCCGGTCGGCGCTTCCCAATCCAGCATCTCGCCGGCCACGAACACGCCGGGCCTGACGTTCAGCATCAGCCGTTCGTCCACTGCCGAGTGCTGCACGCCGCCCGCCGAGGAAATTGCGCGGTCGAAGGCTGACAGCCCGGTCACGGTCAACGGAACGGCCTTGATGCGCTGAGCCAGCGCGTCCGGCTCGCCTGGCACCGGCCCTGCCTCGCGCACAAGACCCGCAGCGACAGGCGACAATCCGGCGCGCTTGCGCAGAACGGTTGCGAGCGATGCCCCGTCGCGGGGGCCTGCCAGCTTGCCTGCCAATGCCGCCTGGCCGAGGTCAGGGCGCAGGTCGAGCGTCAGGTGCGCCTGCTTGTCTTGCGCGAGGGCAGCCCTGATCGCAGGCCCGAGGGCATAGATCACGCCGCCTTCAAGTCCGCCGCGGGTCAGGATCGCTTCTCCGCGCACGGTGCGACCCTGATGCGTCATGGCGATGCGCTTGAGAGGTTCGCCGTGAAAGCGCGCCGCCAGAACATCTGACCAGCGGATCAGCACCCCGACATTGGCAGGGACGAGATCGGCCACGGCGACGCCGGCGGCCCGCAGCACGCCAACCCAGCCCCCGTCGGAGCCGAGGCGCGGCCAGCTTGCGCCGCCCAGCGCCAGAACCGTGACATCGGCCCTGACGAAAAGCGGGCCGTCCGGGCCGGTGAAGGCCAGGCTGCCGTCGGCGTCCCAGCCTCGCCAGAGGTGCCGCGTTTCGATCCGCACGCCAAGGTGGTCGAGGCGTGACAGCCAGGCCCTGAGCAGCGGCGAAGCCTTGAACGCATTGGGGAAGACACGGCCTGATGAGCCGACGAAGGTCTGTTGGCCAAGGCCCTCGCACCACCTCGTCAGCGCCGCCGGCGGCAGGGCTTCGAGCATGGGCGCGATCCAGTCCGCCGCAGTTCCATAGCGTGTCACGAAGCGTTCGAGCGGTTCGGAATGGGTGAGATTGAGCCCGCCCCGACCCGCCATCAGGAACTTGCGGCCCACGGAAGGCATGCGCTCATGGACCGTGACCGACAGCCCGGCCCGCGCCAGTTCCTCCGCGGCCATCAATCCGGCAGGACCGCCGCCAATCACGGCAGCATGCCGGACGGGTGGACCTTCGCTCGCGTCGCGCAGGGTCTCAGGCACGTTCATCGTGCCGGCCTCATGACGCCGGGCCGGTCGGAGCATCGGGCGGATAGATATGGACCGAGCCATTGCGATCGCTGACGAGATGGCGTCCGTCAGCCTGCGGCATCAGGAAATCGGGACCGATCGGCACCTTGCCATGGCCGCCAGGCAGGTCGAGCACATAGGTCGGCTGTGCCAGCCCCGAAAGATGCCCGCGCAGCTGGCGCATGATCGCCTGCCCCTCGGCAATGCCAAGCCTGAAATGCGCCGTACCGGGCGCAAGGTCGGGATGGTGCAGATAGTAGGGCTGCACCCGGTTCTCGACGAAGGCGCGCATCAGCGCCGCCAGCGTCGGCGCATCGGCATTGATGCCCTTCAGCAGCACGCTCTGGCTGATCAGCGCAATGCCAGCCTCGGCAAGCAGGCTGATGGCGGCCTTCGCAGCCGGGCTGAATTCGCGCGGATGGTTGGCATGGATGCCGACATAGACCGCCTTGCCGCCAGAGGTCAGCGCCTTGACCAGCCGTGGCGTCACCCTGTCCGGATCGACCATCGGCACGCGCGTATGCCAGCGCACCACCTTGATGTGCGGCATGCCGGCGAGGGCCTGCATCAACACCTCGATCCGGCGCGCCGACAGCATGAACGGGTCACCGCCGGTGATGATCACCTCCCAGATGCCCGCCTTGCCGGCGAGATACGCCATGGCCTGGTCGAAGGCAGCCCCGGCGAGCGCCTTGCCGCCGGGTCCGACCATCTCGCGGCGGAAGCAGAAGCGGCAATAGACCGGGCAGGCATGCAGCATCTTGATCAGGGCCCGGTCCGGATACCGGTGCACGATGCCCTCGACCGGCGAATGCGCCTCGTCGCCGATCGGGTCGGCAAGGTCTTCCGGCATGGCGTTCAACTCGCGCGCATCGGGCACGAACTGCCGCGCGATCGGATCGCCTCCGTCGGCCGGATCGATCAGCGCCGCCATCGCCGGCGTGATGGCGATCGCATAGCGTTCGGCGACCTCAGCCAGCGCAGGGCCCGCATCGGCCCGCAACAGCCCTGCCGCCACCAGATCATCAATGCCGCGCAAGGTCTGGCCGTTTGCGGGAGCATCGCGCCCGGACACGAGCACAGCCGGCCTGGCATTCCGCACAGGGCCCGGGGCAGGCCGTTCGGCAAGATGCATGCGGGCATGACGGATGCTGGAGCTCATCGCGTGGTCATGACGGGTTCGGCGACTGGCGTCCAGATCACATCGTCGATCCGGCTCGCGCCGACAGCCAGCATGACCAGCCGGTCGACCCCGAGCGCGATCCCTGCCGTCGGCGGCATCAGCGGCAAGGCCGCCAGCAGTTCCTCGTCGATGGGGTAGTGTTCGCCATAGATGGCCAGCTTCTCGGCCATGTCCGCCTCGAAGCGGCGGCGCTGCTCGACAGGGTCGGTCAGTTCGGCAAAGGCGTTGGCCAGTTCGATACCGCAGGCATACAGCTCGAAGCGCTCGGCCACCGCGTGGTTGCCCGGCTTGGGCCGCGCCAGCGCCGCTTCACTGATCGGATACTCGCACAGGATGGTGGCGCGCCCGATGCCAAGACGAGGCTCGATCCGGTCGACCAGGATGCGGCTGTAAATGTCGCTCCAGGTGTCGTCCGGTGCTGTCCTCAGCCCGATGGCATGGGCTGCGCCGGCCAGCGCGACGGCATTGTGTCCGGCCGGTCCCGTGCAGGTGGCCATCAGGTCGATGCCTGCATGCTGTTCGAAGGCCTCGGCCACGGTCAGCCGGTCCGGTTCGGCGAACGGGTCCATGGCAAGGCCGCGAAAGCTGAACTGGCGTGTACCGGCTGCCTGCGCGGCCAGCGCCAGCACGGTCGCCGCATCGGTCATCAGGCTCTCGTATGGAGCGTTCGCCCGGTACCATTCGAGCATGGTGAACTCGGGATGGTGCAGCGCGCTGCGCTCGCGGTTGCGGAAGACGCGGGCGAAGTCGACGATGCGTGTCTCGCCGGCGGCGATCAGCTTCTTGGCGGCGAATTCCGGCGATGTGTGCAGGTAAAGCTGTCCTGCGTTGCCGCTGAGATCGGTCTCGGCTGTGGCGAACGCGTGCAAATGCGTTTCATTGCCGGGCGAGATCTGGAGTGCAGCACCCTCGACTGAAACGAAGTCCTCGGTAGCGAACCAGCCGCGCAGTGCCGCCGTGATGCGGTTGCGGCCCATCAGGAACGGGCGGCGGCGCAGATGCTCATCGCGGGACCACCAGGGCCGCGATGGCACGGGGCTGGCGGACAAAGGGCGGGCTGCCTGATCGGCCATCGGGGCTTCCCTTGTGGTGCAAAATCTGTCAGTGACGCGCCCGAAACAACGCTTTGTTCGGCGCAACCGCGCCTGATCTACCGCCAAGGACATCCCGTGACCAGAGTCATCGCTAGCTCCGTCCGCAAGGGCAACATCCTCGAAGTCGAAGGCCGGCTCTATGCCGTGCTGTCCGCCGAGAGCTTTTTTCCGGGCAAGGGCACTCCGACCACCCAGATCGACATGCGCCGCCTGTCCGATGGCGTGAAGACCTCCCATCGTTACAAGACCACCGAGCAGGTCGAGCGCGCTTTCGTCGAAGACCGCGAGTTCTCCTATCTCTATCAGGATGGCGACAACTTCGTCTTCATGAACCCCGAGAACTACGAGCAACTCACGGTCATGGCCGACGTCGTGGGCGATTATGCCCCGTATTTGCAGGAAGGCATGGTCTGCCAGCTGTCCATCTTCGAGGAGAATGCCGTTGGCATCCAGTTGCCCGCGCGTATCGTGCTGGAGGTGGTGGAGACCGAACCTGCGATCAAGAACCAGACCGCGTCGTCCTCCTACAAGCCTGCGATCATGAACAATGGCGTGCGCGTCATGGTTCCGCCGCACATCGCAGTCGGCACCCGTATCGTGGTGCAGACCGAGGACGGCACCTACGTGGAACGCGCCAAGGATTGATCCTGACAGCCGGGACCGGCTCTCCGCCCGGTGGGTCAGGGCTCAAGCCACCGCAAGCCGCGACACGACCTCGTCCCCGATCGCCAGACTGGCTGTCAGGCCCGGGCTTTCGATGCCGAACATTGTGACGAGGCCGGGCACGCCATGGTCGCGCGGCCCTTCGATCCGGAAATCCGGCATCGGCTCGCCGGGGCCGTGCAGCTTGGGGCGGATGCCAGCATAGTCGGGCGTCAGGGCCCCGTCAGGCAGGGCCGGCCAGTAGTTCCGGATGGCAGCATAGAAACTTGCCGCGCGTGCCGGATCGACGGCGAGATCCTGATCATCGGCGACCCATTCCACATCCGGCCCGAACCGGACGCGCCCGGCCAGATCGAGTGTAGCATGCACGCCGAGACCGGCGGCTTCCGGTGTCGGATAGATCAGGCGTGAAAACGGCTGGCGGCCTTGCAGCGAAAAATAGTTGCCCTTGGCATAGGCCTGCGTTGGCAGCAGCTGCCTTGGATAGGCGGCGAGCAGCGCCGCCAGCGCCGGCGCCCCATGGCCTGCGCAATTGACGAACAGGCGGGTGCGGATCGTGGCAGGCTCCGCGCCGCCTGTCTCGACCACGATGTCTGTGACATCGCGCCTGAGGCCGGTCACCGGCGCATGGAACGCGAAAAGACCACCGGCATTCTCGATGTCGCCTTGCAGCGACAGCATGAACGCGTGGGAATCCAGCACCCCCGTCGAGGGCGAGACGATCGCGGCGATAGCTGTCAGTTCCGGCTCCAGGGTCTTGATCTCGTCAGCGCCGATCAGACGCAGATCCGTGACACCAGCTGCGGCGGCACGTGCCATGATGTCGTGAAGGCGCGGCACCTGCCCCTCGTCCGTCGCCACGATCAGTTTGCCGCAACGCGCGAAAGGCAGGCCTCGCTCGGCGAGATAGCGATAGAGCGCGATCTTGCCGGCCACGCACAGGCGCGCTTTCAGCGAGCCTTCGGGGTAGTAAAGGCCGGCGTGGATGACCTCGCTGTTGCGTGAGGACGTCTGCGTGCCGATGCCTTCGCGGGCATCGAGCACGAGGACCTCATGGCCGGCAAGCGCCAGCGCGCGTGCCACGGCCAGACCGACGACGCCGGCCCCAGCGACAATGCACCCGATATCCGCCACGTCGGCGTCGGTCAGGCCGGCATCGCGGTTTCGACAATGCTGGCCCAGTAGGAGACGCCCACCGGGATGGCCTTGTCGTTGAAATCATAGGCAGGATGGTGCAATCCGGCGGAATCGCCATTACCCATGAAGATGTAGGAGCCGGGCCGTTCCTCGAGCATGAACGAGAAATCCTCCGACCCCATGGTCGGGGGCACGGTGAGATCGACATTGCCGCTGCCGACCAGCGAGCCTGCCACCTTGGCCACGAAGCTGGTCTGCTCGGCGTGGTTGAAGGTCACCGGATAGCCAAGCTCGTAGTCGATCACAGCCGTGCAACCCATCGCGCCGGCAACCCCGGTCACGATTTCGCGCAGGCGCTTCTCGGCCAGGATGCGCATGTCCTTGGACAGGGTGCGCACGGTGCCCTTCAGTTCAGCAGTCTGAGGAATGACGTTGTAGGCTTCTCCGGCCTTGACCGCCGTCACCGAAACCACGACCGAGTCGAGCGGGTCGCAGTTGCGCGAGGTAATGGTCTGCAGCGCCGAGATGATCTGCGCGCTCGCCACCACCGGATCGATCGTCTCGTTCGGCTTGGCCGCATGGCCGCCGCGCCCTTCGAGCGTGATCTGGAAACGGTCGGCAGCAGCCATCATCGGGCCAGGCCTCACGGCAAACGAGCCGATCGGCAGGCCCGGCATGTTGTGCAGGCCATAGACCTCCTGCACGCCGAAGCGCTCCATCATGCCGTCCTTGACCATCTCACGCCCGCCGCCGCCGCCCTCTTCTGCCGGCTGGAAGATCAGGATGGCCGTGCCGTCGAAATCGCGGGTCTCGGCCAGGTAGCGGGCTGCGCCCAGCAGCATGGCTGTGTGTCCGTCATGACCGCAGGCATGCATCTTGCCCGGCACGGTGGAGCGATAGGGCAGGTTGGTCTGTTCCTCGATAGGCAGGGCATCCATGTCGGCCCGCAGGCCAACAACCTTGCCGGAGCCCTGGCGCTTGCCCCTGATGACAGCCACCACGCCGGTCTGGCCGATGCCGGTCACCACCTCGTCGCAGCCGAACGACTTCAGCTTCTCGGCCACGACCTGCGCGGTGCGGTGGACATCGAACAGCAATTCGGGATTGCGGTGAAAATCGCGGCGCCATTCAGCGATCTCGCCTGACATGGCCTCGATACGGGGATGAATGGTCATGGCTGTGTCCTGGCAGGTGATGGAGGGAAAAAAGTTGGCCGGCCAACAGGAAAGCGCCGCAAGGCGCGCCGTGTCAACGCGACAGTTCGGCCATGATCCGGCGCACGAAGGCTTCGCCAGCCGCCATCTGGCTTGCGGCAATGAATTCGTTGGGCTGGTGGGCCTGCGCGATGTCGCCCGGCCCGCAGATCACCGTCGACCAGCCGACGGCCTGGAACTGCCCGCCCTCTGTGCCGTAGGCCACGACGTGCGAACCGTTGTCGCCGGTGACACGCCGCGCCAGCCGCTCGGCTTCGCCGTCGACTTCGGGCCTGAGCGGCGGGATGGAGCTGAGCAATTCCACCGTCACGCCTGCCTCGGCGGACTTGAGCTTGAGCGGCGGCTCGACCACGTCACGGATATAGGCGAGATAGCGGTGATAATCGTCCATCGGGTCTTCCGGCGGAATGGCACGCCACTCGCCGACAAAACGGCAATGCTCGGCGGTGATGTTGGCCGCCGTGCCGCCTTCGACCGTGCCGCAGTGGAAGGTCGCATAAGGCGGCATAAACGGTGAAGCGGGGTCGGCACTGGCCGCCCGCGCTGCCATCTGGTCCTCGAACCAGCCAATGAGCTTTGCCGCGACCATCACCGCCGACACGCCAAGGTCCATCCGGCTCGAATGCACGGCATGCCCGCGAACCGTGGTCATGATGCGCGTGCCGCCCTTGTGCCCGGTCACGACCTGCATCATCGACGGCTCGCCCACGATCACGGCGGATGGCTTGAGCCCTTGCCGCACCATCTCGTCGATCATGATCGGCGCGCCGTAACAGCCGACCTCCTCGTCATAGGACAACGCGATGTGCACCGGCCGTTTCAGCCCGGCTTTCAGCATCTCGGGCACCAGGGTCAGACCCAGCGCATTGAAGCCCTTCATGTCGCAGGTGCCGCGTCCATAAAGCCGGCCATCCCGCTCGGTCAGGGTCCAGGGGTCGCTGGACCAATTCTGTCCAGCCACCGGCACCACGTCGGTGTGGCCGGACAGGACCACGCCGCCATCGACTTGCGGTCCGATCGTGGCGAAGAGGTTTGCCTTCTGGCCATCCGGGCTCGGCACGATCTGCGAGGCCACGCCATGCCCCGCGAGGTAGTCCCGCGCAAAGTCGATGATGTCGAGGTTGCTCCGGTGCGATTCCGAGGGAAAGGCGACAAGCCGGGCCAGCATTTCGGTGGGTGTCAGGGTCAGGGCCATTCCATCGTCCTTGTCGTTGGTCCAAGGCGTAGCGCCACGACCGGCTTGACACAAGCGCGCCAGCGCCGCTGGATGCGCCGCCGCAGCCTGCAGGTTGCGCATGCCGCGGACCTCATCCCATGCAGTTTGACGTTTCCCTCGCCGACATCCGCGCCGCTGGCCAGCGCATCGCAGGCCGTGTCCGTGCAACACCCGCCCATGTCAGCCCGGCCGTCTCGGCGCGTCTCGGCACCGAAACTGTCCTGAAGCTCGAATGCCTCCAGGAGGCGGGCTCATTCAAGGTGCGCGGCTGCTTCAACAAGCTCTTGGCGATGTCGCCGGCGGAGCGCGCCCGCGGCGTGGTGACGGTCTCCGGCGGCAACCATGCCATCGCGGTCAGCCAGGTGGCTGAGGCGCTGGGTGCAAAGGCGCTGGTGCTGATGCCGAAAACGGTGGCCGCGTTCAACATTGCCCTGACCGAAGCGGCGGGCGGCACGGTCGAGTTGTGCGAGGATGCCATTGCCGCTTTTGCGAAAGCTGACGCGTATGCCGCAGGCGGCATGACCAATGTCCATTCCTACGATGACCCGCTGATCATCGCCGGCCATGGCACGCTGGGGCTCGAACTGGCCGAACAGGCGAGTGGACTGACCCACCTGTTCATCTCGATCGGCGGTGGGGGCTTTGCGGCGGGTGTGGGTGCAGCGATGAAGGCGCTCAACCCCGCCCTGCACATCATCGGGGTGGAGACCGAGGGCGCGACCACGATGACCGAGGCGCTGGCCGCGGGAAAGCCGGTGCCGATGCGGCCGACCTCGATTGCCCGCACGCTTGGAGCGCCCTTCGCAACGGAACGCACCATGGCCGCAGCGCGCGCGTTCCTCGACGAGATCGTGGTTGTGCCCGATGCGGAAGCTGTCCGCGAACTGGTCTGGCTGCTGCAGAACGAGCGCGTGCTGGTCGAGCCTGCGGCGGCCTGCGTGCTCGCGGCAGCTCTGCTGCGGCGCGAGATGTTTGGCGCCGGTGCCAAGGTCGGCCTCATCCTGTGCGGCTCGAACGTCGCCCTGGACGATCTGGCTGCGTGGCGGGCCCGGTTCGGTGTCTAGTCCGGCCAGACCGTGCCCCGACAGGTCGCCGGCAAAGCTGCGTGAAACAAAGCCCCACGTCAGTGCTGGACGCGGGCGCGGTTCGTCTATTTACTGACGGCAAGCCTGATCGGAAACAGATCGGGCGCGGTTCTTCAGAGGGACCGGTTCCATCCAACAGGGAGACTACCCATCATGCTTTCAAAGCGACGGCTTCTTTCGTTCGCCGCCGGCGTCGCGCTGGTCGCAGGCGCCAGCTTCGGCGCCGCGCCCGCCAGCGCCCAGCAGACACTGCGCTGGGCTTTCCAGGGCAACCTGAACACGCTCGATCCTTACGGGATCAATGAAACCACCACCCTCGGCCTGCAGGGCAACGTCTATGAAGGCCTGACCAAGCGCGGCAAGGATCTCAAGATCATCCCGGGCCTGGCAGAGCGCTGGGAGGTTCTCGACAACGGCCTGCGCTGGCGCTTCTACCTGCGCAAGGGCGTCAAGTTCCACAATGGCAACGATTTCAACGCCGATGACGTGGTCTTCTCCGCGCAGCGTGTGGTTGCCAACAATTCGCAGCTGACCAGCCGCCTGTCCGGCGGACCGGAGTTCGTCAAGGTCGATGACTTCACCGTCGATGTGAAGCTGAAGAGCCCGAACCCGATCCTGCACTATGCCTGGGACACCTGGTACATCATGGACAAGGAGTGGACCGAGGCGAACAACGCCCAGATTCCGCCCGCTCCACAGGCTACGACGCCCGGATTTGCCACGATCAATGCCAACGGCACGGGTCCGTTCCGCATCACCGAGCACCAGCTCGGCGTGCGCACCGTGTTCGAGAAGAATGCCAACTGGTGGGGCAAGCCCGAGCACAACCTCGACCGCGTGATCTTCACCCCGATCACCTCGGCACCGACCCGCGTCGCGGCCCTGCTCTCGGGCGAAGTCGACGTGATCGATCCGGTTCCCCTGCAGGATGTGCCGCGCATCAACGCCTCGGCCAATGCCCGCGTTCTCGAAGGGCCGGAAGTCCGCACTATCTACCTGTCGTTCGACCAGATGCGGCCCGAACTGACCGCCTCCTCCGTGAAGGGCAAGAACCCGTTCAAGGACGTGCGCGTGCGCAAGGCCTTCTACCAGGCGGTCGACATCGAGGCGATCCGCCGTCAGGTGATGCGCGGCGCGGCTGTCCCGGCAGCGTCGCTGATCTCGCCGCTGTTCTTCCCGCAGATCGAGCAGATCAAGCGTCATCCGTTCGACCTTGCTGCTGCCAACAAGCTGATGGATGAGGCCGGCTATCCGCGTACCGGTGCCGACAACATCCGCTTCGAGGTCGATCTCGACTGCCCGAACGATCGCTACGTCAATGACGGCCCGATCTGCCAGGCCGTCACGGCGATGCTGGCCCGCATCGGCGTCAAGATCAACCTGCAGGCCGTGCCGCGGGCGGCCTTCTTCGCCAAGATCAACTCGCCGATCTACAACACGCCGTTCTACCTGCTCGGCTGGACGCCTGGCACCGGCGATGCCCACAACGTGCTGATCGACCTGATGCACACCCGCACGGCCGATGGCTCGGGCGGTCGCGGCCAGTTCAACAACGGGGGCTATTCCAATGCCCGCGTTGATGCGCTGACCTCCCAGGTGCTGGTCGAGATCGACACCGCCAAGCGCGATGCGATGATCCTCGAGGCCTTCACCATCCTGCACAACGAGGTGGGCTACATCCCGCTGCACCAGCAGGCCCTGGCCTGGGGCGTTGCCAAGAGCGTGGAACTCACCCAGCGCGCGGACAACCAGCCGCTGTTCTACTGGGTCCAGAAGAAGTGATCATGGCAGCGCCGTGGCATGGATCGTGCCTGATCGGGCACGGTCCCTCCACGGCATGATCTGCTGACATCAAGGGGACGGCGGCCACCCGCCGTTCCTTCTCTTTCAAGGGTTCGCGTTCATGCTCGCCTTCATCCTGCGACGGATCGGACAGGCCATCCTGGTCCTTCTGACGGTCGCCCTGATTTCGTTTTCGCTGTTCCGCTTCGTGGGCGATCCGACCCAGCAGATGGTCAGCCAGGACACCACGCTCGAGGAGCGGCTCCAGATCCGCAAGAATCTCGGCCTCGATGACCCGGTCATCGTCCAGTTTGGACGCTTCGTCGGCAAGGCTGCGCGGTTCGACTTCGGCCTGAGCTATCAGACGCGCCAGCCGGTGGCCACGCTGATCGGCGACCGCTTTCCCGCCACCATGGAACTGGCCTTCGCATCCGCCCTGTTTGCCCTGTTCGCCGGCATTCCGATGGGCGTCTATGCCGGGCTGAAGCCGCAATCGCTGCTGGCGCGCCTGTTCCAGACCGTGTCGCTGATCGGCATCTCGCTGCCGACATTCCTGATCGGCATCCTGCTGATCTTCGTGTTCTCCGTTTCGTTTGGCCTGCTGCCCTCGTTCGGTCGGCAGGGCACGGTCAATCTCGGCTACTGGACAACCGGCTTCCTGACGATTGAAGGCTGGCGCTCGCTCGTCCTGCCGGCGGTGACGCTGGGGCTCTTCCAGATGACGCTGATCATGCGTCTGGTGCGCTCGGAGATGCTGGAAGTTCTGCGCACCGACTACATCAAGTTCGCCAAGGCGCGCGGGCTGAAGCCGCGTGCTGTCAACTACGGCCACGCGTTGAAGAATACGCTGATCCCCGTGATCACCATCACCGGCCTACAACTGGGCTCGATCATCGCTTTCGCGATCATCACCGAGACAGTCTTCCAGTGGCCCGGAATGGGGCTGATGTTCCTCCAGGCCGTGCAGACCGTCGATATCCCGATCATGTCCGCCTATCTGCTGCTCGTCGCCAGCCTGTTCGTCCTCATCAACCTGATCGTTGACCTGCTTTACGTGGTGGTTGATCCGCGCATCCGGATTTCCGGTCGCGCTGCCTGAGGGAAATCGCCATGCAGATCACACCCGAAGATGCCAGGTCGGCGACGCTCTCCACCCGCGAGGTGCAGCGCAGCCGTTCGGTCATGGCCAGCTTTCTCGATTCCGACATCTGGTACTCGTTCACCCGCTCGTGGATCACGATGCTGGCCGCGCTGATCACGCTGGTCCTGATCGTCTCGGCGATCTTCGCCCACCAGATTGCGCCGAACGACCCGTTCAACCTCGAATCCCTCAGCCTGCTCGACGGCTCCAAGCCGCCCTTTTGGTCAGCGGACGGAGAGTGGCGCTTTCCACTCGGGACAGACCAGCAGGGCCGCTGCGTCCTGTCATCGATCCTGTTCGGCATGCGGATCTCGCTGATCGTCGGGTTTCTCGGCGTGCTCCTGGCAGCCAGCATCGGCATCACGCTGGGGCTGGTCGCGGGCTACCTGGGCGGCACCGTCGACAGCGTCATCATGCGGATTGCCGATGTGCAGCTGACCTTTCCCGCCATCCTGATCGCACTTCTGATCGACGGCACCATGCGCGCGCTGGTCGGCACAGCGCGGTCCGAGGTGCTGGTGTTCTGGGTGCTGGTCGTCTCGATCGGCCTGTCGTTCTGGGTCCAGTATGCCCGGACGGTGCGCGGCTCCACCATGGTCGAGCGCAACAAGGAATACGTTCAGGCCGCGCGCCTGATCGGCCTTGGCAACATCACCATCCTGTTCCGCCACGTGCTGCCGAACGTGGTTGGTCCCGTGCTGGTCATCGCCACCATCAACATGGCGCTGGCCATCATCACGGAAGCCACCTTGTCGTTTCTGGGTGTCGGCCTGCCGCCGACCGAGCCGTCGCTCGGCACGCTGATCAGGCTCGGCAACGAGTTCCTGTTTTCCGGGGAATGGTGGGTCGTGATCTTTCCGGGCCTGACGCTTGCCATCCTGGTGTTGGCGATCAACCTGCTTGGTGACTGGCTGCGCGATGCGCTGAACCCCAAGCTGCGCTGAATGCAGCATAGAAAACGTGCGCAGATTTCACGAATCGAGCAGGGCATCGACTTATTTGTCCGGTGTCCCTCGTGACAGAACGTCAAGCGCGCTCTAGCTTGCGTCTTTTGATGGCCCGCATGAAGCGGGATCGGGAGGTTGAAACCACATGAAGCCCTTCAAGACACTCGCTATCGCAGGCACATTGATGGCTGCGACGTTCCTGACAACCGTGTCGGTCGATGCGAAGACGCTGCGTTGGGCGCGTTCACAGGACGCCACCACGCTTGATCCGCATGCCGGCAATACCGGCCCGAACCATGTGCTTGCACACAACATCTACGAGCCGCTCGTCATCCGCTCTTTCGATGGCAAGCTGACCGGGGCGCTGGCCACCTCCTGGCGCGTGCTGCCCAGTGACCCGACCACCTGGGAGTTCAAGCTTCGTCCGAACGTCAAGTTCCACAACGGCAATGCCTTCACTGCCGATGACGTGGTGTTTTCGATGAAGCGTGCGCTCATGCCGGCCGCTGACATGAAGTCGCTGCTGGTCGGCGTCACCGACATCACCAAGGTCGATGACCTGACGGTGCACTTCAAGACAAACGGCCCCAACCCGCTGCTGGTCAACAACCTGACCAACCTCTTCGTCATGGACAAGGAGTGGTCCGAAGCGAACAACGCCGCCACGCCGCAGAACCTGCGCGAAAAGGTCGAAAACGGCGCAACCCGCCAGGCCGTCGGAACCGGTCCATTCCAGCTTGTCACCCGCGAGCCGGACGTGCGCACGGTGATGCGTGTGTTTGCCGGTCATTGGGGGGCCAGCGAAGCCAATCACGGCATTACCGAGATCGTCTATCGCCCGATCGCGGAAGCCGCGACCCGCGTTGCCGCGCTCCTGTCAGGCGAAATCGACTACCTTCAGGATGTGCCGGTCCAGGACATTGCCCGTCTCCAGACCTCGACGGGCATTCGCGTCAATCCTGGCCCCGAGAACCGCCCGATCTTCCTCGGCATGAATATTGGCCTGCCGGAACTGAGGTCCTCCGACGTCAAGGGCAAGAACCCGTTTGCCGACGTGCGTGTGCGTCAGGCAGTGAACACGGCGCTCAATCGTGAGGCCATCCAGCGCGTCACCATGCGTGGCCAGTCAACCCCGCTCGGCATCATCGCCACGCCCTATATCAATGGCTACACCAAGGAACTGGACACCTGGCCGAAATATGACGTCGCGGCGGCCCGCAAGCTGCTGGCTGATGCCGGATATCCGAACGGCTTTTCGGTCACGCTTCACTGCACCAATGACCGCTATGTGAACGACGAGGGCATCTGTCAGTCTGCCGTTTCCATGCTCGGCCAGATCGGGATCAGGACAACGCTGGTGGCGCAATCGCTGCGCGTTCATTTCCCGGCCATCCAGAGGGGCGAGTATGACTTCTATCTGCTCGGCTGGGGCATCCCGACCTTCGACAGCCACTATGTCTTCAACGACCTGTACCGCACCAAGACACCAAGTGCAGGCACGTGGAACGGCACCGGCCTGTCGAACGCAACGCTCGACGCGCAGATCGACAGCCTGAACTCCGAGATCGATCCCGCCAAGCGCAATGCGACGATCGCGGCGATCTGGAAGTGGATCAAGGACAACGACGTCTATGCCCCGATCCACATGCAGTTCATCGCCGGAGCGATGCGCTCCGAGTGGAACATTCCGACCGATGTCGAGAACACCCCGAAGATGCGCTTCCTCAACGCACGCGGTTCGTGATCTGACGTCAAATCCCCAGGCCGGGATGGGCAAAACGCGCCCATTCCGGCCTTCTTCTTTCCAAACCTGAAACGGACGCCCATGCTGGCCTACATTCTGAGAAGTCTGACGCAGGCCACGCTGGTGATGCTGGCGGTCGCGTTCATTGCCTTCTCGATGTTCCGCTATGTTGGAGATCCTGTTGCCTCGATTGTCGGCCAGGACGCAACGCTGAAGGATCGGCAGGAACTGACTGAATCACTCGGGCTCAATGACCCGTTTCCGCTGCAGTTCGTTCGTTTTCTCGGCAATGCATTGCAAGGTGATTTTGGCATCTCATATCGTCAGGGCCGACCGGTCGCTGAACTGTTGATCGAGCGCTTGCCGGCAACGATCGAGCTTGCAGTCATCTCAGCAGCAGTCGCACTCGGACTTGGCCTCATTCTCGGCATTTACGCCGCCCTCAACAGGCGAGGCGTCATCGCTAATATCGTCATGAGCCTTTCGCTGATCGGCGTGTCATTGCCAACGTTCCTGATCGGTATCGGCCTGATCTTCCTGTTTTCGGTCTATCTGCGCTGGCTGCCTTCATTCGGTCGCGGCGAGGTGGTCGCGTTTGGCTGGTGGACGACCGGGCTGCTGACGGATTCGGGCCGCAAGTCCTTGATCATGCCGGTGATCACGCTCGGCTTCTTCCAGCTCACACTGATCATGCGCCTTGTCAGGGCCGAAATGCTTGAGGTGATGCGAACGGAATACATCAAGTTTGCGCGTGCCCGCGGTCTTTCGGATGGCTCGGTGCATTTCCGTCATGCCCTGCGCAACGCCATGGTCCCGGTCATCACCATCACAGGGCTCCAGCTTGGCTCGATCATCGCTTTCGCGATTGTCACGGAGACGGTTTTCAACTGGCCCGGCCTTGGTGCGCTTTTCGTGCGTTCTGTGGAGGTGGTCGATATCCCCGTAATGGCGGCCTATCTCATGTTCGTTGGCCTTGTGTTCGTGGTGGTGAACCTGATCGTCGATGTCTTGTACTTCCTCGTCGATCCGCGGCTTCGCGGCGGCATCACCGTGCCGTCGAGGTAACATCATGAGCGATCTCGCCACCAAACCACCGTCACCGACCGATGTGCCATCGACAACGCCACCGAGGCTGAAGCTGAGCTTCAGCGAGCGCGTCGCCATCTGGCGCGATTCCGACCTGTGGCTGTCCTTCAAGTCGTCTCCCGTGGCAATTGTCTCGACAGCCGTGACACTGATCATCGTTCTGATGGCGCTCATGGCCGATGTGCTGGCGCCGCAGGATGCGTTCGATCCGGTGGCGCTGAACCTGCTTGACGGCTTCGCTCACCCAATGGAGCGCGGCATGGGCTCAAACATGCTGTTCATCATGGGCTCGGACGAACAAGGCCGCGATATCTTCTCAGCTCTGTTCTACGGCACGCGGCTGTCCTTGCTGGTCGGCGTCGCGTCGGTGATCTTCTCGATGGTTCTCGGCATCGGGCTTGGCCTGCTGGCCGGCTATCTTGGCGGCAAGATCGAGATGCTGATCATGAGGGTTGCCGATATCCAGCTATCGTTCCCGGCCATCCTGATCGCGCTCCTGATCTTCGGTGTCGCGCGCGGACTAATC
>JAIYDY010000076.1 GCA_027487245.1 Hyphomicrobiales bacterium
ACCCAGGGTCTGAACCTGTTCAACGAGCTCGAGGCCAATTCATTCGCTTCGCTGGTCAAGATCAACACCGATGTTGGCGAAGGCGGCCCACACCTGCCAGGGGACCTGTTTGCCTCGGTCGACTACATCATCGAGGCCGATAAGAGGCTGCAGATTGGCGACGATCCCGCCAACGAGGACCCGATCCTGTCCCTGCTGAGTGCGAAGGTGGAGCGCGGCGCAACCGATGCCGAAGGTGTCGATCACTACCTGCGCTTCCATGGTGAGGAGCATGTGGTGCTGGGTGGCACCAACGGCAACGACACGCTGATCTCCGACGAGGGCGACGATGCCATCTGGGGCGATGGCGGCAATGACTACATCAACGGCGGCGCAGGCGTGAACCGCCTGCATGGCGGCTCGGGCGATGACATTGTCATTGATGGCGGCGATGTAAGCTTCGTGCACGGCGACGAGGGCAACGACGTTCTGGCGGCCGGTCGCGGCGTTGGCGATCTGCTGTTCGGGGGCTCCGGCAAGGACGCCATCTTCATGGGCGAAGACGGCAAGGAAGCCTTCGCCGGCACCCACGATGACTTCGTTCTTGGCAGCACGGGCGGTGACTTCATTCTCGGCAATGAGGGTGATGACTGGCTGGAAGGCGGCGATGGCTTCGACACGACGGCTGGCGACAACTCCCAGCTCTTCTTCAACAGCAACATCGTCGGCCACGATGTGATGCTGGCGGGCTCGAACGAGCATGATTTCGACGCCGAGTCGGGCGACGACATCATGGTCCAGGGCGAGAGCGTCATGCGAAACGAGGGCATGTTCGGCTATGACTGGGTGACCCACAAGGGCTCCGGGCTGGCCGCCGACATCGACCTTGGCCGTCCGATCTTCACCACCATCGAACAGGACATCCTGCGCAACCGTTATGACCAGGTGGAGGGCGCGTCGGGCTTCGACCTGAACGACCGCATCATCGGTGACAACCGCACCGGTTCCGAGCTTGAGCCCGGTATCACGCCAGGCCAGAACGAAACATCCCTGTTCATGCACGAACTCACGCAGGATGGCATCGACCGGATCTCGGGCCTGCGCGCGGTGACCGGCATCGCGGACGATGGCGATGACAGCGACAGCGTCGCCTATACTGGCGGCAACATCCTGCTTGGGGGCGGCGGCAACGACACGGTCGAGGGGAAAGGCGGCGACGACATCCTCGACGGCGACGCCTGGCTCAATGTCCGCATCAGCATCCGTGACACGGACGGCGAGGAACTCGACACGGTCGACAGCCTCAACGGTCAGCTGACCAATGTGGAACTGGGATGGAGTGGCCGCACGCTGCAGTCCCTGATGCTGAGCGGCGAGATCAACCCCGTGCATCTGCACATCGTGCGCGAAATCCTGGATGGCGACGCAGACAACAGCGATGTCGACAAGGCCGTCTTCTCCGATGTGCGCGCCAACTACACGGTCACCCGTGAGGCCGACGGCACCATCACGGTGTCCCACACCGGCTTCGGCGCCAATCCCGACCTGAGGGTTTCTGACGGGACGGACCGCTTGCGCAACTTCGAGTACGCCGTCTTCGCCGATCAGGAAGCCTTGATCGTCAACAGGCCGCCGACCGGCCAGCCGGTCATCAGCGACATGACGCCGACGGAACTCCAGACGCTGACGGCCTCGACCGCCGGCATTGCCGACGCCAACGGCCTTGGCGCATTCAGCTTCCAGTGGCAGGTCGCGACCGTCGCCGCGCCGACGTCCTGGACCCCGATCGCCGGTGCGACAACTGCGACCTTCACGCCGCAGCAAGCCCAGGTCGGCCAGCTGGTGAGGGTCGTCGTGACCTACACTGACGGCTTCGGCACGGTGGAGAGCGTGGCTTCGGCGCCGACGGCGCCCGTGGGCGACGTGATCGTCGGCGGGCTTGGTAACGGAACGACGAATGGCACCGCGGGTGACGACATCATCACCGACCTTGGCGGCAACAACACGATCAACGGTCTTGCCGGCAACGACACCATCAATGGAGCCTCTCCGATCATTTTCTTCGGCGGCGGCAATGACACCATCAACGGCGGCGTCGGCAATGACGTCCTGAACGGCAACGGTGGCAACGACCTCATCAATGGCGACGCCGACAATGACGTGATCAACGGCGGAGCTGGAACCGATACGCTGACTGGCGGGACAGGTGACGACACCTTCATCCAGCTCTCGACGGATGGCCGCGACCGTATTGATGGCGGCGCGGAAGGCGCGGCGGGTGACACCTACCAGCTCAACGGCGCGGCAGGGGCGGAGTTTTTCCGCATCTACACACGGGCGGCGGCGGTGACGGCAGGAGTGGCCGGCATCGGCACGGTGCCCGCCGATGCTGAAATCGTCGTGACCCGCAACGGCATCATCATCGCCGAGCTGAAGGAGATCGAGGAAATCATCGTCAATACGCTCAATGTATCCGCGACGGGTGGCCCGGTCGGGGGCTTGGACAGCGGCGACACGATCCAGGTCTTTGGCAACTTCAACACGACAAGCCTGAACCTGAACACGATCACAATCAACGGCTCGACCGGCAACGACACTGTCGACATCTCCTCGCTGGCCTCGGCCCACCGCATCGTGTTCAAGAGCAATGGAGGCACCGACACGATTGTCGGCACCCTGCGTCCGCAGGACGTCATCGAACTGCCGCCTGGCACCCACGCTGCGGATTTCTCGCAAACCGGCAATGCCAACGGCACGACCACGCTGTCGAACGGAACGCACTCGATCACGTTCCTCAGCACCGGCACGCCGCAGATCGCGGAAGCGTCCGATGCCCCGGGCGAGACCATCGACCCTGTTGTGTCGAGCAGCTTCAGTTTGACGGCGGGCGACCTCGCAGCCCTGAAGCACCTCGTATCCGGTGTGCCGGATGAGGAGGGCGAAATCCCGGTTGGCGTCCGCAATCTCAGCGGTGAAGGCAACAATGTCGACAATCCGCTCTGGGGCACCGCCGACCAGCCGTTCATCCGCCTGACCGATGCCCGCTACGGTGAGTATGACCCGGCCACAGGCAACCGAGCTGTCAACCCGATCTTTGAGGGGCTCGACGCGCGCAACATCAGCAACATCCTTGGCACGCAGGAAGCTGGCTTGCCGAAGGCGGCAAACGGCGCCAACGTCTTCATGATGACATTCGGCCAGTACTTCGACCATGGCCTCGACTTCCTGCCCAAGGGCGGCAACGGGACCATCGAGATCGGCGGGCCGGGCAGCATGCGCTCACCCACCAGCGACAACCCCGCAGACCTCACCCGCGGATCCGTCGATCACCTGAGCGGTTCAGGCGTGCCGCAGCACCTGAACAAGACCTCGCCCTTCGTCGACCAGAACCAGGTCTACGGCTCGCACGAACTGGTTGGCCAATTCCTGCGCGAAGGGGATGGTGCGGGAGGGTTCACAGGCCGCGTGTTCTCCGGCGCGCCGGATCCGGGGGCGCCCCAGTTTGCCCTCCTTCCAACATTGCGCGAGCTGATCCTCGAGCACTGGAACAACAACACGCTATTCCTGTCCGATGATCTGCCCGGCGGGCAGGCCACATTCCAGAGCTACTACGCTGGTCTCGTAAGTGGGAATGGAGTGATCAATGCGGCCATGGTGCCGGGTCTTGCCAGCAATTTCATGGGCTCAACACAGAATCTGCTGCTCGACAGCAATCCGTTCATGAACTTACTGGACCATTACATTGCTGGTGACGGGCGGTCCAACGAGAACGTTTCGCTGACCGCGATGCACACCGTCTGGGCGCGCAACCACAACTTTCACGCCGACAACCTGATGGCCTCCGGCTTCCAGGGCACCGACGAGGAGCTGTTCCAGGCCGCCAAGATCCTCAACGAAGGTGAGTATCAGCGGGTCGTCTTCAACGAATTCGCGGACGCCCTGATCGGTGGAATCCGCGGCTCGGGCACCCATGGCCATGACGAATACAACGCCAACGTCGATGCTCGCATCTCCCACGAGTTCGCCGCAGCGGTTTATCGCGTCGGCCACTCGCTGATCGGGCAGAACCTGACCGTTCTCGACGCCAACGGTCAGCCGAAGCAGGTTGCCCTCTTCGACGCCTTCCTCAATCCGACCAACGACATGTCGGCATTCAACGGTCCGCTGCCTCCGGGCTATACCCCACAACCGGGTTATGAGCAGCTCGGCGCCGGGGCGATCCTGGGTGGCATTGCCATCCAGCAGTCCGAGGAGGTGGACTTCAACATCGTTGACGCCGTGCGAAACGACCTCGTCCGCATCAACGCTGACCTCTTTGCCTTCAACGTCGCCCGTGGATGGGATGTCGGCCTCGGCACGCTCAACCAGGTGCGCATGATGCTGCGCGACTCCG
Source organism: Hyphomicrobiales bacterium (assembly GCA_027487245.1). GTDB lineage: Bacteria > Pseudomonadota > Alphaproteobacteria > Rhizobiales > Beijerinckiaceae > Allobosea. The sequence goes on from JAIYDY010000076.1 coordinate 4,373, forward strand.
CCGATCCCTATGTCCGCGAAGCAGCTGGCTTCGCAGGCAACCTGGACCCCTACAGCTCCTGGGAGGACTTCCAGGCGCGCAACAATCTCAGCAACACGGTCATCAACCAGTTCAAACAGGCCTATCCTGACCTTGTGCTGGCGACACAGGCCGAGATCAGCGCGTTCGTTGCGGCCAATCCGGACATCCAGCTCGTCAACGGCAACACCGTGAAGGGCATTGACCGTGTCGACCTGTGGGTCGGCGGCCTTGCCGAGACACATATCAACGAAGGCATGGTCGGCCAGACCTTCTGGGTCGTGTTGCATGAGCAGTTCGATCGCCTCCAGGAAGGCGACCGGTTCTACTATACCGACCGTCTGGAGCACCTGCCTCTCTATGCCAACATGGAGAACCAGACCTTCGCCGATATCGTCGCACGCAACACAGGTCTCACGGGTCTGCCGGAAGACATCTTCTTCACATCCGTCGAGAATGACGCCGGCGGCGATGGCGACGGAGATACTGATGGCGATAGTGATGGCGACACCGGCAACGGTGATGGCGACAACGACGGGGATGATGACGGCTGCGGCTGCGACGACGGCGAGGACACAGATGGCGGCACGCCGGACGTGGTCCGGGCTCCGATGCTGGGGACGGTCCTGGCCGATGTCCTGACCGGAACCGCTGCCTCCGATGATGTATCTGCGCTGGCGGGGGACGATGCGGTCAATACGGCTGGCGGCGACGACGCGGTGAGTGCCGGGGACGGCAGCGACTTCGTCAACACCGGGGCCGGTCGCGATATCGTCTTTGGCGGGGAGGGCGCGGATCAGCTCTTCACCGGTGCCGACGCCGACATCGTGTACGGAGACAGCGGGGCTGACCGCATCTTCTCCGGCGAGGGCAACGACCTCGTGAACGGAGGCACGGGTGATGACGTGGTTTTCGCGGGTGCCGGAGATGATCTGATCGTTGCGGAGATCGGCGACGGCAACGACGTGTACTATGGCGATGACCAGTCCGGCGGGACAGGCAACGACACGCTCGACATGTCGGCGATCAACGCCAACATCACGGTCGATCTGGTGGGCCTGCGCGGGGTTGCCTCAAGCGCCCAGACCGGCAACGACGTGCTCTGGAGCATAGAGAACATCATCACCGGCTCCGGGAATGACACGATCACCGCTGGCGACGGAGTGAACGTCCTCGACGGGGGTACCGGCAACGACGTATTCCGCTTCGAGACGACAAGCGCCGCCAACGGCGACACGATCCACGGCTTCGAACCGGGCGACAGGCTCGACCTCAGCGCGATCGATGCCAACAACGGGGCCGCGGGTGACCAGGCCTTCACGATCAACTCCGGCACTGTCTTCACCGGGCCGGGCCAGCTGACGGTCAGTCTTGCGACCACTGCAGCCGGAGACGTGACGATCGTGTCGGGCAACGTCGACGCCGATGCCGATGCCGACTTCCGGATCGAACTGAACGGTCATCTCACGCTGACCAACACAAACTTCAGCCTCTGATCCGCTGCTGAAAATGCGGGGCCCGGCAACTTGCCGGGTCCGCGCTGCGGTTTCGACAACCTGATTTCAGCCAAGGAATAATGACGATGGCCGTCTCCAAGGATGTTACCCTCGCCAAACGCCGTGCCAGCCAGATGCTGAGCAGCGATTTCCGCCGCGTCATGGTGTTCATGTTCTTCGTATCCGGCGTGATCAACGTGCTGGCGCTGACCGGCTCGTTCTACATGCTGCAGGTCTACGACCGGGCCATTCCCAGTGGGAGCATTCCCACGCTGGTCGCGCTGTCGGCACTCGCGATCGGCCTCTATCTCTTCCAGGGACTGTTCGATGCGATCCGTTCGCAGGTGATGGTGCGCGTCGGTGCGCGCCTCGACACGAAGATCGGACCCCTTGCGCACCGCGTGGCGATCGACATGCCACGGTTCGGCTTTTCGATCCCCGAGTCGCTCGAGCGCGGCCGCGACGTGGACACGGTCAGGGGCTTTCTGGGCAGCCAGGGTCCATCGGCCTTTTTCGATCTGCCCTGGATCCCGCTCTACCTCGTTTTCATCTACCTGCTGCACCCATGGCTTGGTGCCATGACGATTGGCGGCGCGGCCTTCCTCGCAGTGCTGGCGATTGTCAGCGACATGTTGGCCAAGAAGAATCAGGCGGAAAGCCGGGCTGCTGGCATTGTCCGCAACACGATTGCCGACTCCAATGCCCGCAATGCAGATGTCATCAAGGCCATGGGGTTCTCGGACGCCGCCGTGCGTCGCTATGATTCTGCCAACGCCGAGCACATCGTCCTGCAGACAAAGGCAAGCGACATCACCGGTTCGTTCGGCGCCGTTTCGCGCGTGCTGCGAATGCTGCTGCAGTCGGCGCTGCTTGGCCTTGGTGCCTTTCTCGCCATCAAGGGTGAATTGTCGGCCGGCGCGATCATCGCTTGCACGGTTGCAGCCGGGCGCGCGCTCGCGCCTGTCGATACCGCCATCGCCAACTGGCGAGCGTTCGTTGCGGCGCGCATGTCCTGGGCGCGCCTGCGCGAGACGGTCGCTGCACTGATCACCAGCACCGAGCCGATGGATCTGCCGCAGCCGCGCCGGTCCGTGAGTCTTGATCGGGTCACTGTGTCAGCGCCAGCTTCGGGCGTGGTGCTGCTCACGGACGTGTCGCTAGAGGTCAAGGCAGGGCAGGCGGTCGGCATTATCGGCCCCAGTGGCAGTGGCAAGAGCACGCTGCTGCGCGCCATGGCCGGCGTCTGGCCGTTGCTGCGCGGCAATGTTCGGCTGGACGGGGCGGACCTTTCCCATTGGCGGCCCCAGGCGCTTGGCGATCATCTGGGCTATCTGCCGCAGGAGGTCGGTCTCATGGACGCCTCGGTCGCCGAGAACATCGCAAGGCTGGATGAATTCGCCAGCGACCTTGCGGTCGTCGACGCCGCCAAGGCTGCGAGTGTCCATGATATGATCGTCAAGCTTCCGGACGGCTACCAGACCCAGCTCGGGCCCCTCGGTGCAGCCTTGTCCGCTGGCCAGCGCCAGCGGATCGGACTCGCCCGCGCTCTGTATGGCAACCCTTTCCTCGTGCTGCTGGACGAGCCGAATTCGAACCTCGACGCGGACGGGGATTTGGCGCTCGCGGCGGCCATTGAGGATGTCAAGCGCCGCGGCGGCATCATTGTCGTTGTCTCGCATCGGCCGAGCGCGCTCCAGGCCGTTGACCTGATCGGGGTCGTGCAGGGCGGCAAACTCGTTGCCTTTGGTCCCCGCGACCAGATCCTCAAGCAGGGGGGCGCGGCTGCGGCCACACCGTCCCCTGTTTCTGTCGAAACCTCCAGACTCAAGGTGCCGGCATGATCAAGATCACCAAGCAAAATCCTCAGGCGGAGCCGGCGGGGCCGTCCCGCAAGCTGTATGAGGCGCTGTCGCAAGACAAGAAGTCGAATCTGCCGATGGTCGCGATCACCGCTCTGGCCAGCGCGCTGCTCTACCTGAAGACGACGCTCGTCGGCCCAGGCGCTGCCGAATCGCCAGCGGGGCAGGGCGATGGACCTGCCGATTCGACACAGGAACCTGAGCGCCCGAAGCCGATGGCGCAACCGGACGAGACGCCTGACGAGGATCCGGGAAACCGGCCACGCGACGATGACGAGGTGCAAGGGCCGCCGCTTCCCCATCATCTCTTCAATGGCAGTTCGTCGTCCTACAACGAGTTGCTCAAGGGCTTACCCGATGTCGAGCACCCCGACCTGGTGAGCTACAACGGGACTGTTCCAGACCACAAGTCCGTCTCTCCCGATGATCCGTTCGGCGCAAACGACAACGCGCGGTTCGAGTCCGCAGGTTCCGGCTCTAGCTCCAGAAATCCAAGCGCTCCATCAGGCGGCGGCTCCTCTGACAACGGCGGCGGACGCGATCCCCGAAATCCCGATGATCCGTCCGAATCTCGCAATCGCGCGCCCAGGGTGTCTGGGCCAGTCGCTTTGCAGGATGTGCAGCAAAGCCAGTTCCTGTTCATCGCAATCTCAGCGCTCCTTGCGAACGCCACCGACCCGGACCGTGATGTACTGGTTGCCGGGGCGCTGCGGGCTTCCTCGGGCTCCCTGGAACGGGTCGAGGGTGGCTGGATCTATGCCCCGGCCGAAGGCCATCTGGGGCCAGTGACCTTCAGCTATCTGGTCAGCGACGCCAGGCTTTCGGTGGAGGCCACAGCCATGCTCGACGTGGTTCGGACAGAGCCGATTGTCGGAACGGTCGCCGATGACAACCTGTTGGGCACGCATGGTGCCGATACCATCGAGGCTGGCGAAGGGGATGACAACGTCGATGCGCGCGGCGGCAGCGATGTCGTGATTGGTGGGGCCGGGAATGACCACATCGTTGCGGCCGCCGGTAATGATACCGTCCATGGCGGCAGTGGCGACGACGTTATCTTCGGTCAGGATGGCCACGACGTGCTCGTTGGTGGCGACGGCAATGACCGCATCCATGGCGGTGCCGGCGACGACATGATCTACGGCGATGCCGGAAACGACCTCGTCCTTGCGGGTATAGGCAACGATGTCGTTTATGGTGGCGATGGCTGCGACAGCCTTCTCGGAGAAGAGGGGCGCGACGTGCTGCTTGGCGGCGCGGGAGCGGATACGCTCGATGGCGGCGCGGGCAACGACGTGCTGGCCGGTGAAGGCGGTTCGGACAACGTTCTTGGAGGCGTCGGCAACGACGTGATCATCGGCTCGGCCGACGGCGCCAGCGACACGCTCAACGGCGGCGAAGGACATGACGCGGTGAGCTATGCCGAGGTCAGCACCGATTTGGTCGCGGATTTGCGCATCGGCACCATCACCGGCGCCAGTGTCGGCACTGATATGCTCGAAAGCATCGAACACGTCGCGCTGGGCAGCGGCAACGATACAATCATCGCCGCGCTTGACGCTGCTGCCGATACGCTTGACGGAGCGGGCGGGACGGACCTCGTCGATTACGGTCAAGCCACCCGCAGCGTCATGGTCGACCTCAAGCAGCGAGAAGCGACCGGGGCGGACATCGGCAGCGACAAGCTGCTGGGTATCGAGCAGGTCAGGACCGGGTCTGGCAACGACGTGGTGCAGGCAGGTGGTGCTGTTGAGGAC
>JAIYDY010000002.1 GCA_027487245.1 Hyphomicrobiales bacterium
ACGGGAGCGCGCCCTACATCTTGTCAGTAACGGTAGTGATCAGGCTTGTACGGGCCCTGTTCCGGCACGCCGATATAATCAGCCTGTTCCTTGCTCATCTTGGTCAGCTTCACACCGATCTTTTCGAGGTGGAAGGCTGCGACCATCTCGTCGAGGTGCTTGGGCAGCGTGTAGACCTTCCGGTCGTACTTGCCGGGGTTGGTCCACAGTTCGATCTGGGCCAGCGTCTGGTTCGAGAACGACGCCGACATCACGAAGGACGGGTGCCCCATGGCGTTGCCGAGGTTCACGAGGCGGCCTTCAGACAGCAGGATGATGCGGTTTCCCTTCGGGAACTCGATTTCGTCGACCTGCGGCTTGATGTTGTTCCACTTGAAGTTCTTGAGGCCGGCCACCTGAATTTCATTGTCGAAATGGCCGATGTTGCAGACGATCGCCCGGTCCTTCATGGCGCGCATGTGGTCGACCGTGATGATGTCCTTGTTGCCTGTGGCGGTGACATAGATGTCGGCGCGGGGCAGGGCATCCTCGATGGTGCAGACCTCATAGCCTTCCATGGCGGCTTGAAGGGCGCAGATCGGATCGACTTCCGAGACCAGCACACGCGCGCCGGCCTGGCGCAGCGAGGCGGCCGAACCCTTGCCGACATCGCCGAAGCCGGCCACGAAGGCGACCTTGCCGGCCATCATCACGTCGGTCCCGCGGCGGATCGCATCGACGAGCGACTCGCGGCAGCCATAGAGGTTGTCGAACTTCGACTTGGTCACGGCGTCGTTGACGTTGATGGCCGGGAACAGGAGCTTGCCCTGTTCGGCCAGCTTGTAGAGGCGATGCACGCCGGTTGTGGTTTCCTCGGAAACGCCCTTGATGGCTGCTGCGACACCGGCGAACCAGCCCTTGGGCTTGCTGGCCAGCATCTTCTTGATCAGCGCGAAGAAGATCTCTTCTTCTTCGGATTCCGGCTTGTCGAGGAAGGCGACATCGCCCTGCTCGGCCTTCAGGCCATAGTGCACCAGCATGGTGGCGTCGCCGCCATCGTCGAGGATCATGTTGGGCGTGCCGCCGCCATGCCAGTCAAACAGCTTGGCGGTGTAATCCCAGTACTCGGTCAGGGTTTCGCCCTTGTAGGCGAAGACAGGGATGCCGGCGGCGGCAATGGCTGCCGCAGCATGATCCTGCGTGGAGAAGATGTTGCACGAGACCCAGCGGATGTCGGCGCCGAGCGCCTTCAGTGTCTCGATCAGCACCGCGGTCTGGATGGTCATGTGCAGCGAGCCGGCGATGCGGGCGCCCTTGAGCGGCTGCTTGGCGCCATAGGCCTCCCGGATGGCCATCAGACCCGGCATTTCGGTTTCGGCGAGGTCGATTTCCTTGCGGCCGAAGGCGGCAAGCGACATGTCTTTGACGATGTAGTCGTTGAACGTGGTCATGGTGTCCTCGGCAGGCGCGGCTTGGGCGCGAACGGGTCGGCGATCGGTCGATCTCGGCAGGCCGACGGATCGGCAGAGCCGGACCCATCAGCAATGGCGCCGCCTCTAGCACGGCTCTTGCGCCAAGGCAATAAAGACATAAAGATTTCTTTATGTGTTCACGCCGACGGCATCACTCGCCTTCGCCGAACTTGTCCGCGATCAGGGCTGCAATGGCATCCAGGGCAGCATCCGCGTCGGGGCCCTGCGCCGCGACGCTGATCGTCGTGCCGATGCCGGCACCCAGCGTCAGGAGGCCCATGATGGAGCGGCCACCCACCACCTCGCCGCAACGCGCGATCCAGACGTCACAGGTGAAACGATCAACTGTCTGAACCAGCTTGGCGGTGGCGCGTGCGTGAAGTCCCTTGCGGTTGACGATCACCAGATGGCGCACCTCGGCACCGTCCGGAAAGCTCGCCTCGGGGCAATCACTGTCAAGTTCCATGGAGCATTCCGGCATGCTGGCGGTCTGGCATCGCCCATGCGGCTGGCCTTCGACCTGCCCTCATGTTTTCACAGGACCTAGCGGCCCGCAAGCAAACGGCTGGCAATGTTGATGTACTTGCGGCCCGCTTCCTGGGCGCAACCGACGGCATCCTCGATCGGCTTGTCCTCGCGCACGGAGGCCAGCTTGATCAGCATCGGCAGGTTGATGCCGGCCAGAACCTCGACCTTGCCGCCATTCATGGCCGAAATCGCCAGATTCGACGGCGTGCCTCCGAACATGTCGGTCAGCACCACGACGCCCTGACCGGTGTCCACGGCGTGGATCGCGTCAAGGATATCGCTGCGACGGCCCTCGATGTCGTCATCGGGAGCAATCGCGATGGTTTCAATCTGTTTCTGGGGGCCGACAACATGTTCCAGTGCGGAACGGAATTCTGTTGCCAGGTGCCCATGCGTCACGAGGACGAGGCCGATCATGTCAAACCCTGAGGGGGTGCGAAAGGCACCCAAAGAGCCGGAGGTATATGGGCCAAGCCGCTCGCAAGTGCAAGATCGACCATCAGCGAAATCACTGCAAGGCCGCGTCGTCGCCAAACAGGGCCAGCGCCGCCAGCACCAGCCCGGCGTCGGCTGCCCCGCGCGCAATGGCCAGCCGTGGCAAGGTCAGGCCTGCGATGACGGTGACCAGATCCTCGGCCTCGGGCAGGCGCGGCAAGTCTTCAGACTGGCAGTCCACGACCAGCCTGACACAGGCCATGGCTTCATGGCTGGCGGGCACGAGGCCAAGGCCGCGCCGCTCGACAAGCCCGGCGATGGCCGGCACCGGACAGGCCAGCAGCCGGCCATGGCTGGCCCGCAGTTCGGTCCTGTCATCGGCGACAAGGCGGGCAAAGCGGCCGCGCGCCGACGCCTGCTCGAGCAGGGCAAGGCACAACGTGCTCTTGCCGCTGCCGGCTGGACCGCGCACGAGGATGCCGCTCTCGCCAACCACGACGCAACTGGCGTGCAGACGGACAGGCGCGGATGACCGGATCCCGGTCATGCGCCGCCATGACGCTGGTTGGGGCGCTGGTTGGGGCGCTGCGCAACCGGCAATGTGATGATGAAGCGCGCACCGAGGCGGGCGGGCTCGCCATCGGCATCGGCCGGGGCCGGGGCCGGCATGTCCGGCGCAAGCCGGTTCTCCGCACGGATGGTGCCGCCATGCGCCTCGACGATCTGGCGCGAGATCGACAGGCCAAGCCCGGAGTTCTGGCCGAAACCCTGTTCGGGACGGTCGGTATAAAAGCGTTCGAACACCCGTTCGAGCGCGTGGTCGGGGATGCCGGGGCCGTCATCCTCGACCGCGATCACGATCTGTGACGCGCCGCGCGACAGCGTGACGCGGACATCACGCCCGGGCGGCGAGAACGAGCGGGCATTGTCGAGCAGGTTGACCAGCACTTGCCCGAGCCTGCCATCGTGGCCCTGCACCACCCAGGGCGCAGCTGCCGGCTTGCCGTCGCGGGCAGGCGCAGCCGCCGCGATCGTCAGCGTGATCTGGGCCTGTTCGGGCTTGCGGATCTCGTTCTGCATGCCTACCACGGTCTCCAGCAGGCGCGCCAGATCGACAGGCCCGGTCTCGCCCCGGGCCAGTTCCGCATCGAGCCGCGAGGCTTCGGAGATATCGGTGATCAGCCTGTCCAGCCGGCGGACATCGTGGTGGATCACGGCCAGAAGCCGGTCCCGGGCCGGCTCGGAGCGCGCCAGAGGCAAAGTCTCGACGGCGCTGCGCAGGGAGGTCAGCGGGTTCTTCAGTTCGTGGGCGACATCGGCGGCGAAACTGCCGATCGCGTCGATGCGGGCGTAGAGCGCGCTCGTCATGTCGCGGAGGGCGCCGGACAACTGGCCGATCTCGTCATGGCGGTCGGTGAAATCCGGGATTTCCTGACGCGACTTGACACGGCGGCGCACCCGCACGGCAGCTTCCGACAGGCGGCGCAGGGGCTCGCCGATGCCGTTGGCGAGCAGGATCGAGAGCACGACCATGACCAGCGCCGTCACGCCGAAGACCTGGAGGATGACGTTGCGCTCGGAGGCAATGACCGCATCGATGTCACCGCCCTGGGTTGACAACAGGAGCACGCCGCGCACGTTGCGTTGGCGCTGGATCGGCACCGCAACCGAAACGATGGTGTCGCCGAACGCATTGACGCGCACGATGCTGCGCTGCTGACCCTGAAGGGCGCGCGCCACTTCCGGAATCGAGCGACCTCCCGCAGCGTCGTTTTCGTCATGGCTGGAGATCTCGGCCCGTCCAAGCCTTCGGCGAAGGCTGTTCCAGGTGCGTTCGATGACCGGAAGATCATCGCGCACCACCGGCTCGAGTTCGCGCCGCAGGATGCCGCCACGGGCCGCCAGCATGCCTGAATCCACCACGAGCAACCCCTCTCGGTCATAGACGCGGGCGCGGGTGCGGGTCGGCGTGACCAGCCGGCGCAGCAGGGGTCCGACCCTTTCCGGGTTGATCGGGAACTCGAGGATCGATTGCAGATCATCCCCGAGGCCGGAGGTCTCCCCCGCCTGCAATTGCAGCAGCTTGTCGGGGTCGATGGCGATGGAATCGGTCTCGACCGTGGCGGAGGCGGCAATGGCGCTGGCGATGATCTCACCTTGCGTCTGGAGGCTCTGCACGCGGGCCTCGATCAGGCCCTCGCGGAACTGGTTGACGTAGAGCAGCCCCACCAGCAGCACCACGAGGCCGGCGAGATTGAGCACGAGGATGCGCCGCGTCAGGCTGGACGCGAGCCGGGCCGCAAAGAACTGCGTGACCACGCGCACGCCCTTGCGCACATTGACCCAGACACCGCCGAGACGCGACGGGGAAGCAGGCTTGTGGCTGCGCAGCGCTGTCATCGACGCTGCTCCTGCCAGGCCGTTGCCCTGCCACCACGCATCGCGCGCTCAGCTTTCCGAGAACCGGTATCCGACGCCGTAGAGGGTCTCGATCATCTCGAAGTCGTCATCGACCATCTTGAACTTCTTGCGCAGGCGCTTGATGTGGCTGTCGATGGTGCGATCGTCGACATAGACCTCGTCGTCATAGGCGGCATCCATCAGCGCATTGCGGCTCTTGACCACGCCGGGGCGCAGGGCGAGCGACTGCAGGATCAGGAACTCGGTAACGGTCAGGATCACCGGCTCACCCTTCCAGGTGCAGGTATGGCGCTCCGGGTCCATCTTGAGATTGCCGCGCTCCAGCACCTTGGCATCGTCGCCACGCGGCGCCGCCGGCAGATCCTTGGCCCCGGCGCGGCGCAGGATGGCCTTGACGCGCTCGACCAGCAGCCGCTGCGAGAAAGGTTTGCGGATGAAGTCATCGGCGCCCATCTTGAGCCCGAAAAGCTCGTCGATCTCGTCATCCTTGGATGTCAGGAAGATCACAGGCATGTCGGATTTCTGGCGCAGGCGGCGCAGAAGTTCCATGCCATCCATGCGCGGCATCTTGATGTCGAAGATGGCGAGGTCCGGCGGATTCTGCTTCAGGCCTTCGAGCGCTGAAGCGCCGTCGGTATAGGTGTTGATGCGGAAGCCTTCCGCTTCGAGGGCGATCGACACGGAGGTCAGGATGTTGCGGTCGTCATCGACCAGGGCGATGGTTGGCATCAAGCATATCCCGTTTCAGCCGCGAGGGAATTGTGGCGGCACCGCTTGGTTTGACGCCGACGGCGGCGAAACCATGGCCATAATCTAGCGATCCCGCGGCCAAAGCGCTACGTTGTCGCGGAAATTAGCCCGAACCCCGCTGAACAAGCGCTGAAAGGCCTGCCCGTGAGCACCCGTCACACGATCCGGACAACCGATGACGAGGCCCGGGTACTGGCCCGGAGCCTGATGCGGGCCAGCCCCGTCGCCAGTCTTGCAACCCTCAACGGCGGCGGATTCCCGCTTGCCACGCTGACGAGCGTCGCCACCGATGTCGATGGCTCGCCGGTGGTGCTGGTCTCGCAATTGTCGGGGCATACGGGCAACCTCTTGGCCGATCCGCGCTGCTGCCTGCTGTTCACGCGGACAGGCAAGGGCGACCCGCTCGCCCATCCGCGCATCAGCGTGATGGCCGAGGCGCAGGTGGTCGACCGCAACTCCGGCGACGCCGAGCGCATCCGGCGACGCTTTCTGGCGCGGCAGCCCAAGGCCGCGCTCTATGTCGACTTTCCGGATTTCCTGTTCATCCGCATGCAGGTCCGGTCAGCCAGCCTGAATGGTGGCTTTGGCAAGGCCTATGAACTCTTCCCCGCCGACGTGCTCACCGACACGGGCGGTGCGGAAGCGCTCATCGCCGCGGAACCGGGGATCATCGCGCATATGAACGAGGATCACGCTGCCGCCGTGGGCCTTTACGGCCATGTGCTGGCCAGGCGCGAGGCGGGGCCATGGCGCCTGCTCGGGGTTGATCCGGACGGCTTCGAGATCGGGCACGGCACCGATCTCGCCCGGCTGGAGTTCGAGCAGCGGGCGACCGGCCCGGATGATGTGCATCGCCAGCTTGTTGGAATGGCAAGGACCGCGCGCATCGCCTCGTCGCAGTCCCCTGCTGTCGGCTGACCGGGTCGGTTCACCATAGGCAGCCAAAGCCCACAGCATTCGCCTTTTGGACACAGAACCCTCACTACCTCGCACTTGAGAACGGCCGCGGCGAAGCGTATGAGCGCGTGGTCCGATCGTCGCTCTGGCAATTGATTTGGCACACAGGCGCGCGACCGCTCACAGATGCGCCGCTCAGGAGGATATCAGGTGAACAACATCGGCCTGTTCAACGCAGCGCATAGCGCGGACGCGTTCGGATTTCGCAACCTGTCTACCGTTCACTGGAACCTCGAAGCGCCGCGTCTGGCGGAGGAATCCCTGAAGCGCGGCGAAACCCAGCTTGCTTATGGTGGCGCGCTGGTGGCCGACACCGGCACCCACACCGGACGTTCGCCCAAGGACAAGTTCACGGTTCGCGATGCCCTCACCGGGGACACCGTCTGGTGGGACAACAATGGCGCGATCGAGCCCGGCCATTTCGAGACGCTGCTGGCCGATTTCCTGGCCCACGCGGAGGGCAAGGAACTGTTCGCGCAGGACCTTTATGGTGGCGCGGACCATGGCCACCGGGTCAAGGCCCGCGTCTTCACCGAGTATGCCTGGCATTCGCTGTTCATCCGCAACCTGCTGATCCGGCCCGCAACGAACGAACTGGCCGGCTATGTGCCCGATCTGACGATCGTCGACCTGCCCTCGTTCAAGGCCGATCCGAAGCGCCATGGCTGCCGTTCGGAAACGATCATCGCTGTCGATTTCACCCGCAGGATCGTGCTGATCGGCGGCACCTCCTATGCCGGCGAGATGAAGAAGTCGGTGTTCACCTATCTCAACTTCACCTTGCCCGCCGCCGGCGTGATGCCGATGCATTGCTCCGCCAATGTCGGTGCGAAGGGCGATGTCGCGGTGTTCTTCGGCCTTTCAGGGACCGGCAAGACCACCTTGTCGGCCGATCCGACCCGCACCTTGCTTGGTGACGATGAACACGGCTGGTCTCCTGAAGGGGTCTTCAACTTCGAGGGCGGCTGCTACGCCAAGACCATCCGCCTCAGTCGCGAGGCGGAGCCCGAGATCCACGCGACGACCGAACGCTTCGGCACGGTGCTCGAGAACGTCATCATCGATCCGCTGACGCGCCGGCCCAATTTCGACGACGCCTCGCGCACCGAGAACACGCGCTGCGCCTATCCGCTCGATTTCATCCCCAATGCCAGCGAGACCGGGCGGGCGGGTCACCCCAAGAACATCGTGATGCTGACCTGCGATGCCTTCGGCGTGCTGCCGCCCATTGCCAAGCTGACCGGGGCGGAAGCGATGTATCACTTCCTCTCGGGCTACACCGCCAAGGTGGCCGGCACAGAGAAGGGCGTGAAGGACCCCGAAGCGACCTTCTCGACCTGCTTCGGTGCGCCGTTCATGCCGCGCCATCCATCGGTCTACGGCAACCTTCTGCGCGACCTGATCGACCGGCACCATGTCGATTGCTGGCTGGTCAACACCGGCTGGACCGGAGGCAAGTTCGGCACCGGGCGGCGTATGCCGATCCGTGTGACCCGCCGGCTGCTGGCTGCGGCGCTCGAAGGCACGCTGTCACGCGCGGACTTCCGGCGTGATCCGTATTTCGGCTTTGCCGTCCCCACATCCGTTCCCGGAGTCGAGCCGCATATCCTCTACCCGGTGAAAACCTGGCAGGACAAGGCGGAGTTCTCGGAGACCGCCAAGCGGCTTGTCGCCATGTTCCGCGACAACTTCAAGCGCTTTGAGGCGCATGTCGATGATGCCGTGAAGGCCGCCGCGCCGACCAACAGCCTCGCGGCCTGATCGTCGCGTGTCGCACACGGGCGAGCGGGCGGCTGGCCGGGCAGGAAGCCTGGCCTCCCTTGCCATCCGCTCCGCCCTGTCGGTTCTTCTGGTGCTGTCCGGCGTCTGGGGTGCCCTGGCGCTGTGGTTCCGCGCGCCGCTTGGCGGCATCCTTGCCACGGGCTTTGCGACCTTGGGCCTTGTTGCCATCGTGTCCCTTTGGCGCGTGCGTCGGGCGGCACCGTTTCGCTGGATCGCCCTTGCCCTCTGGGCCGGCCTGTTCGGAGCCCTTGCCCTGTGGTGGGCCAGCATCATGCCGCGCCATGACCGGCTCTGGGCCACCGCGCTGTCGCGCGTGCCGGTCGCAACGCTGGACGGCGACCGCCTCGTCATCAGCCATGTCCGCAACTTCGTGTGGCGCCCCGCCACCGCGAGCTTGCCGGATCAGGAGGCCGGATCGGGCGAGGAGATCGCCGAGGAGCGCTGGGAGACACGGAGCGTCGATCTTGCGTCCGTCTCCGGCGTCGACCTGTTCTTCTCCTACTGGACAGGGCCCCTGATCGCCCATGTGCTGGTCAGCATCACGTTCGATGATGCCCCGCCGCTGACCTTCTCGGTCGAGATCCGGCGCGAGCGTGGCGAAACCTATTCGGCGCTGGCCGGCTTCTTCAAATCCTATGAACTCGCCATCGTGGTGGCCGATGAACGGGACATCGTCAGGCTCCGGACCGACATCTGGCGCGAGGATGTCAGGCTCTACCGGCTCGATGTCGGCCGCGAGAAGGCCCGAGCGCTGCTGCTGGCCTATGCGCGGGAGATCAACCGGCTGGCGGCGACGCCGCGCTGGTATGGCACGCTCAGCGACAATTGCACCACGGTCGCCTACGGGCTGGCGCGGGAGCTGTGGCCAGCGCTCGGCCCCGACTGGCGCATCCTGCTGCCCGGCCGCGCGCCCGAGTATGCCCATGAACTGGGCGCGCTTGGCACCGGCGTGGCCTTCGATTCGCTGAAGCAGCGCGCCGCGATCAGCGAAACCGCCCGCATGACCCCCGCTGGCGCGGACTTCTCGACCTGGATCAGGCACGAGGTACCCGCCCCGCCCCGCTGAGGCGGGGCTGCATCCGTCAGAACCCGGATGGCAAAACAGCGCTTCTGTTTTCGCTGAAAAAATCTGTAGATTGGCCTCCGGCGCATATGGCCCGGTTTTTCACAGAGGTGGACCCATGAGACAATCTGTTCTGTTCGGCTTGCTGGCGGCGACGGCCCTCGCGATCCTGCCATCCGGTGCCGAGGCCCAGGAGAAGCTCAAGATCGGCTTCATCTATGTGGGCCCTGTCGGCGATTTCGGCTGGAGCTACCAGCATGATGTCGGCCGCAAGGCGGTCGAGGCGGCCTTTCCGGGCCGGGTCGAAACCACGTTCATCGAAACGGTGCCGGAAGCAGGCTCGGACCGCGTGATCGAGCAACTGGCGCGGACCGGCCACAAGCTGATCTTCACCACCTCGTTCGGCTACATGGAGCCGACTCTGCGCGTGGCGGCGCGCTTCCCGGACGTGAAGTTCGAGCACGCCACCGGCTTCAAGCGCGCACCGAACGTGGCGACCTACTCGGCCAAGTTCCATGAGGGGCGCTACATCGCCGGCCAGATCGCCGGCAAGATGACCAAGACCAACACCGTCGGCTATGTCGGCGCGTTCCCGATTCCGGAGGTGATCGCCGGCATCAACGCCTTCTATCTCGGTGCGAAGTCGGTCAATCCGAACATCGAGATCAAGACGGTCTGGGTCAATTCCTGGTTCGATCCACCAAAGGAGGCCGACGCTGCCAAGGTGCTGCTCGATCAGGGCGCCGACGTGATCACCCAGCATACCGACAGCCCGGCGCCGGTGCAGGCCGCCGCCCAGCGCGGCAAGTTCGCCTTCGGTCAGGCCTCGGACATGACGCAGTTCGCGCCGAACAACATCCTGACCTCGATCATCGATGACTGGAACCCCTACTACATCGAGCGCGTGAAGGCTGTGCTCGACGGAACCTGGACCTCGAAGGACACCTTCGACGGGCTGGCCAAGGGCAAGGTCAAGATGGGCCCTTACGTGAACATGCCCGCCGATGTGAAGGCGATGGCCGAAGCGACCGAGGCCTCGATCAGGTCCGGAGCCTTCGATCCGTTCAAGTGCCCGGTGATCAACGCCGCAGGCCAGACGGTGGATTGCAAGGGCAATGGCCGTCTCTCCGACGAGCAGGTCTTCGGCATGAGCTTCTACGTCCAGGGCATCAAGGACACGCTGCCGAAGTGACGCGCTCACCGGCGGGTCATCCGGGACAAAGCACAGCCCGGAGTCGGGACAGGCTTGCCGCCTCCTCCGCCCTGACGAGGTCGATGGGGCGGCCCTCGGCAGGTATCGGGAAACGCCGTTCGATCCGTTCTCAAACGGGGAGGAATGCCCGCTGTCGACAATCTGCACCCTGCACGGTCTCCACATCGGCGCCGTAGAGCGCCTTGAGCCGTTCCTCGATCAGCACCTCGCCGGGAACCCCGTCGATCAGCAGCCTGCCGCTTCCGAGCAACGCCACCCGGTCAGCATGCCGGAGTGCCTGGTTCGGGTCGTGCGTGGTGAACAGCACCCCGAGCCCACGCCCGGTCAGGTCCTTGATCCGGCGCATGACCTTGCCCTGGTTGCCGAAGTCGAGGCTGGCGGTGGGCTCGTCCAGAACAACGTAGCGCGGCTCTTGCGCCAGTGCGCGGGCGATGAGGACAAGCTGCCGTTCCCCGCCGGAAATCTGGGTGTAGGGCTGACCGGCAAGGTGGCCCACGCCGAGTTCCGCGAGCATGGTCTCGGCAACGGCCCGGTCGGCAGCCGAAGCTCCGGCGAACAAGCCCTGATGGGCGGTGCGCCCCATCAGCACCACGTCCCGCACAGCGAAGGCAAAGGCACCGGCATGGGCCTGCGGCACGTAGCCGATCAGCCGCGCCCGCTCTGCGACCGACATCGCCGAGAGGGGGCGCCCCTCGAGCAGCACCTGGCCGTCATGAAGCGACAGAAGGCCCAGCATGGTCTTGAGCAGCGTGGTCTTGCCGCCACCATTCGGACCCAGCAGCGCCACTGCCTCGCCCGGCTTCACGATGAGCGAGACATCGCGGCCGATGGTGCGGCCAGGATAGCCGAAGCTCAGCCTCTCGGCCGCAAGCGTCATGTCCAGCTCTTCCGGGCGTTGACGAGAAGCCAGATAAAGAAGGGCGTGCCGATCACGGCGGTGAGGATGCCGAGCGGGATCTCCACCTGCGCCGCCGAGCGGGCGAGCGTATCGATGAGGAGCAGATAGCCCCCGCCCATGATGGCCGCGGTCGGGATCAGCCTGCCGAAGTCCGGGCCGACGATGAACCGGGCGAGATGCGGCACGATCAGTCCGACCCAGCCGATGACGCCCGCCGCCGCGACGCTGGCCGCTGTCACCAGTGTCGCGGCTGCGACAATGGCAATGCGCAAGCGCCCGGTGGCGAGGCCGAGCGAGCGTGCCTCTTCTTCCGGCAGCGACATCACATTCATGCGCCAGCGCAGCGCGAACAACACGAGCGTGCCGGCCAGAACTGGCCCGAACAATGGCAGCAGGTCCGAGCGATCGGTGCCGGACAGCGAGCCAAGCAACCAGAACGTCATCGCCGGCAGCTGGTTGTAGGGGTCGGCGAGGTATTTCATCAGGCCAACGCCGGCGCCCAACAACGAGCCGATCACGACGCCGGTCAGCACGAGCACGAGTACGGCATCGCCGCTCCGAACAGCGGAGCCGATGAGGTAGACCAGCGCCACCGCAAGCAACCCGCCCGCGAAGGCGAGGCTCTGGATGCCGAAGATGCCAAGCGAAAAATAAATGCCGATTACGGCCCCGAGCGCCGCGCCGGACGATGCGCCCAGGATGTCCGGCGAGACGAGGGGATTGCGGAAAAGGCCCTGGAAGGCCGCACCAGCGACCGCCAGGGCAGCGCCGCACAGGATCGCGGCGATGACACGCGGTCCGCGGATGTTGAAGATCACCGCCTCGGCGGCAGGCGCGAGCCCGGACGGTTGCCCCACAAGCCTTGACCATAGCGCAAGGCCAAGATCGGCGAGGCTGACCGGGAAGCGCCCGACGGAAAAGGCGAGCATGATGCCGGCTAGCAGCAGCAACGTGGCCAGGCCCAGCCCGGAGACAAAACGGACAGCGCCTGTTCCGGCCGGCGCGGGAGCGGCCGCTTCGCTCATCCCCGCCCTTCCAGCACGAAGGCGATTTGCGCATCGGTTGGCGTGCGGTGGTAGAACCGGGTGTAGAATTCGCGGGTCATGGCGTTGAGATCTTCGGGAAAAAGGTTCGGATAGAGCAGCTTTCCAAGCCACCACAAACCGGGAATGCGGTTGACCGAAGGCGGAAAGTCGACCCAGCCGAACGGCATCTTGGGCGACAGATGCACGCGCCGCTCACGCACGGCCCTCACGCTGGCCCAGGACGGATCGCTGCGGACGTTGGTGGCGAAATCCTGATCGATGGTGATGATCACTTCCGGATCCCACGTCAACACCTGCTCGATCGACACCGTGGCGAGCCCGCCGCGCGTCTGGCCGGCGACGTTGACTGCGCCCATGAACTCGATGGTCTCGACATTGATCGACCCGCCCAGCCCGGTATCGAGGCCGCGCGGCCCACGCGCGTAGTAGACGCGCGGGCGCCGGTCTTGCGGCACCGTCGCCACGCGGGACCGGCAGGTGCGGACCACATCCTCGCAGTAGCGCGCCAGTTCCTCGGCGCGCGCCTGCTCACCGGTGAGCAGACCATGGAGGCGGAAACTCTCGGCGATCTTGTCGAAGCGCCCGTCCAGCAGCGCGTAGGGGATGCCGGTCTGGGCCTGCACCCTGTCAGCGGTTTCGACGAAGGTGCGGGCGACGGAGCCGACATCCAGGACAAGGTCCGGCTTCAATTGCAGCAGAACCTCCAGATTGGTGGTGTTGCCGCGCCCGGTCAGGCGGCCAAGCTCAGGACGCGTGCCAACCTCCGGATCAAGGAAGACCAGTTCAGAGCCGCGATTGGCGCGCGGCCAGCCGAGGAGCGAGCTGGGCTGCAGGGTATAGTGCTTGATCGCGGCTGGCGGCCCTGCCGGGAACACGCGCTCTGTCTTTGCCGGCACCATCACACTGCGCCCGGCTCCGTCAGTCATGGTTGCCGCGCGGGCGATATGCGGCATCGCGATGGTTGCAGGCACAGCGGCCAGCAGCGCGCGGCGGGAAAGGATCATGTCGCGCTCCCCCTGGATCCCTCCACCTCGCTGCGTATCGCTTCGCCCGGTCCGGGCGGCGCGACCGGTGAATAGCCGCAGCGGTCGGGCTTGAGGTCAATGAGGGGGGTGCCGTCGAGGCAATCGAGTCCGCGCACCAGCACGGCGCCATTCTCCACCGAGACCAGTTCGCACAGAGAGGTCGCGACCGGATTGGGCCGGACCGGCGAGCGCAAGGCGAATGTGCCGAATGTGTCGCTGTTCGACTTAGGGCTTTGCAGAATCAGGTCGCGCCGCGCGTGGTGCATCCAGTAGAGCACCTCGACCCTCGCAAATCGGTCGAGGCCTTTCAGGGCCGGCTTCCAGGGATCGGCGATCTCGATCCGGCAGATCGGACCGTCAGGTTTGCCCTGACGCGGACAATCATCCCGCGTCAGGTAAGGTGTCCGGATGACACCGATGAACACGACCCGCGCGTCGATCCGGTCAGGCAGTTCCGCCTCCATCTCGCCAGGGCGTGTCGCATCATGCTGGCTCATCTCAGCGATCCATACCGTTCATGACAGCGCCCGCCGATCGTCATGGCCTTCTCCTCATTGGTCGAACGGCCACCGCTCGCGCGAGACGCGGGCATCATTATACATCGCCTCGCCGTAACGGTCCTTGCCATACACCCGCAACAAATTCTGGATGTCCTCGGACATCAGATGCGCAAGAAACCGCTCGGCGAGCGGCGTGCCCGGCGTCGGGTCCTTGAGCCACAGCGTATGGTAGGGGTTCATCAGCACCTGCCCGCCCCGGAACAGGACCTTCAAGCCCGGCAGTTCCTTGCGTTCCGCCACGAAGGTGGAGCTGTCGGTGAGGAAATAGGCCCCTTCGGTGTTGGCACGCTTGAGGCTCGCAGTCATGAAGTCGCGGGTCGGGATCAGCCAGTCGCCCTTCGGCTCGAGGCCGGCGAGTTTCCAGATCTCCATCTCCTTCTGGTGCGTGCCGGAGTTGTCGGCACGCGTCACCTTCTTCGCCTTGGCCGCCTCAATCCGGCGAAAGGCTTCGACCGCATCCTTTGCATCCGCGATCTTTGCCGGGTCATTCGCAGGCCCCACGATCCAGAACTCGTTGGAGCCAATCAGTTGCCGCCCGGTCGCCCAGCCTTCCGACAGGGCGCGCCGTTCGGCCGGCGGCGCATGAGCCAGCACCATGTCGACCTTGCGCTCCTTGAGCAGGTTCATGGCCTGGCCGGAACCGGCCCGGAACCAGATCACGGAGGCGTCATTTCGCCGAGCGAAGTCAGTGGAAATCGCTTCCAGGAGCCCAAGTTCCCCAGGGCTTCCGGTGGCAATCCGAAGCTGATTGGGGCCTGTGCCCCAGACAGCCGCCGGGCGAGGTTCCCCGGCGGGAGCGGGGGCCTGCGCCAGGGTGCCCGACAACATCACAGCAGAAGACACGGCGAATGCGACCATCACGGTGAGCGCGCTACGTCGGTTCACCTCAGACCCCCGGCTGTGTGGCATTGGGGAAAAACAGCTGTTCGCCGTTGATCTTGTAGTCGGCAACGGACTTCTGGCCTTCGGGTCCGACAAGCCAGTCGATGAAGGCCTGGCCATCAGCCTTCTTGACATGGGTGTGCTTCGCCGGATTGACGAGGATGACGCCGTACTGGTTGAACAGTCGGCGGTCTCCTTCGACGACAATTTCCAGATCGCCACGGTTCTTGAAGTTGATCCAGGTGGCGCGGTCTGACAGCACATAGGCGTTCATCGCGCCCGATGTGTTGAGCGCCGCGCCCATGCCCTGGCCAATCTCGCGATACCACGGCCCCTTGGCCTGTTCGATCTCGACGCCGGCCACTTTCCACAGGTTGAGTTCAGCCGCATGGGTGCCGGACTTGTCGCCGCGCGAGACGAACGGGGCAGCCTTGGCCTGGATGGCCTTCAGCGCGGCGGCGATGTCCTTCGATCCCTTGATGCCGGCAGGGTCGGATTTCGGCCCGATCAGCACGAAGTCGTTGTACATCACCGGCTTGCGCTCGACGCCGAAGCCGTCCTCGACGAACTTCACCTCCTGCGCGCGGGCATGCACGAACACCACGTCGGCATCGCCGCGGCGGCCGGTGTCCAGCGCCTGTCCCGTGCCCTGGCTGACGACGCGAACCTCGATGCCGCTCTTTGCCTTGAAGGCCGGGAGCAGGTGGTTGAACAGGCCCGAATCCGTGGTCGATGTCGTCGACGACACCGTGATGAAGCGCGTTTGGGCAGCCGGCGCTGCGGTCTGGGCTGGCGGCGGGGCCGTGAGCGTGGCCTGAGCCAGCACCGAGGATGTCAGGGCGAGGCCGAAGCCCAAGGCCAGAAGGCTGCGTTTGGTCAACATGGTCGTATTCCTCCGTTGTTTTGGATCGCGGTCACCAGAGCAGGTCTCCGGCGATGAAGGCGCGGGCATCCGCCGAGGCTTTGCCCGCAAAGACGATTTCGGTCGGCGCGTCGTCGATCAGACGCCCGCGGTTGAGGAACAGGATGCGCTGGCTCAGCCGCCGGGCCTGCCCAAGGTCATGGGTGGTCATCAGGATGGTCATGCCTTCAGCAGCCAGCGCTGCGATGACCTCCTCGATCTGCCGGGTCGCGCCGGGATCGAGCTGCGAGGAGGGTTCATCGAGGAACAGCACCTCCGGCTCCAGCGCCCAGGCCCGCGCGATGGCGAGGCGCTGCTGCTCGCCGCCGGACATCAGCCGCGCCGGGCGCTCTGCCAGCGCCGCCAGCCCGAAACGGGCGAGAGCGGTGTCAGCCCGCGACGATGCATCCGCCACGCCCACGGCACCCAGCGCGTGCCTGATGTTGGCCCGGGCCGAGCGGCGCAGCATCACCGGGCGCTGGAAGACCATGGCATGCCGATGGCGGCCGTTTTGGGCCTGCCAGCGAATCGTGCCCGCGCTCGGCTTCAGCAATCCATGGCAGAGCCGCAAGGTGAGCGATTTGCCTGCACCGTTCGGGCCGATGATGGCGGTGACGCCACCCTTGGGCAGCACGAAGCTGACATCATCGACCAGGCGCTTGCCATCCGCTTCGAAGGACAGCTCCTGAACCGAGAGCGGCAAGATGCTTGCGATATCACGCATGGCCATCACCCCGCGAACCGCGCGCCAATGCGGCTCGCGCCATAGGCGGCAGCATTGATGGCCAGCGTCAGCGCGATCAGGACCAGACCCAGGCCCAGAGCCAGCGGCAGGTCGCCCTTGGAGGTCTCCAGCGCGATCGACGTTGTCATGGTTCGCGTGTAGCCGGCGATGTTGCCGCCAACGATCAGCACCGCGCCAACCTCGGCGCTGGCGCGCCCGAAGCCGGCCAGCAAGCCTGTCGCCAGGGCAAAACGTCCATCCCACAGCAAGGTCGGGATCGCCCGCCAGCCCGTGAGGCCAAGCGACGTGAGATGCTCCCGGTACTCGCTCCACAAGTCTTCGATGGTCCCGCGCGTCAGCGCAATGACGATGGGCAGCACCAGCAAGGTCTGCGCGATGACCATCGCCGTCGGCGAGAACAGCCATCCCAGCGATCCAAACGGGCCGGACCGTGACAACGCGAGGAACACGATCAGCCCCGCAACGACGGGCGGCAGGCCCATCAGCCCGTTGACCAGCACGATCAGCGCCGAGCGGCCCGGAAAGCGCGCCACGGCCAGAAGCGCGCCCAAAGGCAACCCGATCAGCGCGGCGAGCAACACCGCCGTCAGCGTGACACGCAGCGACAGCCCGACGATCTGCAGGAATTGCGGATCGAGGCCGACGATCAGCCCGAAGGCGGCTGCGAAGGTGCTTGAGATGTCCATCTGTCCCGGGAATGCTGGAATTCTGACTGGCTTTCTTATGGATTTTCCTTACAAAGATTCAAGTTCGGAATTCATGCAGCCAAAAGCAGTCAAACGACATGGATACCTATCTCAGCACCGAAGCGGCCGCTGCCTATCTCGGCATCAAGGAGCGCAAGCTCTACGAGCTGGTCGCCAACGGGGCCGTGCCCTGCTCGAAGGTCACGGGCAAATGGCTGTTTCCGCGCGCCGCGCTGGATCGCTGGGTCGAGGCGGGCCTCGCCCATCCGGACGGTTTCACGCCGCTGGCTCCACCGTCGATCATCGGCGGCAGCCATGATCCGCTGCTGGAATGGGCTGTGCGGCGCTCGGCCTGCGGGCTTGCCCTGCTCAGCGAAGGATCCACGGCGGGGCTTGACCGGCTTGACCGCAACGAGGTCGCCATGGCGGCGATCCACATCCACGGCCAGAGCCCGGGGGAGGAGCCAGACGACGACGCCAACATCGCGGCGGTGAAGGCCCATGCCCGGCTGAAAGATGCGGTGATCATCGTTTTCGCCCGCCGTGAACAGGGTCTGCTGACCTCACCGGGCAATCCGCTGAAGCTGGCAAAGCTCGGTGACATCGCGATGACGCGGGCCCGGCTCGGGGTTCGTCAGGGCGGCGCAGGTGCCCAGTTGCTGCTGGATCGGCTGGCGACGTCATCCAGCCTCACGCTCGACGCCTTCAACAGGATCGGTGAGCCGTTCGCGACGGGTCAGGACCTCGCCTTCGCCATCCGGGCAGGCGAGATCGATTGCGGCGTCGCCACCCGCGCGACTGCGGTCTCGAACGGCCTCGGGTTTGTGCCGCTCGCCTCGGAGCGCTTCGATCTGGTCATGCGTCGCCGCACCTATTTCGAGACGGCGGCGCAGAAACTCCTGGCCCTGATGCGCGGGCCGGAGTTCCGCCGCCATGCTGAGTTGCTGACCGGCTATGATGTAGCGGATGCCGGAAGCGTCCGCTTCAACAGCTGAACGCCCGGAGGGCTGCGCCTCGCCCTTGTCGAGGGCGCGTGCAGACGCGTGGCAGCCGGCGGCCGTTGGCCATCCCTGTCATGGTGTGATGGCGACCTTCAGCACGCCATCGCGCTGATGGGCGAACAGGTCGTATGCCTTCTCGATATCGTCGAGCTTGAAGCGGTGCGTGACCAACGCCCGGGTGTCGACACGGCCTGACGCTACGACGTCCATCAGGCGTCGCATGCGCTCCTTGCCGCCGGGGCAGAGTGAGGTGCGGATCGTGTGGTCGCCAAGCCCGGCTGAGAATGGGCCAACCGGGATCGTCAGGTCCCCGGAGTAGACCCCGAGCGATGACAACGTTCCGCCTGGGCGCAGCACGCGCAACGCCGCCTCGAACGTGCCCTGGGTACCAAGTGCCTCGATTGCGACATCGACCCCGCGCCCGTCGGTCAGTCTCATGATTTCAGCAACCGGATCGCTCGTCTTGAAGTCGACGACGTGGTCGGCCCCCATGCGCTTCGCCATCGCGGCGCGTTCGGGAAGCGTCTCGACGCCGATAATGGTCGTCGCCCCCATCAACCGCGCGCCCGCTGTCGCGCACAGCCCGATCGGCCCCTGTGCAAAGACCGCGACCGTGTCGCCGATGCGGATATGGCCTGACTCGGCTCCGGAAAACCCGGTGGACAGGATGTCCGGACACATCAGCACCTGCTCGTCATCGAGGCCATCGGGAACCGCGGCAAGATTGGCCATCGCGTCAGGCATGCAGAGAAATTCCGCCTGTGATCCGTCGATGGTGTTGCCAAAACGCCAACCGCCGAGCGGCTTCCAGCCATGCTTGGTGCCCTGCCCGCATTGCGAATGACAGCCGCAGAGGGACGCGTTGGATTGGCCAGATGGGGTGATGGCACCGGCAATCACGCGTTGGCCCTCACGATAGCCTTTGACCTCCGAGCCGAGCTTCTCGATCACGCCGACGGGCTCATGGCCGATGATCAGTCCGGGCCTGACCGGATACTCACCCTTGAGAATGTGAACATCGGTTCCGCAGATTGTCGTCGTGGTGATCCGGATCAGCGCATCAAGGGGGCCGATCTCGGGCATGGGTCTGTCATCGAGAACGATCCGGCCGGGTTCCACGAACACTGCCGCCTTCATCCTTGCCGCCATGATGCTCACCCGTGTTTCTGCCGCTGGTGCGGCGCCGCACCGCCTTGAAGCCAGGATCGTTCATTGACGCAGTTCAGACGGGCCTTCGCTGATGCCGATCAGTGTTAGGAAGATCGCCGCCTGTCACGCGACCCTCAAACTGGCATTCGTGATCGAGGAGCAGCACGATGATCGGTCTCCGGCCTGCGACCGCGCCTCAGCCGCGCTGAATGTCCTTGCGTGCGAAAATGGGCTCGATGCGAGCTGCCAGCCTGTCGGCGGTCAGCGCAAGTCCGATGTCGGCGCCTATCGTGGCATGCAGCCAGACGGCGCTGGCAGCAGCCTCGAATGGCGGCATGCCCATGGCGAGGTGGCTCCCAATGATTCCGGCAAGGACATCTCCCGAGCCCGCAACGGCCAGTTCCGGCCCGGCGTTGGTGTTGACCGCGGCGCGTCCTTCTTCGTCGGCGATCACGGTCTCGCGGCCCTTGTAGACCACGACACCCCTGACAATGCGGGCCGCTGCGCGGGTCTGCTCGATCTTTGACAGCCGCCTCGCATCGGAAAGGGAGCGAAAGCCCGTGTCCTGGTCAAGATCGCGGAACAGCCGGGCAAACTCCCCCGCATGCGGGGTCAGGACCATGGGCGAGGCGGGCTGGATGCGTCCCGCCAGCAGGCCCGGCTGCGCACCCAGCGATGTCAGTGCGTCCGCATCGATCACCACAGGAACAGCCGCCGCCTGCAGCACACCCAGCAGACCAAGCGTCGCGTGACCGACCCCGGCAGCGGGGCCGATCACGGCGGCGGACGGACGGCGGGCGGCGATCCACGACGCGAGTTGCCCCGGCCCCGTGACCGGCTCCAGCATGATGGCTGTCAGGTGGGCAGCATGAACCCGCAAGGCGGCCTTGGTGCCCGCGATCGTGACTGCACCGGTGCCACTGTTCATCGCGGCGACGGCCGCAAGGCGCGATGCTCCGGTCCTGAACTCGGGCCCGCTGACCACGAGGCAGTGTCCGCGCCGATACTTGTGCGCGTCAGCATCCGGCTTCACCACGAGACTGCCCCACAGCGCCGGAGTGTTCGGACTGGGTTCAACCATTCCCGAGGCCCAACCGGACTGGACAATGCCTGATCATGCCTCTGGCCCTCTCATCGGGGATCAAACGTGCTCCACCGGGCATATCCTATCGGTTCCAGGTTCAAGGGATCATTGATGCCGCGCAGGGAATGCGGCTCCGCCCGGCCAGTGCGCAAGGCGCGCCGACATCGTCAACCAAGGCATTCAGGTCCGCGAGGCATGAATCGATCGACAGATAGCGGTGTTCCTTCTCCGCTGCCCTGCCCTGCCCGGCGGCACATGGTCGAGCGTTTCCCATCGGGCGCGTGTCGATCCTTTGCGAACCTGGCGATTTCTGAGCCAGCGCAAGGAATGTGACAGGCAAGCGACGCAAGATTCGTGCGCTTGATGTGTCCGGGTGAACAGGAAGCCAGAACATGCGCATTGTCTTTGCCCTCGGTGACAGCGCCCTTTTTCCGCACGGCGAAACGCTGGCGGGGGACCATCAGGCGCGTGGCATCCGGGACGCGGCTGCGGCTCTGGCACCGGTGTGCGCCGCCGGCCATCAGGTCGTGATCACGCACGGCAACGGCCCTCAGGTCGGGTTGCTGGCGCTTCAGGCTGCGGCCACGCCGGACATCCCCTATCCGCTTGATGTGCCGGATGCAGAGAGCGCCGGCATGATCGGCTATCTGATCGAACGGCAACTGATGAACGTGCTGCCCGGCGGGGCTCTGGTCGCAGCCCTTCTGACGCAAGTCCGGGTTGATCGCCATGATCCTGCCTTTCGCAAGCCGGGAAAGCCGATCGGTGCCATCTATGCCGAGAGCGAGGCGCGCGCCCTGGCAGCCGAGCGCGGCTGGCGGGTCGCCGCAAATGCCGATGGTTGGCAGCGCGTGGTGGCATCGCCTGCACCGCTCGAAATCCTTGAGGCGCGTGTCATCGAAATGCTGATCGAGAAGAATGTGATCGTGATCTGCACGGGCGGGGGCGGCATTCCCGTGATCGAGCTGGAGGATGGCAGCCTGACCGGGATCGAGGCCGTGATCGACAAGGATGGCGCCAGCGCCCTTCTCGCCCGTCAGCTCCGCGCCGACTGGCTGGTGATGCTCACCGACGTTGATGCGCTCTATCTCGACTGGGGCACGGAAATGGCCCGGGCTGTCAGGCATGTGACGACGCGCGCGCTCGCGACCCGGGAGTTCGCACCCGGATCGATGGGCCCGAAGGTTCGTGCGGCCTGCGGATTTGTCAACAAGACCGGCAAGCGGGCCGGCATCGGAGCGCTCAGGGACGCCAGCGCCATCATCGAGGGCGCCGCCGGAACCATTATTTCGGTCGATCCGGTCCAGCCGGACGACCCAGGCTGGCAACACGGCAGACCGACGACGCACCTGCAACCACGGCGATGAAGGCCGACGGCCAGACCAGCCGCTATGGCGTCAAGGTCTGGAGAACCGCGTCCTGCAGTGCACTGGCGAGACGCGGCTGATGGACGAATCTGCGGCCGGCCCCGTGGCGATTGCGTCGCGACGGGCCGGGAGCCGGAGCGCTGACGTGCTTTCGTGAAGCGTCACCGCTTCCGGATTGGCGGCTTGCTCAGGCTTGATCGCACGAACCGCCGAGGCGCTTCAGTCGCCTGGCGTTGTGAATCACCAGTTCGCCATGATGGCGGCCAATCGTGATCACGCCCTTGCGCTGAAGGTCGGTCATCGTGCGGCAAACCGTCTCCAGCGACAGGCCGAGATAGTCGCCGATCTCGCCGCGCGTCAGCGGCAGCTGGATGGACACGCAAAGATCGTCGGATGGCCGCTCGACACGCGACTTCGCGCGTTGCCCGGCAAATCGCGAAAGCAGCGCGCAGACCCTCTCATGGGCCGTCATGCGACCCAGGCCCAGGGCATGTTCCTGCGCCGCGCAAAGCTGGCGCTCGACCTGATGCTCGACCACCCAGCCAAGTTCGGCGTGGCGCTCAAGTTCGCTCTTGCGGCAGGCGCGCAACACCGATGGCTGCAAGGTCTCGCAGGTGGCGGAATACACATGATCATGCGCCAGGCCGCAGATGCCACCGGGCAGCACGATGTCGACCAGCTGGCGGCGACCATCCTCCAGGTACTGCTGCACCATCACCGCGCCCTGTTCGACCCAGAACAGATGCGTGGCCGGGTCGCCATGGTGGCACACGACCTGTCGCCTGGCGAAGGTCTGCGGCATCCCGAGATCCGGCACCCCAAGATTGCTGATGCGTACCGCGGCAATACCCGGCGGCAATGCCCTGCCGTCGAACTCTTCGCGGACGCGCGCCATTTTCACCTCAGGTGTCGCCGGGTTGGATTGCATCCTGGAACGTGCCGCTCCCAACAACTCACCAAGGCAGGAATAGCACGCTCATGCTGAAACGTGGCGGCATCAAGGACGCAATCACCCGATCCGTCCCGGGAAGGGATATCAGGCCGGCTTTGCCGGACATGTGGACAGGCCCATGATCGTGTAGGCCGGGCAGGTGCCGAACACGGCTGTCAGGATGGGCACAGCGCCGATCCAGCCGATCCAGTTCCATCCGGTTGCCGGGAAAATGTATCCCAGTGCGAAGGCGATCAGTGCAACGCCCGCAATGACACGCAAGATGCGATCGATGGTCCCAACATTGGTGATCATGACGAGTCCCCTTTTTCAGTCCGTTGCCGGGGGACCCTAGGCTGGATATCGCCAGCAAACGCTGACCCTCATCAAGGTATTGAAGCGCTGCCACGTGACGAAGAGCGAAGGATGTCGCAGCGCGGGCCGCCGCAGCGGTGCCATTGTCAGAGCCGATATTGCACCATCAGCGTGCTGTCGCCCGTTTCGTTCTGCGTGACCTGAAAGCCGAGCTTTCGGCACATGTCGAGCATGCGGCCATTCTCGGCCAGGACCTGCCCGGTGATGGCACGATAGGACTCGGCCCGTGCAAAGGCGACCAGCCGTGTCATCAGCTCGTGACCGATCCCCCTGCCTTGCCGGTCGGAACGGATGATGATCGCATACTCGGCCTGGTCATGGTTGGCGTCACCATGCAGACGTGCCACGCCGAGGATGTCGTGCGATGCCGGATCGATGGCGACGAAGGCCATTTCCCTGGCGTAGTCGAGTTGGGTCAGGCGGGCGATCAGCACCATGTCGACCGAGCGCATGGCTGCGAAGAAGCGCATCTGAAGATCATCCGCCGAACAGTGCCCGAGCATGTCTAAAATGGCATGGGCATCCGTTGCCCTCAGGGGCCGAACGGCGATCCGCGAGCCGTCCGGCAATGTGGCAATGGCCTCAAGTTCCCGCGGATAGGGCCGGATGGCAAAATCCCGCCGGCCCGGAAGATCGCTGCTGCCGAGCGCAATCTGGACCCGCGCATCAAGCGCCACGGCACCCTTCTCGTCACAAAAGACCGGATTGAGGTCGATGCCGATGATCTCCTGCTGATCCTCGATCAGCCGCGAGACGCGCACCAGGATGTCCGCAATGATCCCGGCATCCGCGGCCGCCACATTGCGATACCCACGAAGCAGGCGCGAAACGCGCGTGCCGGCGATCAGGTCGCGTGCCTTTGCCAGATCGAGAGGCAGCAGGGCCATGGCCTTGTCGTCGATCACTTCGACCGCCGTGCCGCCATGGCCGAACAGGATCACCGGACCGAAGGTCGGATCGACAGCAACGCCGATGATCAGCTCGCGGGCATGGGGCCTCAGGATCATGGGCTGGACGGTCACGCCATCGATGCGGGCATCGGGCCTGGACACGCGGGCCCGGGCGAGGATGCCGTCAGCCGCCTGCTGCACCGCTTCCGCTGAAGCCAGGCCAAGCCGCACCCCGTCGACATCGGACTTGTGGACGATGTCGCGTGACTGGATCTTGACCACGCAGGGTTCGCCCCTGGCGAGGAATTCGCCTGCGACGCTGGCAGCGTGCCGGCCATCGGCGGCAAGCCTGACAGGAGTTGCGGTGATGCCGTAGGCGTCGAGCAGATCGCTGACCTCGACCGGGTTCAGCCACGTGCGTGCCTCGGCTGCGGCCCTCTGGATGGCGTTTCGGGCCTTGTCTCGGTCAGGCGCGATGCTCTCGCTGAGCGGTGGCGGAATCTCCAGGAGCGCAGCGCCGGTCCGCTGCAGCGTCATCAGCTGGGTGATGCCGGCAATGGCCGCAGCTTCGGTGTCGTAGCTCGGGATACCCGCATCCTCGAACTGCTGCTTCCGATCCGGCGCGGAACCAAGCCAGACACTGAAGACGGGCTTGGTGCCCGCCCCGTTTCCGCCTGTGGCCTTCGCTGCTGCGATCACCGCGTCGGCTGCATCTTGCGCAGAGGTCAGCGCGGTCGGGCAGTTCATCACCAGAACGGCATCGTTGCCGTCGTCTGCCAGAAGCAAACTCATGGCATCGGCATAACGCCGGGCCGGTGCATCGCCGATGACGTCAACCGGGTTGGCGCGCGACCATGTGGCCGGGAGGGCCGCATCAAGCTGGGTCAGGGTGTTTTCGGAGATCGCGGCAAGCTTGCCGCCGACATCTTCCAGCCTGTCGACAGCCAGGACGCCAAGCCCGCCGCCATTGGTCAGGATCGCCAGCCGGTCACCGGCAAAAGGCTTCCGCACCGCAAGCGTGCTGATGGCCGTGAACAGATCATCCAGATCGAACACGCGCAGGCACCCGGCCCGCCTGAATGCGGCGTCGTAGACCAGATCGGAGCCGGCCAGTGCGCCTGTATGCGTCGCAGCGGCCCTCGCTCCCTGTTCGTGCCGTCCAGCCTTGATCACGATGACGGGCTTGATGCGGGCAGCCTTGCGGGCAGCCGACAGAAACTTGCGGGCATTGGTGATCGCCTCCACATAGAGGACGATCACACTGGTGGAGGCGTCTTCGGCAAAATAGTCCAGACAGTCGCCGAAATCGACATCGATGGCATCACCAAGCGATACAACACCCGAGAATCCGACCTGGCGCTGGATGGCCCACTCGACCACGCCCGCTGCAATGGCTCCTGACTGGGAGATGAGAGCAACGGGCCCTTGCCGCGGCAACTGCCTTGCGAAGCTGGCGTTGAGGCTGGCGCGCGGGGCGAGCACGCCCAGGCAATTGGGGCCAACAAGCCTCAGGCCAGCGGCGCGTGCCCGAAGCCCGATGGTTTCGGCCAGCGAGGCTGGGCCATGGCCGAGACCGGCCGTCAGCACGATTGCCGTCTGCGCGCCAACCCCGATGGCATCGTCGATCACATCCGGCACGGCATGCGCCGGCGTTGTGACGATGACCAGATCCGGTGCGCTCGCCAACGCGCCCAGCGACGCGTGACAGGGAATGCCGAAGACCGCATCGTGCTTCGGGTTTATGGCATAGAGCGCACCCCGGTAGCCGCCTTGCTGCAAGCCGCTCAGCACGATGCCGCCGAGTGACCCGGCGCGCGGGCTTGCACCGACGACGGCAACGCTGAGAGGATCAAAAAGCTTGTCCAGCCGATAGGTGCTCATCCGGACTCCCTGTATCGGCCAATCCTGAATCCAACGCGACATCAGGAAGTGGCGGCGGTCGCCTCCTGGATTTCACGGGTCACACCGCCAGACAGCCCTTCGGCGGCGCAACCGTGGCCGCAGCTTCGCACCATTGCAGGCTGCGAGTATGAGCTGCATCAAGGATCGCTGCCTCTGACTTGCGTAGGTTCAGTGATATGGGACGAAAATCGGTCACGACGGCAATAGGGGCATTTGGCCTTTCATCGATGGTCTTCGCGTGCGCCCTTGTGTCTCCGGTGGTGATGCCAGCGGGTGCGCAAGGCTTCGGAGATCCAGCTGCAGGGCGCGTCATCGCGTCGGCGGAGTGCGCGCAATGCCATCGCATCTCGGAACGGGACAATGACCCGAACCGGACGCCGCCCGACTTCGGCGCGGTCGCCAACATGCCGTCCTTTACCGAACTCTCCATGCGGGTATTCCTGCAGACGCCACACGGGCAGATGCCGCGCCTTCAGTTCACCCGGACCGAACTCGATGACATCATCGCCCATCTTGCCAGCCTGAGACGGCGCTGACACCGAAGCGCGCGCCGCGGAAAGGCCGTGCAGACCGTCCAGAGGGCCGACGAGCCACCTGCCATGAGTTCCGCCCGAACGTAGACACCGGTGCGTCAGAACCCCCTCAGCGGAAGAATATGAAGGTCACCAGTACGAAGATCGGGATCAGGATCGCGCCGCTCCAGAGCATGTAGCCGAAGAAGCTTGGCATCTTCACGCCCATGTCCTTGGCGATGGCATAGACCATGAAGTTGGGCGCGTTGCCGATGTAGGTGTTGGCGCCCATGTAGACCGCGCCTGTCGAGATCGCCGCCAGCGTGATGGCAAGCTTGCCCATCAGCTCCTGCGGGTTGCCACCAGCCAGTTCGAAGAACACCAGATAGGTCGGCGCATTGTCGAGGAACGACGAAAGCGCGCCCGTCAGCCAGAAGTACATGACGTTGTTGGGGCTGCCATCCGGGTTGGTCACCAGCGCCACCAGCGGTGCCGCAGCGCCGCCCTTGCCGGCAGCCAGGATGGCGAGGACCGGCACGATGCAGACGAAGATGCCGGCGAAGAGCTTGGCCACCTCCAGGATCGGGCCCCAGTTGAAGCCATTGGCCTCGCGGTATTCCTTGCGGGCAAACTTGAGCGAGGCGAACGCTGCGGCCAGCATGATCAGGTTCGACGCGATGTCCTGAAGCGCCAGGTCGACACCAAGCACCTTGAAGCTGATGCCCGGCTTCCACTCGGCCCGGAGCAGCACGGCGCCAATGATGATGGCCACGAAGACGAGGCTTTCCAGACCCATGATGCGCACCTTGGAATCCGGTGTGCGATCCGGGGCGATGACGCCCTCTTTCTTGTAGAGATAGCTGTCATAGACATAGAACAGCGCCAGCAGGATGCCAGCCACCAGCACCGTCTCCGTGAACAGGTTGGTTGTCGTCCAGAAGAAGCTGATGCCCTTCAGGAAACCGACGAACAGCGGCGGATCGCCCAGCGGCGTCAGTGCGCCCCCCACGTTCGAGACGAGGAAGATGAAGAACACGACGACGTGCACATTGTGCGCGCGGTTGTCGTTGGCGCGGATGATCGGACGGATCAGCACCATCGATGCCCCTGTGGTGCCGACGAAGCTGGCGAGGATCGTGCCGATGGCAAGGATCCCTGTGTTGGTCAGCGGCGAGCCGTGGATATTGCCGCGCACGAAAATGCCGCCAGCCACTGTGTAGAGGGCGAACAGCAGGATGATGAAGGGCACATATTCCAGCAGCATGGCGAAGGCGATGCCCTTGGTGGCCGCAGAGGCATCGAAACTCAGATAGAGCGGGATGATCACCATCGCGGCCCAGAAGGCCGAGATCTTGCCGTAGTGGTGTTCCCAGACGTGGTGGAACAGCAACGGGCCGGTGGCGATGCACAGGAGCAGCCCGGCAAACGGGATCACCCAGAGCAGGGACATGCCGCTGCCATCAATCGCGGCTGCCGCCTGAGCCTGCTCGGGGAGCAGCACAAAGGCCGCCGCCAGAAATGCCATCACCAGATTTGCCAACATTGGATTCTCCCGGATCCCTGCAACGCCGGCCAGCGATGGCTGATCCGCGCTACTTTTGTGCTTTGCGGGCCTTAAACCTACCTGCGGGGTCTAGCAATTGTTTCCGGGCTGGGGCATGGGGAGGCGCGCGGCAATATAAATCCGGCCGAACACTCATTATACGGCTACCTGGAGGTTCCTTCGCATGTATCGCAGCCTTCTTGCAGGTGGGTTCCTGATCATCGCCTCCAGCGCTGACGTATCGGCACAGGTTGCCATCGACGATATTCGGCTCCAATTGTTCAAGGAGCGCTCCGGTTCGCTGTCCGAGAACGTTGCCGGCTCCAAGAAGACTTTCGTGAATACCCCCAAGGGTGAAGGCGACATTGGCGAGCCTGCCGAGGCTGTGCTGGTGACCCTGGCCTTCACCGGGCCGAAAAATGCCAGGTCATCCGACAAGATTGCTCGGGACATGGCCTCGGTGACTGTCACGCAGGTCGCCAAAACCGGGCCACGCGTGCTGCTCAAGCGCGCCTATGGCGGTTTCCAGTTCGGCGAGGACGGCAAGAGCCACAAGGCCTTCCTGCTGGACAGCGCCACGTGCGGTGCGCTTGAGGTCGATGTCAGGCTCGGGCGCTCGCGCAAGACCACGAAGGTCGACTTCACTTGCGATGACTGAGCGGCGCTGCCAATCGCGGTGCCAGTCTTCACCGGCTGTTCATGGCCTTTGTGGCAAGCTTCAACCTGTGTCAGCTTGCGCTGGCTGGGGGCTGGGCCGAACGGATGTGTCGCTTTCTCGCCTATCAGGGCATTCCTGTTTTCCTTGAGGAGTTCGTGTCCTCGCCGTGCCATTCGCTGGTGCACCAGTCGATCCACGCGACCGAGGCCAAGACCGGCACGAACGGCGACGGCTTCGGCCTTGGCTGGTATGGCGACAGGCCGGAGCCTGGCCTGTACCGCGAGATCCGGCCGGCCTGGTCCGACGAGAACCTGATATCGATTGCCCGGCAGGTGCGCTCGCCGCTGTTTTTTGCCCATGTCAGGGCTGCAACCGGCACCGCCTCGACGCGCGCCAACTGCCATCCCTTCTCGCATGGCCGCTGGCTGTTCATGCACAATGGCCAGATCGGCGGCTATGCCGCGATCAAGCGCCGGCTCGAAGCCCTGATCCCGGATGATCTTTACGCGGCCCGAACCGGCACGACCGATTCCGAAGCCCTGTTCCTGATCGCGCTGGGCCGGATCAGGGCCGGAATGGACCCGATCACGGCAATGTCCGAGGCATTGGCCGACGCGGTGGCGCTGATGCGGGACACCGGTGTCAGCGAGCCGCTGCGGTTTGCGGCAGGGCTTTCCGATGGCGAGACCATCCACGCCTTCCGCTGGTCGAGCGATCCCAAACCGCCGACGCTGTACTACTGCGAGCAGGCCAGCCATGTGGTGATCGCGTCCGAGCCGGTCGACGAGCGCCGCGACTGCTGGAAAGCCATCCCGGCCAACGGCTGCGTGGTGGTGAGGCGCGGCAAGGTCGAGGTCCACCAACTCGCCATCGGGCTGCCGCTGGCGGCCTGAAGCGGGCTGGCCGCATCACCCGTCGATGGTTGCATCTGCCGCCGCCTCGCGGCAGATGAGCCCGATGCGCGACTTCGACATGCCCCTGCCGATCGATGAGGCCCTGCCGGGGCTGATCGCCGCTTTGCGCCAGAACCCCAATGCCGTTCTGGTCGCGCCGCCCGGTGCCGGCAAGACGACGCGCGTGCCGCTTGCGCTGCTGGACGAGCCCTGGGTGGCAGGCCGCAAGCTGATCATGCTGGAGCCAAGGCGGCTGGCGGCGCGTGGTGCGGCCGATCGCATGGCCAGAACGTTGGGCGAGGCGGTCGGCGAGCAGGTTGGCCTCAGGGTGAGGCTGGGCTCGAAGATCAGCGCAGGAACCCGGATCGAGGTGGTGACGGAGGGTGTTTTCGCCCGCATGATCCTCGATGATCCGATGCTGGACGGGATCGCAGGCATCCTGTTCGACGAGTTTCACGAGCGCTCGCTCGATGCGGACCTCGGCCTTGCACTGGCGCTCGATGCGCAGACCGGCCTGCGCGAGGATCTGCGCATCGTGGTGATGTCCGCGACATTGGACGGCGCGCGGGTTGCCGGCCTTCTCGGCGACGCTGCTGTGATCCGGAGCGAGGGCAGGGCCCATCCGGTCGAAACGCGCCATCTGGGCCGCAATCCGCTGGCGCGCATCGAGGATGAGGTGGTGTCTGCCTGCCTGGCAGCACTGGCGGACGAGACCGGGTCCATTCTCGTGTTCCTGCCGGGGCAGGCCGAGATCCTGCGCACGGCAGAGCGTCTGGCACCGCGCTGTGCCCACCTGCCTGTCGATATCGTTCCGCTTTACGGGGCGATGGACATGGCCGCGCAGGACAAGGCCGTGAAACCCGCCGCGCCCGGACGCCGGAAGGTGGTGCTCGCCACCTCCATCGCCGAGACCTCGCTGACGATCGAGGGCGTTCGCGTGGTGATCGACGCCGGGCTGGCGCGTGTGCCGCTCTACGAGCCCGACATCGGCGTGACACGGCTGGCGACGGTCAGGGCCTCGCGCGCGGCGGTCGACCAGCGCCGCGGACGGGCGGGCCGCACCGAGCCTGGCGTCTGCCTGCGCCTCTGGGACGAGGCCGCGACGGGCGCTCTGGCGGCTTTCGCCACGCCTGAAATCCTTGCGGCTGACCTTGCTCCGCTGTTGCTCGATTGTGCGGCATGGGGCGTCACCGATCCGCGCAGCCTCAAGTTTCTCGATCCGCCGCCGCTGCCGGCCTTGCAGGAAGCCGCCAAGATGCTGCGGGAACTTGGCGCGATCGACGCGGACGGGCGCATCACCGCCGCAGGCCGGCGGCTGCAAAGCCTGCCGCTGCCGCCGCGCCTGGGGCGCATGCTGATCGAGGGTGCGGAGCGCGGAGCAGGCCAGGCTGCCGCCGACCTTGCCGCCGTTCTGGTCGAACGCGGGCTTGGCGGCGACAGTCCCGATCTGACTGAGCGGGTCGAGCGCTTCAACCGGGATCGATCCCCGCGCGCGCTGGACATGAAACGTCTGGCCACAGGGTGGGCACGGATGGCCGATAGCAGCCGGCCGGCGTCTGGCCGGCGCAGCGGCCCCGTGACCCTCGCCGCCTTGCTGGCATTGGCCTATCCGGACCGGATCGCCAAGGCACGAGGGCGACCCGGCGCTTACCTGCTGGCCAACGGTCGCGGAGGGGAGCTGCCCGCCCACGACCGGCTGGCCGCCTCCGAGTGGCTGGTCGTGGCGGAACTGACCGGCAGTGCGGCGGCCTCGCGCATCCTCTCCGCTGCAGCTCTTGACCCCGGAGATGTGGCACACGCGGCGGGCAGCGCACTGAAGAGCTTCGACGATACCGCGTTTGATGTGGCCGCCCGCGCGCTGCGGCGCCGGGCCGGACAGCGGCTCGGTGCCATCATCGTCCAGGAGCGGGTCATGCCGGTCGTGCTAGACCTCGACAGCGCGATGGTGCTGGCCGAGGGCATTGCGGCGCTTGGCATCGACCGGCTTGGCTGGTCCCGTTCCCTGCTTGCCATGCGGGGCCGGGTCGGCTTTCTGGCAAAGGCCGGCGGCGATGATGGCAGCTGGCCGGATCTGTCGGATGAGGCGTTGGCGCGCGACGCGCGGACCTGGCTGGCCCCGCACATCATCGGCCGGATCAACCTCGCCGCGATCGAGCCCGACGATCTCGCACAGGCGCTGGACAGCCTTGTGCCCTGGGACATGAAACGCCGGATCGAGACCGAGGCTCCCAGCCATTTCGAGGCGCCCACCGGAACGCGTGTGTCTGTCGACTACGAGGCTGCGGCCGGCCCGACCATCGCCATCAGGGTGCAGGAACTGTTCGGCCTGACCGAGCATCCGTCGCTGGCAGGAGGCAAGGTGCCTCTGGTTCTGGAATTGCTGTCGCCGGCGCATCGTCCGATCCAGGTGACACGCGATCTGCCGGGGTTCTGGCGCGGCTCATGGGCCGGCGTGAAAGCCGAAATGAAGGGGCGATACCCGCGCCATGTCTGGCCGGATGACCCTGCCGGCGCCCTGCCTACGGCGCGCGCCAAGCCGCGCGGCACCTGAGGCGGGTCAGTTGCCCATGCGGTTGCGCCACATGTCCTCGCCCACCGTGCAGGACACGCGCGGCACGCGCACCTGGGCCGGCATGATCAGCCTCGCCGGCTCGGAAGGCGCGTCCGAAATCTCCATGATCAGCTTGGTCCTGATGGTCTGGATGAACTGGGCTTTCTCGGTGATGGGAATGACAAAGGCTCCTTGCCCGCCGATCACGCAATCCTCGTAATAGATGTCGAGTTGGCTGATATCGAGATAGCCCGGCTTGCGGATGGCGATGGGCAGGCCATTGATCGAGATGCCCTTGCGCAAGGCCTCGTCACGCGCCACCGTGACAACGCGACCGGAATTGTTGGGCCCGTCACCGGAGATGTCCATCACCTTGCGCAGCGCCCTGAACGGGGCCTCGTCGAGTTGCCGGACAGAGAAATCAATAGCCCCCGAGATCGAGGTGCGCTGCCCGCGGCGTGTGGGCTGTTTCTCGATCTCGGCCGCCGCCGCCAGCGCCGTTTCGGGCGAATCGATCATGGTCCATGGCAGCAGATGATGCTGGATGTTGACGCCAGCCCACTCGAAGAAGCTGATCGCGATGCGTCCGGTCGCACCATTGGCGATGGCCTTGTGGACCTCCGGCGAGCGCAACGCCTCGACATAGCCGGCGCGCTGGAGGGCCAGTTCCTCCATGTCCATCGAGAAGGAAATGTCGACCGCGAGCACCAGCGCGACATCGACCTCGGTCGGCATTGCCGGCACGCGCGGGGCAGGGGGAGGGGCTTGAGCGAGAAGTCGGGAAGGCGGCTGGCCTTGCGCCGCCACGGGCGGGACGAGCGCGGCAGCGATCAGGAACGCCAGAAACCCTGCGATCCTCACATCCGTGCCCATGGCCCGCCTCCGCAATGCCGGACCCGCCTCCGGCAAGTCACAAGCATGGCTGATTGCCGACGAAAGACAAGCCTTGACGCCGGGCTGGCGAGGGCGGCCTGTTCACGATCGCTTGCGTGTGCCGGCTCTTCCAGCCCGCTTAGCTGCACTCCTCATGCGCCCGATGCCAGGCGGCGCGCGTTGATCACGGCCATAGCCGCGGCCAGCGCTTCGTCGATACCGAGGGCGGAGGTGTCGATCACGACGGCATCGTCCGCCGCCTTCAGGGGCGCGTCGGCGCGGCCGGAATCGCGCGCATCCCGGCGGCGGATATCGGCCAGCACCGTGTCGAAATCCGGCGCACCGGGCTGGCTGGCCAGTTCCTTGTGGCGGCGCGCGGCCCGCACCGTGGGGCTGGCCGTGACGAACAGCTTCACCGTCGCATCAGGGCAGATCACCGTGCCGATGTCACGTCCATCCAGCACCGCGCCGACCGGTGCCCGCGCAAAGCGCCGTTGCAGGTCGACGAGGGCTGCGCGCACAAGCGGCATCGCGGCTACCACGGACGCCGCCTCGCCCATCTCGGCGCCGCGCAGGCGCGTTTCGGGCAGGTGCGCTGCATCAAGTGCCTCGGCAGCGGCCACCGCCGCGTTCACATCCGAGAGCACATGCCCCTGATCCAGAAGGGCGCGGGCGGTAGCGCGATACAGGAGCCCGGTGTCAAGATGGGGCAAGCCGTATTGGGCGGCCAGACGCCGCGCCAGCGTGCCCTTGCCGGAGGCTGCCGGGCCATCGATGGCCAGAACGAGGGGATAGCTGGCCATGCTCAGCCGCGTCCTTGCCCAAGAGCGGACACGCGCTGAATGGCCTGCCAGGCGGGGGCCGATCCCGGGAGGAAGCAGGACCGGCAATGCGGGCATTCAGACGGAGCGGAAGTGTGCGGCACGGGGCAGGACCATGGCTTGCCAGCCGATCCGGCCGGGCGCTGGGTGGAGGTCCGCTTTACACGCTGGCCGCCACCGCGCCAACCGCCCGAACCCCGCACAGGGTTGAAAAGAATTGACAGAACCGGCCTTCAGGGACTAACGCCACGCAACCTTACACAACCTATAGACCCAGGAAGCAGAACCGTGGCCAAGCCGGAACTCGGTATAAAGCGCGTTTGCCCCGTCACGGGCCGCAAATTCTACGATCTCAACCGTGACCCCGTTGTCTCGCCCTATTCCGGGCAGGCCTATCCGCGCGCTTATTTCGAGCCGCAGGCCAAGGCCCCGGCGCGCGAGGAAGCCGACGAGGAAGAGATCGAGGTCGCTCCCGTCGAACTCGTGGCCCTCGAAGAGGCCGACGCTCCGGAGGCCGGAGCCAAGGATGTCGTGGCCGTCGAGGATATCGACGAGGACATCGTGGCCGATGACGAGGAAGACACCTTCCTCGAAGCCGATGAGGAAGACGATGATGACGTGTCCGACCTTATCGACGGTGACATCGTCGACGACGAGGAAACCTGATCGTTCCAGATTAACCGCTCATGGCACTTGATGCCGCAGCGAAGGGCGTGTAGAGACCGCTCCGCATGGACGACAACGCCACAAGGTTTGCCGCCTGCATGTCGACTTTCTGTGCAGCAGATTGTTTCAAGACCACGGACGCTTCCCATGCGTCCGTCAGGATGGGGCCATAGCTCAGCTGGGAGAGCGCCTGCATGGCATGCAGGAGGTCAGCGGTTCGATCCCGCTTGGCTCCACCAAACCTTCCCATGCCGCCGCGAGGCGGCATTTTCGTTTTCAGCTCTCCCGTTTCCGCATCATGTCCGACACGACCCTGGCGGTGAAATCGACCATGGGCACGATACGGGCGTAGTTGAGGCGCGTCGGGCCGATGATGCCGACCACGCCGACGATCTGCTGGCGGCTGTCGTGGAACGGGGCCGCGATCAGCGATGAGCCGGACAACGAGAAAAGCTTGTTTTCCGAACCGATGAAGATGCGAACCCCGTCGGCGCTTTCGGCGCGCGACAGCAGTTCGATCACTTCCTTCTGCGTTTCGAGATCGGCGAACAGCAGCCGGATCCGCTCCAGATCCTCCTGGGCCTTGAGGTCTTCCAGCAGGTTGGCCTGGCCGCGAACGATCAACTGGCGTGCACCCTCGCTGCCGACACTGACGGCAAGGCCCGCCTCAACCAGCCGGGCCGTTAGTTCGTCCAGTTCGTCCGTGAGTTGGGAGCGGTGTTCCTCAAGATCGGTGCGCAGCTCGCCGATGGTGCGACCATCGAGACGGGCATTGAGGAAGTTCGTCGCCTCGGTGAGGGCCGATGCCGGAAGCCCCGGCGGCAGGGCCAGGATTCGGTTTTCGACCTGCCCATCCTCGCCGACCAGCACGACGAGCGCACGCGCCGGATCGAGCATCACGAACTCGACGTGCTTGAGCCGCGTGTTGGTCTTGCTGGCCAGCACCACGCCGGCACCGCGCGAAAGACCCGAAAGAAGGCTCGATGCCTCGGCCAGAACGCCATCAAGCGAGCGGCCGGCGGCGGCCTTGACCTGCGCCTCGATGGCGGCGCGCTCGTCACCCGTGGGGTCGCCCACTTCCATCATTGCATCGACGAAGAAGCGCAGGCCCTTCTCGGTCGGCATCCGGCCGGCGGAGGTGTGCGGCGCAAAGATCAGCCCTGCGTCCTCCAGATCGGACATGACGTTGCGCACCGAGGCCGGCGAGAGGGTCATCGGAATGATGCGCGAGATGTTGCGCGAGCCCAGCGGTTCGCCATGGGACAGGTAGTTCTCGACAATCCGGCGGAAAATCTCGCGCGACCGCTCGTCGATGGTGGACAGGCTCATCGCAGGCGGATTCATGGCGGGCGGGCGAACAAGGTTCGTCATGGGCGGGCGTCACTTTCGGGGCCGGATCGCGGGCAGCGTTCTTTCCGATCGGGTCATGCGCCCCATGTGGCCATCAGTTTGTGGTTCCGGCAAGCGGATGACAGCGTTTTTCGCCGGCACCATTTTCGGAGCGGCGGCCTTTCGCGATTCGCATTGCCTCAAAACCGTGCCGGTGATATTGCAGCGCAGCGAATTAGGGGGGCGCGTGCCTGGCCGGGACAAGGCCCCGGCATGCGCCTCCCCTGTTTTTTTGAACACGGCTGGCGCGGACCAAGCGTTGCCGCTTCCGCAGCATCCGGCATCTGCGCCCTTCTTGGGGTGCGGGAGCCAAGTGCCACCTTGTAGCCTGTTCATACCGTATCGCCCGTCCGTTCTGTTCACGTCCGCCCTTTTCACGTCCCCGCGCCCTGCCGCGCCCGAAACGCAAAGTCCGCCACCATGTCGCTTCGCAACATCGCCATCATCGCCCACGTCGACCACGGCAAGACCACGCTTGTCGACAAGCTGCTGCAGCAGGCGGGCTCGTTCCGTGACAACCAGCGCATGGTCGAGCGCGTGATGGATTCGAACGATCTCGAAAAGGAACGCGGCATCACCATTCTGGCCAAGTGCACGTCGGTTGTGTGGAAGGATGTCCGCATCAACATCGTCGACACGCCAGGCCACGCCGATTTCGGCGGCGAGGTGGAGCGCATCCTCAACATGGTCGATGGCGTGATCGTGCTGGTGGATGCCGCCGAAGGGCCCATGCCGCAGACCAAGTTCGTGGTCGGCAAGGCGCTCAAGCTCGGTCTCAAGCCCATTGTTGCCATCAACAAGATCGACCGGCCCGACGCCCGCCACATCGAGGTCGTCAATGAGGTGTTCGACCTGTTCGCGGCGCTTGATGCCACCGACGAGCAGCTCGATTTCCCGATCCTCTACGGGTCGGGCCGCGATGGCTGGATGGCGACGGCACCGGAAGGACCGAAGGATCAGGGCCTTGCCCCGATGTTCGATCTGGTGCTGGCCCATGTGCCGCAGGCCAAGACCGAGGAAGGGCCGTTCCGCATGATCGGAACGCTGCTCGAGGCCAACCCGTTCCTGGGCCGCATGATCACAGGCCGCGTCACCTCCGGGTCGATCAAGCCGAACATGCCGATCAAGGCGCTGGCACAGGACGGAACGCTGGTCGAAATGGGCCGCGTCTCCAAAATCCTCGCCTTCCGCGGCGTCGAGCGCACGCCCATCGACGAAGCTGTGCCGGGCGATATCGTCGCCATTGCCGGCCTGTCGAAGGGCACAGTTGCCGACACGTTCTGCGCGCCGGAGGTGATGGAGGCCATGAAGGCCCAGCCCATCGATCCGCCGACCGTGTCGATGTCGTTCATCGTCAATGACAGCCCGCTGGCCGGAACCGAAGGCGACAAGGTGACCAGCCGCGTGATCCGCGACCGCCTTCTCAAGGAAGCCGAAGGCAATGTCGCGCTCAAGATCGAGGAAGCCGCCGACAAGGACGCCTTCATCGTCTCGGGCCGAGGTGAATTGCAGCTGGCCATCCTTATCGAGACGATGCGCCGCGAAGGCTTCGAGATCGGTGTGTCGCGTCCGCGCGTGGTCTACCAGAAAGATGCCGACGGCACCTTGCTCGAGCCGATCGAGGAGGTGCTGATCGACGTGGACGAGGAGCACTCGGGAATCGTCGTGCAGAAGATGAGCGAGCGCAAGGCCGAGATGCTGGAAATGCGCCCCTCTGGCGGCAACCGCCTCAGGCTGGTGTTCCACGCGCCAACGCGCGGCCTGATCGGCTACCAGTCCGAACTGATGACCGACACGCGCGGCACCGCGATCATGAACCGGTTGTTCCATGCCTATCTGCCCTATCGCGGCGAGATGGCTGGCCGGGTCAACGGCGTGCTGATCTCGAACGATGCCGGTGAGGCCGTCGCCTATGCGCTGTGGAACCTCGAAGACCGTGGCCCGATGGTGATCGAGCCGGGCTGGAAGGTCTATCAGGGCATGATCATCGGCATCCACAGCCGCGACAATGACCTTGAGGTCAATGTGCTCAAGGGCAAGAAGCTGACCAACATCCGCACCACCTCGAAGGACGAGGCCGTGCGCCTGACGCCGCCGATCCGCATGACGCTGGAACGGGCGCTGGCCTGGATCCAGGACGACGAACTCGTCGAGGTTACGCCAAAGTCGATCCGCCTGCGCAAGACCAAGCTCGATCCGAACGAGCGCAAGCGCGCCGAAAAGCAGAAGGAAGCGCTGGCGAGCTGAGGCCGCTCGCCAGTTTCGCGCCCTGCATCCGTGATCTTGCGTGACTGGGGTCTGTCACGCGGGTTTCCGCGGCCGCTCTTGCGTCAGCGCAAGACGACCCTTGTCGCATCACGCCACTTTTGTGCGCTCCTTCATGGCATAAGACCCAGACCGGAAGCGGCGCTCTGCCGCCGGAGGGTCTGCCATGACACACGGTGCCACAGCCAAACTCGAAGCGCTTGCCGCGCCGGCCCATGTCGCGCGCGTGACCTTGCAGGTGCGGGACCTTGACCGGGTGGCGAGGTTCTATGCCGACGCACTGGGCCTTGCCATCAGCGCCAGAACCGACACTCACATCACCCTCGCGGCAGGAGACGGAACGGCCCTGCTCGACCTGCGCACGGAGACCGGCCTGAAAGCCGCCGGGCAGGCGACGCCCGGCCTGTTCCACACGGCTTTCCTGCTGCCGGAACGGCGCGACCTCGCCGACTGGGTGCGCCATGCCCGACGCATCGGACTGGCCATCGAGGGCGCATCGGACCACTTGGTCAGCGAGGCAATCTACCTGTCCGATCCGGAAGGCAACGGCATCGAGATCTATGTGGACCGGCCCCGGTCGTCCTGGAAGTCTGATGGTATCGGCGTGGCCATGGCGACCTTGCCGCTGGATGGCGCATCGCTGCTGGCAGAACCAGCGACAGCCGGCG
Source organism: Hyphomicrobiales bacterium (assembly GCA_027487245.1). Lineage (GTDB taxonomy): Bacteria > Pseudomonadota > Alphaproteobacteria > Rhizobiales > Beijerinckiaceae > Allobosea. The sequence continues at coordinate 38,882 of JAIYDY010000002.1, forward strand.
CGTGGCGCTTTCCGGATGCGGGACGGATCGGTCATGTCCATCTGAAGGTCGGCGATCTGGCGGCGGCAGAAGCGTTCTACCGGGCCGAACTCGGGCTCGACGTGATGGCGCGCTATCCGGGAGCCGTCTTTCTGGGATGGGGCGGCTATCACCACCACATCGCCCTCAATGTCTGGGCCTCGAAGGGAGCGCCGGCACGCACGGCAGGCCTTGCCGGCCTTGCCGAAATTGGGCTGACGGCAGATGGCACTCCGCCATGGGCCATGACCGGCCGGCCGGACCGTGCCGATCCGGCTGGCAACCGGCTTCTGCTGTCTCAGGCCAGCGCGTCGATCTCGTGATCACCCAGATGCCCTGGCACAATGGCCAGAGGCACGGGAAACTGGCCTGCTGAACGGCCAGCCAGCGTCGAGACCAGCGGGCCGGGCCCTTCAGGCTCGGTGCCGGCCGCAAGGATCAGGATGGCGACATCCTCGTCCTGTTCGATGATCCTCAGGATTTCCTCGGCCTTCTGGCCGGTCCTGACCAGTTTCTCGGGTTCGAGGCCCGCCACCGTGCGCACGATGGCGGCCGCTGCCTCCAGCCTGCGCTCTGCTGCGGCCTCGGCCTCGGCCTGCATCACGTCGCCGACGCCAAGCCATTGGGTGAACTCGGGAGGCGCGACGATGGCGGCCAGAAGGACGCCGGAGCCGATGCGGGCCGCGCGGCGCGCGGCAAAGCGCACGGCCTTGGCGCATTCGGGGGTATCGTCGACCACCGCCATGAACTTGGGCCGGTGACCGGGCTCATAGGCGCGCCGGGTGGATGCTGTCATGACTGCTCGTGTCTGCCATGCAAGACGCACCGCGATGACGGAGCCATCATGCGTGGAAGCCTGCGGGGACGCCATGTTGAGGGCACTGTCGCGGCGAAAGCAAGGCGCGCGACAAGCAAGTTGCCCGCCTTGCCCATCAGCGGGCGCGAACGAAACCGACGATATCCTTGACCTCGGCCATGGTCGTGGTGGCGATCGCACGGGCGCGGTCGGCACCATCGACCAGAAGACGGTCGATTTCGGCCGGGTCAGCCAGAAGGCGCTTCATCTCGCCATTGATCGGGGACAGCTTGTCCACGGCCAGGTCGACCAGCGCCGCCTTGAAACCGGAGAACTGGGCTCCGCCGAAGCGGGTCAGCACATCCTGCTTCGAGATATCCGCCAGGCCTGCATAGATGCCGACCAGATTGTCGGCCTCGGGCCGGCCTTCCAGACCCTTTTCCTCAGAGGGCAGGGCATCGGGGTCTGTCTTGGCCTTGCGCACCTTCTGGGCGATCGTGTCCGCATCATCGGTCATGTTGATGCGGGAATAGTCGGATGGGTCCGACTTCGACATTTTCTTGGTGCCGTCGCGCAGCGACATCACCCTGGCGGCCGGGCCGCCGATCATCGGCTCGGTCAGCGGAAAGAAGCTGTCACCATGGCCGTGAGCGGCGATCTGCGCGGCAAAATCGGTGTTGAACTTCTGCGCGATATCGCGCGTCAGTTCGAGATGCTGCTTCTGATCTTCGCCAACCGGCACGGCGGTGGCCTTGTAGAGCAGGATGTCAGCCGCCATCAGCACCGGATAGCCATAGAGCCCGACCGAGGCGTTCTCGCGGTCCTTGCCGGCCTTTTCCTTGAACTGCGTCATGCGGTTGAGCCAGCCGAGCCGAGCCACGCAATTGAAGATCCAGCCGAGTTCGGCGTGCTGGGAGACCTGGCTCTGGTTGAACAGGATCGAGCGCTTCGGGTCGATGCCTGCGGCCATGTAGGCCGCCGTGACCTCGCGGATGGCGCGGGTCAGATCGGCCGGATCCTGCCAGACGGTGACGGCGTGCATGTCCACGACGCAGTAAATGCAATCGTGGCTTTCCTGCATCTGCACCCAGCGCTTGAGAGCGCCCAGGTAATTGCCCAGATGGAGGGTGTGCGTGGGCTGCATGCCTGAAAACACGCGCGGGCTGAAACTGGCCATGGGGAAACTTCCGATCAAGAACAGGCTGAGGCCTTATGCGCGAAGCACGATCAGGCTGACAAGTGCGCAAGGCGGGTTTGCTTGATCCGACTGCCGTTCAGGACGGCGCGGTGCCCTGCGTTGTCCGGGCCCAGAAGCGGCTGCGCAGGCCGAATGCCCACGCGGATGCGGCATAGACAGCAAGACCGGCTGTGCACAGGCCGATCAGCAGGGCGAAGGCGCGCCAGTCCGCCACCTTGCCGACCAGGTCGTCGTGCAGGTCCATGCCGAGCGTCATCACCGCAGCGGCCATGATCGCGGCCGAGGCCACACCGATCGCCACTGTCCGCAGCAGGGAAGCATCCGGCCGCCAGAGCCCGTCGCGCCAGAGCAGTGCCGCGAGAGCCAGGCTCTGGGTCCAGAAGGCCAGCGACGCTGCCAGCGCGGCCCCGGCCGCCGGCTGGCTGCCCGAGAGCAGCAGCCCCGCGCCGATTGCCATGGCGATCGAGACGAGGCCGACCATCAGCGGTTTTCCCGGGTTCTGACGTGCGAAATAGACCTGCGACAGCACCTTTGCGACCACAGCTCCTGGCAAACCGATGGCAAAGGCAAAGAGTGCGGCTGCCGTGCGCTCTCGGTCGACCGGGCCAAACTTTCCGCGCTCGAACAACACGGCCACGATCGGCTCGGCGAGGACAGCCAGCGCGGTCGCGGCGGGGATGGCGAGCAGCAAGCCGAGCGCGAGCGCTGCCGAGACTGTGCGACGCCGGCCATCAGAATCACCTTCGGCCTCCCGTGCCGCGATCTCGGGCAGCAGCACAACGCCCATGGCCACGGCCACGAAACCGAGCGGAAGCTGGAAGACGCGGTCGGCATAGTAGAGCCAAGACACCGCGCCAGGCTGGACCGAGGCGATCTGAGTCGCCACCAGCAGCACGAACTGGGAGGTCGCACTGGCCAGCAGCGCAGGCAGGCCCAGCAGCAGGAGCCGTTTCATGGCAGGCGACCAGCCAAACCTGAGGCGCGGAATGCCGGGCGCTTTCCAGCCGAGGGCCCAGAACACCAGCAGAAGGTGGAGGGCACCGGCGAGTGACACCGACCAGGCCAGCGTCTTGGCCGTCCGAAACGGGCTTTGGGCCTGCCATTCGCTCCAGACCAGGGCGCTGATCAGCACGAGATTGAGCACGACCGGTGCCAGCGCCGCGACGGCAAAGCGCTTGTTGGCATTGAGGATGGCCGCGACCAGCGAGGCCATCACCGTGAAACCGACGAAGGGCAGCGCCAGCCGCGTATAGCTCTGCGCCAGCGCATAGGTCACAGGCGCGTCGCGGAAGCCGCCGGCCAGCGCCAGCACCAGCCACGGCGCGATCAGCTCGGACAGCCCGACGATGATGAGCAGGATGCCTGCGAAATTGCCCAGCGCCTCGCCGGCAAAGCGTCGTGCCTCCGCTTCGCCCTCGTTCGCCTTCAGGCCGAGATAGACCGGCACGAACGGCGCATTGAGGCCGCCTTCGCCGAGGACGCGGCGGAACATGTTCGGCAACCGGAACGCCACGAGGAAGGCATCGGCGATCGGCCCGGCACCAAGCGCGCGGGCAATCAGCACATCGCGGACAAAACCCAGGATGCGGGACAGCACCGTCGCCAGACCAACGATGACCGAGTCGCGCGCGAGGTGCGAAGACCCCTCAACCTGATCTTCGGCGCGTTCCCTCATGCGGCTGAGTGTAGCGCGCTTTGCGGCGGAAGGGAGACTGCGCGCGCACTCAGCAGCACGACAGCCTCACAGGATGAACCGGGACAGGTCGGTGTTCTTGGACAGATCGCCGACGCGGGCCTCGACATAGGCCGCATCGATGCGGATGGTCTCGCCGCTGCGATCGGGCGCGGTGAACGAAATGTCGTCCAGAACCCGCTCGATCACGGTCTGGAGCCGGCGCGCGCCGATGTTCTCGACCGTGGAATTGACATGCACGGCCACGCGGGCCAGCGCCGCCACGGCGTCGTCGGTGAAGACCATGTCCAGCCCTTCGGTCGCCATCATGGCGACGGACTGCTTGAGCAGGCTGACCTCGGTGTCGGTCAGGATACGCTTGAAATCATCGACATCGAGCGGCAAGAGCTCGACCCGGATCGGCAGCCGGCCCTGCAATTCAGGCAGCAGGTCGGACGGCTTGGCGACATGGAAGGCCCCCGAGGCGATGAACAGGATATGGTCGCTCTTGACCGGCCCGTGCTTGGTCGAGACCGTGGTGCCTTCAATCAGCGGCAGCAGGTCGCGCTGCACGCCCTCGCGGGAGACATCTGCCCCGCCCCGGCCCTCGCGGCTGCAGATCTTGTCGATCTCGTCGAGAAAGACGATGCCGTTGTTCTCGACCTGGCGGATGGCCTCCTGCACCAGCGCATCCTGATCAAGCAGCTTGTCGCTCTCTTCCTGCACCAGCGGATCGTAGGCGTCCTTCACCGACATGCGGCGCGGCTTGCCGGTCCTGCCGAAAGCCTTGCCGAACAGGTCGCCGATGTTGATGGCGCCGACCGAGGTTCCGGGCTGGTTCGGCAACTCGAACAGCGGCATGCCGCCCCCGCCTGCTGGCAACTCGACCTCGATTTCCTTGTCGTCCATCTCGCCGGCGCGCAGCTTGCGGCGGAACGAATCGCGGGTGGCGGGGCTGGCAGTCGCGCCGACCAGCGCATCGAGCACGCGCTCTTCTGCGGCAATGTGAGCCTTGGCCAGAACCTCCTTGCGCCGGGCATCGCGCACCAGGCCGATGCCGACTTCCAGCAGATCGCGCACGATGGATTCGACATCGCGCCCGACATAGCCGACTTCCGTGAACTTGGTGGCCTCGACCTTGAGAAAGGGCGCGCCCGCAAGGCGGGCGAGACGCCGCGAGATCTCGGTCTTGCCGCAGCCTGTCGGGCCGATCATCAGGATGTTCTTGGGCGCGACCTCATCGCGCAGCGGGCCTTCCAGTTGCTGCCGGCGCCAGCGGTTGCGCAACGCGATGGCCACGGCGCGCTTGGCATCCTTCTGACCAACGATGAAGCGGTCGAGTTCGGAGACGATCTCGCGGGGGGAGAAGGTGGTCATTCGCGGCTCCTCACGCCAGATCGAGCTGCTCGATGACGAGCGAATGGTTGGTGTAGACGCAGATGTCGCCGGCGATCTTCATCGCCTTGCGCACGATGGCCTCGGCGTCGAGGTCAGTGTCGGCCAGAGCGCGGGCCGCTGCCAGGGCGTAATTTCCGCCAGAGCCGATGGCCATGATGCCATCGGAGGGCTCGAGCACATCCCCGGTGCCGCTCAGCAACAGCGAAACCTCCTTGTCGGCGACCAGCAGCATGGCTTCGAGCCGCCTGAGATAGCGATCCGTGCGCCAGTCCTTGGCCAGTTCCACGCAGGCCCGCATCAACTGGGCCGGATACTGGTCAAGTTTGGCTTCCAGCCGCTCGAACAGGGTGAACGCGTCCGCGGTCGCCCCTGCGAAACCGGCAATGACCTGACCCTTGGCGAGCAGGCGCACCTTGCGGGCATTGCCCTTGACGATTGTCGGACCGAGGCTGACCTGTCCATCGCCGCCGATCACGACCTTGCCGCCCTTGCGCACCATCAGGATCGTGGTCGCGTGCATCACGGGAAGGACACCAAGCTCCATCATTGTCGAATCGCCTCCAGGGGGAACCTCATGCGCTATGTAGGCATTGTCGCCGTCCGGACCAACGGTCGGCATCGCGGCAGTCGTCACGCAATGCGGCAAATCAGGTTTCCACTTTGGCGAGACTTGCTCTAAAGCGACCGGACCAAGGGGTTGCGAGGTCACAGCAATGCGCACCGGCGAGATCAAGCGTCGCACAGCGGAAACCGATGTCCATGTCGTCGTCAATCTCGACGGCACCGGCAAGGCCGAGATCAGGACGGGTGTGGGCTTTTTCGACCACATGCTGGAGCTGTTCGCGCGTCATTCGCTGATCGATGTCACCGCGCACGTGACCGGCGATCTCCACGTCGATTTCCACCACACGGTGGAGGATACAGGCATCGCGCTGGGGCAGGCGATCCTGGCTGCGCTGGGCGACAAGAAGGGTCTGGCCCGCTATGCCGACATCCACATGCCGATGGACGAGACGCTGACGCGCGTGGCCGTCGATGTCTCGGGGCGGCCTTTCCTCGTGTTCCGCACCAGCTTTCCGGTTCCAAAGATCGGCGAGTTCGACACCGAACTGGTGCGCGAGTTCTTTCAGGCCTTCGCCATGAACGCGGGCCTGACGCTTCATGTCGAGACCCTGTATGGGGCCAATGCCCATCACATCGCCGAAAGCTGCTTCAAGGGGCTGGCACGCACACTGCGGCTGGCGCTCAGTGTCGATCCGCGCGAAGGTGGGCGCATCCCGTCCACCAAGGGCGCTTTGTGAGAGCACACCCATGGCGTTCTACACCGTGCTGATGCCGCCTGCGGCTGCTGGCGAAACGCAAACCGAACAGTTCGAAAAGACCGTCTTCCTCAAGGATGGCTTTGCGGTCTTCGCTTTTCTGTTCACCGGGCTCTGGCTGCTGTCGAAGCGGCTCTGGCTGGCCTTTGCCGTCTTCCTGCTGGTCTGGCTGGCGCTCGCCTTCGGCGGCCGGGCTGTCGGCCTGCACCCGCTCGGGCTGGCTCTCGCGCAGGCGCTGATCGGGCTGTTCCTCGGGCTTGAAGGCCATGCCCTGCAGGAGCGCAAATTGCTCCGCAAGGGCTGGCAACTGGCCGGCGTGGTCGAAGGCAAGGATGTCGGGGCGGTCGAACGCCGGTTCTTCGAGACCTTGCCGATGGCGGCAAGGCTATTGCTGAGCACGTCCGGGCCGGCCGGGCCGCTGTCCGGGCCGGCCATGGCAACACGCACGCCGGGCAACCAGGGCACGGTGCTTGGCCTCTTTCCGGATGCGCAAGGCCGGACATGAGCGCCAGCGTCGCGATCATCGACTACGGCTCGGGCAATCTGCACTCGGCCGCAAAGGCCTTCGAGCGGGCCGCCCGCGAGGCGGGATTGCCGGTGGCCATCCATGTCACCAGTTCGCCCGAGATTGTGGCGGCTGCCGACCACATCGTGCTGCCCGGTGTCGGGGCCTTCGCCGATTGCCGGCGCGGTCTCGTTGCCCTTCCGGGCATGATCGAGGCGATGAGCGAAGCTGTACTGGGCAGGGGCAGGCCCTTTCTTGGCATCTGCGTCGGCATGCAGTTGATGGCGACGCGCGGGCTTGAACACGAGATCAGCCCCGGCCTTGGCTGGATTGCCGGCGATGTCGCCGCCATCGTGCCGTCTGACCCCGCCCTCAAGATCCCGCACATGGGCTGGAACACGCTCGACTGTTCCCGGCCTCATGCCCTGCTCGACGGCATCGCGCTGGGGCCTTCGGGATGGCATGCCTACTTCGTGCATTCGTTCGCGCTGACACCAAGCCACGACGGCGACCTGATTGCCACCACCAGTCATGGCGGGCCGGTGCCGTCCATGGTTGGCCGCGAGACCATGGCCGGGGTGCAGTTCCACCCGGAAAAGAGCCAGAAACTCGGCCTCAGGCTGATCACGAACTTCCTGAGGTGGGCCCCATGACAGCGGTCGCCCGAATGGCTCTTGCAGCCCGAAGTGGTCGGTTCCGGAGGATCGCCGCATGATCCTGTTTCCCGCCATCGACCTCAAGAATGGCCAATGCGTCCGCCTGCGTCAGGGCGAGATGGACAGCGCCACGGTGTTCAGCGACGATCCCGCCGCCCAGGCGGCAAGCTTCGAGGCGCAGGGCTTCCGCTGGCTGCATGTGGTCGATCTTGATGGTGCCTTCGCCGGCAAGCCGATGAACGGGCAGGCCGTGGATGCGATCCTGGCGCGCGTGTCGTTCCCGGTGCAGCTCGGCGGCGGCATCCGCGATCTGGCCACGGTCGAGGGCTGGCTCGCCAAGGGCGTGGCCCGCGTCATCATCGGCACGGCTGCCGTCCGCGATCCGGCCTTCGTCAAGGCCGCCGCCCGCGCCCATCCCGGCCGCATCGTGGTCGGTATCGATGCACGGGACGGCTTCGTGGCCGTCGAGGGCTGGGCCGAAACCTCGGCGCTCAGCGCAGCCGACCTTGGCCGGCGCTTCGAGGATGCCGGCGTGGCAGCCATCGTCTACACCGACATTGCCCGCGACGGCATGTTGCAGGGTGTCAACTGGGAGGGCACGATCGGCCTTGCGCAGGCCTTGTCGATCCCTGTCATCGCGTCGGGCGGGCTGGCTTCGCTGGCCGATGTCGAGCGGCTGATGCAGCCTGATGCCGCCCTTCTCGAAGGGGCGATCACCGGCCGCGCCCTTTATGATGGCCGGATCGATGCACAGGCGGCCCTGAAGCTGGTTGCCAGTCGGAGCCGCACCGCATGACCCTCAAGACCCGCTTGATCCCCTGCCTCGACGTCAAGGATGGCCGTGTCGTCAAGGGCGTGCAGTTCGTCAACCTGCGTGATGCCGGAGACCCGGTGGAGGCTGCCAAAGCCTATGACGCCGCCGGTGCAGACGAATTGTGCTTCCTCGACATCAGCGCCAGCCACGAAGGGCGCGGCATCCTGCTCGATGTCGTGACGCGCACGGCGGAGGCCTGCTTCATGCCGCTTACGGTCGGTGGCGGCGTGCGCAGCACCGACGACATCCGCCGGCTTTTGCTGGCCGGTGCCGACAAGGTCTCGATCAACACCGCTGCCGTGACGCGCCGTGATTTCGTGCGCGAGGCTGCCGAGAAATTTGGTGCGCAGTGCATCGTCGTGGCCATCGACGCCAAGCGCGTCTCGGCGGACGGCGCACCGGCCCGTTTCGAGATCTTCACGCATGGCGGACGCACCCCGACCGGGCTCGACGCGGTGGCTTTTGCGCGCGAGGTCACGGCGCTGGGGGCGGGCGAGCTGCTCGTCACCTCGATGGACCGCGACGGCATGAAGACCGGCTACGATGTGGCCCTGACCCGCGCCATCGCCGATGCGGTATCCGTGCCGGTGATTGCGTCCGGCGGTGTCGGCACGCTCGATCATCTGGTGGAAGGCGTGACCCAAGGGCATGCCAGCGCCGTGCTGGCGGCCTCGATCTTCCACTTCGGCACCTTCAGCATCGGGCAAGCCAAGGCGCACATGGCGGCGGCCGGGCTGGCGATGCGGATCGATTGAGGAGCCCGCCGATGCCCGCGCCCGCAAAACCGGCCTTCACGCTGTCCGATCTTGCCGACATCGTGCGTCAGCGCGCGTCGGCCTCGCCCGACCAAAGCTGGACCGCAAAGCTGCTTGCCTCCGGCCCCGAGCGCGTGGCGCGCAAGTTCGGCGAAGAAGCGCTGGAAGCCGTGATCGCGGCGGTGCAGGGCGACAAGGCAGCGCTGACCGCGGAGGCGGCGGATGTGCTGTTCCATCTTCTGGTGCTGCTCGAAGCCGGCGGCATCGACCTCGACGATGTGATGAGCGAACTGGAAAGGCGCACAAGCCAGTCGGGACTTGCGGAAAAAGCGGCAAGAAGCTCTAAGTCAACCGATTGAAAGGCCTTGCAGCCCCGCACGGCACTGGCCACGGCACAGTGGCGAAGGCCGCTCCGACCGGCCCTGACGTTTTGAGACAGTGATGGACCAGCGTGTGATCCCCACCCCGCCGGACGTGCCCGACCTGTCGCCCTACCGCGTGTTCTCGCGCGACGAGTGGGCTCATCTTCGGGCTGACACGCCGCTGACCTTGACCGTCAACGACATCGAGAAACTGCAATCGATCAACGATCCGATCTCGCTGGACGAGGTGGTGTCGATCTACCTGCCGCTGTCACGGCTCCTGTCGGTCTATGTCGCGGCGGCGCAAGGCCTGTTCAAGGCGACCCAGCGCTTCCTCCAGGCGGAGGATGAGGTCAAGGTTCCTTATGTCATCGGCCTTGCGGGCTCTGTTGCTGCGGGCAAATCGACCACGGCGCGCGTCCTGACGGCGCTGCTCTCGCGCTGGCCCAACACGCCCAAGGTGAAGCTGATCACCACCGATGGCTTCCTGCTGCCCAATGCCGAACTTGCCGCGCGCGGGCTGATGGAGCGCAAGGGCTTTCCGGAGAGCTACGACAGCGCACGGCTCCTGCACTTCCTGTCGCAGGTCAAGGCGGGGCATCGGGTCGTGAAGGCCCCGGTCTATTCGCACCTTGTCTATGACGTGGTGCCCGGCGAGGAGATCGCGGTCGAGCGGCCCGACATCCTGATCGTGGAGGGCCTGAACGTCCTGCAACCTGCCCGCCTGCCCAAGGACGGCTCGGCCATCCCGTTCGTTTCCGACTTCTTCGATGTCTCGATCTATCTCGACGCCGACGAGGAAGACCTCAGGCGCTGGTACATCAACCGCTTCCTGCTGCTGCGGCAGACTGCCTTCCGCGATCCGCGCTCGTTCTTCCGGAAATATGCCGATCTGACCGAAGCCGAGGCCCTTGAGATCGCCGAGAAGCTCTGGGACACCATCAACCTGCCGAACCTGCGCGAAAACATCCTTCCCACGCGCCAGCGGGCCAGCCTGATCCTGACCAAGGGTGCGAGCCATCGCATCCAGGACGTGGCGTTGCGCCGACTGTGACATGACTCTGGCAACAGACACTGCGCTGATCGGCCAGCCTCCCAGCCGGCACGGCCCCGATGCTTGAAGCGCTCGGCTCGCTGGCGGGTATGGCCGCCTCGGCCTTTCTGGCGGCGACCATCCTGCCCTTTCCATCGGAGGCCACATTTGCGGCCTTGCTGCATCGCGGCCAGGTCCCGCCACTGCTGCTGCTGGCCGTCGCCACCGTGTTCAACACACTTGGCTCGACGGTGAACTGGTGGGTCGGCAAGGTCATCGCCGACGGTGGTATCGCGCGGCTGCCACTGAGGCTCCGGCCGGATGTTGCCACGCTGGCAAAGGGAGAGCGCCTGTTTGCCCGCCACGGCTGGCTGGCGCTGCTGATGTCCTGGGTTCCGGGGATCGGTGATCTTGGCACGGTGGCGGCGGGGCTTTTGCACTATCCGCTGTCGCGTTTCGTGCTGTTCGTCGGGCTGGGCAAGGGGGCACGCTATGCGGCGATCTGGGCCGGCTGGATCGCCATTGCCGGCTGACCGACCGCGTTTGATCCCGCGAGGCGGATGGGCTAGATCATTGCCCCTGACTACCGGAGCCATCCGGGTCTCTTCTCCCACCTTCAAGACCCATCACAAGGACATTTCGATGAGCATCGAGCGTTTCGGCGTCGGCCCCCGCATGAGCATGGCCGTTGCCCATGGCCAGACCGTCTATCTTGCCGGCCATGTTGCCAGCAATCCGAAGGGCACGTCAGTGACCGAACAGACCCGCGACATCCTGGCCCAGATCGAGGCCCGTCTCGTTGAAGCCGGCAGCGACAAGAGCAAGATCCTCAGCGCCAACATCTGGCTGACCGACATGGCCACCTTCGCCGAGATGAACGCCGTCTGGGATGCCTGGGTGGTCAAGGGCCACACGCCGGCCCGCGCCACCGTCAAGGCGGATCTGGCAACGCCGGACTACAAGGTCGAGATCATGGTGACGGCTGCGCGCTGAGCCATCTGCGGAAGACCAGACCTGGCGAGGCCTCAGCCTCCGCCAAGATGAAACACCCGGCGCGGATGCAACTCGCCGTGGATGACCTGCCCGATCGCGATGAGCTGGCCCTGGCAGAACACTGCCACGGCCTCTTCCTCGATGGGCGCACCGGCCCCGCGCAGCAGGCAGGACTGGCCGCGCGCCATGCGCCCGGCATCGTTGCGACTGACGTTGATCGCCGGAATCTCGCCCAGAGCGCGGTCCACCGGGCTGATCAGCTCCGTGGGATCGGTGCCGTCACGCCTGGCCTGTTCGAGCAGTGCCAACGGTGTCGCGTCAGCCTCGGTGAAAGGCCCGACACGGGTCCGTCGCAGGGCCGTGACGTGGCCGAAGCAGCCGAGCATGCGCCCGAAATCACGGGCCAGAGCCCGAACATAGGTGCCCTTGCCGCATTCCGCCTCGAAGGTCGACGAGTCGCCATCGTGCGCCGTCAGCCTCAGGGCATCGATCTCGACAGGACGCGCCTCGAGCGTCACCTCTTCGCCATCACGGGCCAGATCATAGGCACGCTCGCCCGCAATCTTGATGGCCGAGAACTTGGGCGGCACCTGCTGCACCGTGCCGGTGAAGCCCGGAAGGATGGCTTCGATGGCGCTGCGTGTCGGTCGCTCCGCACTTGAGCGGACAACACTGCCCTCAGCGTCGTCGGTCGTCGTCTCCGCGCCCCAGGTCACCGTGAACCTGTAGGCCTTGCGGCCATCCATCACGAAGGGAACTGTCTTGGTGGCCTCGCCCATGGCAATCGGCAGGATGCCGGAGGCCAACGGGTCGAGCGTGCCGGCATGGCCGGCCTTCCTGGCATGGAAGACGCGCTTGACGATGGCGACCGCGTGCGTCGACGTCTCGTTGACGGGCTTGTCGAGGATCAGCCAGCCGTGCACATCGCGCTTTTTTGGGCGCTGGACCTGCGGCGCGAGGGCCGGCGGCGAGCCGGTTTCAGACATCGGCATCATCCGCCTTGTTCTCGCTATCCGCCTCGGATGGGCGCACCAGGTCACGGCGCACCTTGTCGGAGTAGAGCAGACGATCAATGCGCAGAGCCTCGTCGAAGGCTTCATCGCGGCGGAAGCGCAGTTCCGGAGCGAACTTGAGGTTGACGCGATGGGCGATCTCGCCGCGCAGGTAGCGCTTGTGGCTGTCGAGTGCGGCGATCACGGGCTTTTCGTCCTGTCCACCGAGCGGCATGATGTAACAGGTCGCGAGCTTCAGGTCTGGCGAGAGCCTGACCTGGGTGACCGAAATCACATAGCGCGCCAGCACGTCGTCGTGGATCTCGCCGCGCGACAGGATCGCCGCCAGTTCGTGGCGGATCAGCTCGGCCACGCGCAACTGGCGCTGGCTCGGGGCCTTGGGGCTTCGGGATACAGGTTTTGCCATGATGCGCTCTCCGGGGTCGGACCGGAAGGACGTTGAAATCGGACGGCCGGCCCTGACGCATCAGGGCCGGAACTGTCAGTGAGGTCGCGTATGCTGGCCCAGGCTCTCCCTCACAGGGAGCGCTTGATTTCCTCGACGCGGTAGCACTCGACCACGTCGCCGGCCCGGATGTCCTGATAGTTCTCGAAGGACATGCCGCATTCCTGGCCGACCTGAACCTCCTTCACATCATCCTTGAAGCGCTTCAGCGTCGAGAGCTTGCCTTCGTGGATGACCGTGTTGTCGCGGATCAGGCGGACATGCTGGCCGCGTTCGATCATGCCTTCGGTGACACGGCAGCCGGCGATCTTGCCGACCTTGGTGATGTTGAAGATTTCCAGCATCGTGGCCGTGCCCAGCATGGTTTCACGCAAGGTCGGTGCGAGCAGGCCGGACATCGCCGCCTTCACGTCATCCACCAGATCGTAGATGATGTTGTAGTAGCGGATTTCGACACCGGCGCGCTCGGCGGACTCGCGCGCTTCCTTGTTGGCACGGACGTTGAAGCCGATCACGACCGCGCCGGATGCCTGCGCCAGCGTGACATCGGACTCGTTGATGCCGCCCACGCCCGACAGCAGGACACGGGCACGAACCTCGTCATTGCCGAGCTTGTCGAGGGCACCGACGATGGCTTCGACCGAGCCCTGCACGTCGCCCTTGACAAGAAGCGGGAACTCCTTGCGGCCCGCACTGGCTTTCAGGTCGCGCATCATGTCGACGAGCGACCGGCCGGCACCTGAGGTGCCGCGCGCGGCTGCGATGTCGCGCTTCTGGCGGACGCGGTAGTCGGTGATCTCGCGGGCGCGGGCTTCGGAATCGACCACCGCAACGCGGTCGCCGGCCTCCGGAGTGCCATTGAAGCCGAGGACTTCCACGGGCTGCGAGGGTGGTGCTTCCTTCATGGTGGCACCGGTGTCGCCGATCAGGGCACGCACGCGGCCCCATTCGGAGCCTGCGACGATGATGTCGCCGGGGCGCAGTGTGCCGCGCTGGACCAGAACCGTGGCCACCGGGCCGCGGCCGCGGTCGAGCTTGGCTTCGATGACGGTGCCTTCCGCAGGGCGGTCCGGATTGGCGGTGAGATTCAGCAATTCAGCCTGAAGCGCGATGGCTTCGAGCAGCTTGTCGAGATTGAGCCGGGTCTTGGCCGACAATTCGATCTCGAGCACATCGCCGCCAAGGCTCTCGACCTGGATCTCGTGCTGGAGCAGGTCGGTCTTGACGCGCTCCGGCTTGGCGTCGGGCAGGTCGATCTTGTTGATCGCCACGATCAGCGGCACCTTGGCCGCCTTGGCGTGGTTGATGGCCTCGATGGTCTGCGGCATCACCGAATCGTTGGCTGCAACCACAAGGACCACGATGTCCGTGACCTTGGCGCCGCGGGCACGCATCTGGGTGAAGGCCGCGTGGCCTGGCGTATCGATGAAGGTGACACGGGCCCCTGACGGGGTCGAGACCTGGTAGGCGCCGATGTGCTGGGTGATGCCGCCGGCTTCGCCGGAGACCACGTTGGTCTGCCGGATGGCGTCGAGCAGCGACGTCTTGCCATGGTCGACATGGCCCATGATGGTCACGACTGCGGGGCGCGGGCTGAGCGCGCCATCATCGTCGGGCAGGTTGAACAGGCCATCCTCGACGTCGGCCTCGGCCACGCGCTTGACGGTGTGGCCCATGTCCTCGGCGATGAGCTGGGCCGTGGCAGCATCGACCACATCCGTGATCTTCAGCATCTGGCCCTGCTTCATCAGGAAGCGGATCACATCCACCGCACGTTCGGACATGCGGTTGGCAAGTTCCTGGATGGTGATCGTCTCGGGGACGATGACCTCACGGGAGAGCTTTTCCTTCGGCTCGCTCGAACCGCGCTGGCCGCTCATGCGCTGCACGCGGCGGCGGAAGGCCGCAACCGAGCGCATGCGTTCGGCATCGGCATCAAGGGCGTTGGTCAGGGTCAGGCGACCGCGACTCTTGTCACCGCCAACCTTTGGAACACGAACCTCGGTGCTGCCGGGTTTGGCAGCCCCGCCGGGGCCGCGGCGCACACTGGCGCGATCGTCGTCGTCGCCGCGCGGGCGGGCCGTTCCGGGTGCGGCGCGGCGCGGCGCGCTCAGGTCGAGAGGTGGTGCCTCGCCGGCGCTGGTCCGCAGCATGCGGGCCCCGGAGGGAGCCCCGAATCCTCCGGCAGGGCGCGGTCCGCGCGGTCCATCACCATCGGTGCGGGGTCGGAAGCCTCCTTCGGGACGCGGCGCGCCGCCATCCGGGCGCGTGCCACGATAGCCGCCACCCTCGGGGCGGGGCCCTGCGCCATCCGGCCTTGGGCCACGATAGCCGCCTTCGGGACGCGGGGCGTCGGGGCGGGCACTGCGATAACCGGAATCGGGACGCGGTGCGCCGCCCTCGGGGCGCGGTCCGCGGAAACCGCCATCAGGGCGCGGCGCGTCGGAGCGCATCGCCGGGCGATCGCCTTCGGGACGGGCCGGCCGGTCCTCGCGCGGAGTGCGCGGAATGTCGATGCGTGGCGGGCGCCCATCCATGCGGAACGGACGGCCATCCGGGCGCGGAGCCGCAGGGGCCGGTGCCCCGGCAATCGGCGCGCGCGGGGCGGGAGCGCCCTCGTCAGCCACGCGGCGAACGGCCTCGTCGCGGCCGCGGCGGCGGAAATCATCCTCGGCTCGGCGGCGTTCTTCTTCCTCGCGCTGGCGCTGGGCAGCGGCTTCGCGCTCCGAGCGCTCGCGCTCTTCGCGGGAAGCCCGGGCGCGGGCATCTTCCTCGGCGCGGCGGCGTTCTTCGGTTTCGCGGCCGCTGTAATCGGCCAGGGCGCGGGTGCGCGCATCCTGCTCGTCGGCGGACAGCGTGCGCAGGACCATGCTGGCTGCGGGCTTTGCCGGCGCGGCAGGCGGGGCCGCAGCCGGGACGGGCGCCGGCGCAGGAGCGGCGGCCACGGGAGGCGGGGGTGCCGGGCGAGGCTGGACGGCACCATGATGCGACACGTCCGAAGGGCCAGAAATGCGGCGCTTGACCTCGACCACCACCGACTTCGAGCGACCATGGGAGAAGCTCTGCTTCACCGTGTTCTGCTCGACCGGGCGCTTCAGCGTCAGGGTCTTGGGCGGCGACACAGTCAGGGTCTTGTCGCCGGGGTTCTTTGGATCGGTCATTCCGATGTGGGTCCTGCGGTTACAGTCTTTGTCTCGGTCGCGTCAGCGGGCGGACCTGCTTCTGGCAATGGTCTTGTCCGAAAATGCACGAGCCGACGCCAGCGATCGAGGAAAGCCCCAGCCGCAGCGCCATCTTTGACCGCTGCATGTATCACAAGGTCCCGCCCCAAAGCCAACGCCAAATCACGGCTCGTGAAACAATCGGCAACAGGGATGCGGGCGGCATGATCGCCGTGCCGGCGGGTGGCCACCTGCTGGAGCTTGCGGCGGCCATCCTCCGCTCCGTCGCTGGCCTCAAGCCAGATGGCAGGCCGCTGATGGCCGCCAAGAGCAGACTCGACCTTGCCGAAGCCGGAGACCACCAGCCCGGCCTTGTTGGCGAAGGACAGCGACTGCAGGGCATCGCGCGACAGCAAGTGATCGATTTCGTCGGCCAGTGCCTCCGAGACCACGACAGGCCGCTTCAGCGAGCGCGCGAAGGCTTTTGTGCGAATGGCCAGTTCAACAGCAGGCCGCGACAAGGCTGTCCAGACACCCCGGCCCGGCAGCTTGCGCCGGATATCCGGCACCAGCTGCCCATCCGGGCCGGCGACAAACCTGAGCAGGTCATCGACAGGCAGCGTGAGCCGGGTCGCGACGCAGCGCCGTTCGCTGTCAGACAAGCCTTCGTCCCGCGCGTCGCGTTCCATCCTTGCTGCCTGCCCGCTTCACCGGACCTGCGCTCAGGCCTCCACTTCGCCGGATTCCGGCTCGGCCTCCGCTGCGGGCGCTTCGATCCAACCTGCCTTGACGCGGGCGGCCATGATCATGGCCTCGGCGTCGTCGCGCGACAGGTTGAAGCTGTCGAGGAACCCGGCATGCCGGGTGGTCTCGCCCTGCTTGCGCTCGGTGTAGCCGATCAGGTCATCGGTGGCGCAGCCTGCCAGATCCTCGATCGACTTCACGTCGTTCTCGCCCAGCGCGACCATCATCGCGGTGGTGATGCCGTCGATCTCGCGGACCGCGTCGAGGACGCCGAGTTCCTGACGGCGCGCGTCGAACTCCGCCTCACGCTCGGCCAGATAGCCGAGGGCGCGATTCTGGATCTCGCTCGCCGTGTCTTCGTCGAAGCCCTGGATGCCCGCCAGTTCGGGCAAATCGACATAGGCGACCTCCTCGACCGTGCGGAAACCTTCGGAGGCCAGCAGCTGGCCGACCACCTCGTCGACGTTCATGGCGGACATGAACAGCTCGGTGCGGCTCAGGAATTCCTTCTGGCGACGCTCGGATTCCTCGGCTTCGGTCAGGATGTCGATGTTCCAGCCGGTCAGCTGCGAAGCGAGACGGACATTTTGCCCACGACGGCCAATGGCCAGCGAGAGCTGCTCGTCCGGCACGACGACCTCGATCTTGTCGGCCTCTTCGTCGAGCACGACCTTGGCGACCTCGGCGGGCTGGAGCGCGTTGACGATGAAGGTGGCGATATCCTGCGACCACGGAATGATGTCGACCTTCTCGCCCTGCAACTCGCCGACGACAGCCTGCACGCGGCTGCCGCGCATGCCGACGCAGGCGCCGACCGGATCGATCGAGGAATCGCGGCTGATCACAGCGATCTTGGCGCGCGAGCCCGGATCGCGGGCCACGGCCTTGATCTCGACAATGCCGTCATAGATCTCGGGCACTTCCTGGCCGAAGAGCTTGGCCATGAACTGCGGATGGGTGCGGGACAGGAAGATCTGTGGGCCGCGCTGCTCGCGCCGCACATCATAGACATAGGCGCGGATGCGGTCGGAGACCTTGAAGGTTTCGCGCGGGATCAGCTCGTCGCGGCGGATGATGCCTTCGCCACGACCCAGATCGACGAAGACATTGCCATATTCGACGCGCTTGACCACGCCGTTGATGATGTCGCCGATGCGATCCTTGTATTCATCGAACTGGTGGTCACGCTCGGCCTCGCGCACCTTCTGGACGATGACCTGCTTGGCCGACTGGGCGGCGATGCGGCCGAAATCGAAGGGCGGCAGGGGATCGGAGATGACATCGCCGGCCTGGGCGGCGGGGTTCTTGCGGCGCGCCTCGCTCAGGCTGATCTCGATGGCGTCGTTCTCGACCTGCTCGACCACCTGAAGGTGGCGCGAAAGGCGCAACTCGCCGGTCTTGGGGTGAATTTCGGCATGGACATCCGTCTCCGCGCCGTAGCGGGAGCGGGCCGCCTTGGCGATGGCATCCTCCATGGCACCGACCACGATCTGGCGGTCGATGGACTTCTCGCGGGCGACCGCGTCGGCGATCTGCAACAGCTCAAGGCGATTGGCGCTGACGACCATGGCTCAGTTCTCCTCGTGTAGCTTGCGGGCGTCGGGCTTGGGGGCCCGCGCGGATTTCGGCTTTGGGACGGTGCCGCCCTTCGGTTTCGGGGCAGCCTTCAACTTCACATCGGGTGCGGAACGGCGGCGCTCGACGGCCTCCGGCTCGGGCATGGCGGGCTCGAGGCCATCCTTGCCGCGCTTGAGCGATTCGGCGATCAGCGCATCGGTCAGCATCAGACGGGCTTCCGACATGTCGGCAATCGGCAGCGAGACGATACGGTCCGCTCCCTCGGGCGCATCGGGCAGCTCGAGCAGGGCATGGCTGCCCTCGACCCCGCGCAGGAAGCCGCGATAGCGCTTGCGGCCATGGGCCGGCACGGCCATCTCGATCTTGGTGTCGTGACCCGACCAGCGCGCAAAATCGGAGGGGCGGACAAGCGGCCTGTCGATGCCCGGCGAGGACAATTCGAGATAATAGGCTGCGGTGATCGGTTCCTCGACATCCATGACGGGGGACACGGCGCGACTGACGATCTCGCAATCGTCGACACCCATCGAACCGTCCGGCCTTTCGGCCATGATCTGCACGGTGCAGCCGTTCATGCCGGTGACGCGCACTCGCACGAGACGATAACCGAGTTGCTCGATGACGGGTTCGACCACGCCTGCAACCCGCGCGGCGACGCCGTTCTCCAGGATGAGCCGGATATCCTGGCTGCCGTCATCCGTCTTGTTGGTATCTTGGTCCTGCATGGCTGAAACCAGCGCATCCCCTGAGGTGGCGAAACGGTGCGGGCGATCAGGCAACAAAAAAGAGCGGGTCGTTTCGGACCCGCTCTTGATCGTGGCTTGCAGCCTGAACCAGAGCTTTGATGTCCCTATAGGCGAATTCAACCGGCAGTTCAAGCAAGCCGTCGCAGGGACCTGCTTTCAGCAATCGCGCTAACCGACTGGTGACAGTTAGCCGCTAGAGATGGGGGACAAGTCCGGGACCCGTTGTTTTCCATGACCACCGTCAGCACCATTCTGGCCGATCTCGACAGCGCCCTGGCCTCGCGTTCCGAGGACCAGAAGAACAGCACGATCAACCGTGTCACCGACATGTTCGCTGACCGGGCGGACGAGTTTTCGGACGAGCAGGTCAGCGTTTTCGACGTCGTGATCGGCCGCCTCGCCTCAGGCGTCGGCCTGCAGAGCCGGATCGACCTGTCAGAACGCCTTGCCGATCTGGTCAAGGCCCCGCACGGGGTGGTGCGCCAGCTTGCGCTCGACGAGATCGGCGTGGCACGGCCCGTGCTGACCCGCTCGCGCATGCTCAACGAGAATGACCTGATCGCCGTCGCCTCGACCAAGGGCCGCGATCACATGCTGGCCATCACCGAGCGCCCGCATCTGACACCGCCCGTCACCGATTACCTGGTGGTCAAGGGTGACCGCGTGATTTCGCACGCACTAGCCGGTAACGACACGGCCCGTTTCTCGGCGCGCGGCATGGGCCTTCTGGTCACCCGCGCCTTCGCCGACGAGGCCTTGCAGGTGACGTTGAGCGGTCGCGACGACATTCCTTCCGAACTGATGGTCAACCTGTCCAATGCAGCGCGGGAAAGCGCCCGCCGCCGGCTGATGTCGCGGACCTCGCCGGCCGCCCTGATGAGCCGGGACGGCGGAGACGGACCGCACGCCGGCACCAACGTCTCGGAAAGCCGCAAGGC
Organism: Hyphomicrobiales bacterium; assembly: GCA_027487245.1. Lineage (GTDB taxonomy): Bacteria > Pseudomonadota > Alphaproteobacteria > Rhizobiales > Beijerinckiaceae > Allobosea. Next base: position 59,026 of record JAIYDY010000002.1, read on the forward strand.
CGCTGCTCAGGCGGTGCGCGAGCTGTCCGCACGAGGAGGGCTCGACGAGCGCGCGCTGCTTCAATATGCCGTGGCCGGCAAGAGCGACGAAGCGCTCTACGCGCTGTCATTCATGGCGAAAGTCTCGCTGAACGCTGCCGAACAGGCCATCCTCGGCGCGGACCGCGACGCCTGCCTGGTGATCGGCAAGGCCATGGACTGGGGCTGGGAGACGGTCGAGGCCCTGATCGGACTCAGGCCAACCACCGACCAGCTGCCGCACATGATGGATCGGGCCAGAAGCAATTTCGAGAACCTGTCGTCCGCAACCGCGCAGCGCGTGCTGCAGTTCATGCGGGTGAAGGATCAGGCCGCCCGGTAAGGTTCCGCGCGCCGTCCGCCACCCGGATGGCACGGATGTAGGAGGGCAACCGCCCCGCCGCATAGGCCTTGGCCTCGTAACGCGTCCTCACCCAGCCGTCGAAAGGCGTCTGCCAGTCCGCCGCTCCCTGTGCCTGCCAGACCAGATCGTCACGATCCGCCAGGCGCGCCAGCGTCCAGCCCACATAGTCATCGATGTCGGAGGCAAAGCGGAACGCGCCGCCCTGCCGCAGCACGCGGGCGATGTCATCCAGCGTGCGGGGCGAGACGAAACGGCGCTTGCGCTGGCGGCGCTTGGGCCAGGGGTCTGGATAGAACAGATCGACCCGCTCCAGCTGCCCCGCCGGAAGGCGCTGCAACAGCGGAGCCGCATCGTCGCACCAGAGCCGGATGTTGGTGAGGCCTTCGCGCTGGATGCTGGCAAGCATCTTGGCCATGCCATTGATGAACGGCTCGCAGCCGATGAAGCCCATGTCGGGTGACTGGCGAGCGGCGGCCAGCAGGTGCTCGCCACCGCCAAAGCCGATTTCGAGCCCGACGGCGCGGACAGGCTGCGCAAACAGAGCAGACAGGCTGGCCGGCAGCTCATCCGGCAAGAGCAACCGGGGCAACAGGCTGCCGAACAGGTCGGATTGGCCACCGCGCAGCTTCTTCGACTTGCGGCGCCCAAAAAAGGCGCCGCCCGAGCCTCCGGCATGGTTGGCCGCATCGGCTGGCCCGGATGTGTCCGCAACGGGGCCTCTTGGATCACTCATGGTCAGCTCTCACCGATGATGATCGTGGCGGCCACACGGGTCCGTCATTCATGCTCCGGCGCCAGGCTGGAACACGGCGTGACGTTTTCAGGCAACAGCGGCCTTCAGTGGCTTGACGAGATCGGTGCGCTCCCAGGAGAAGCCGCCGTCGCGCGTCGCCTTGCGGCCGAAGTGGCCATAGGCGGACGTGCGGGCATAGATCGCCTTGTTGAGGCCAAGGTGCTCGCGGATGCCGCGCGGGCTCAGGTCCATGACCTTGGCCACGGCGGCTTCGAGCCTGTCATCGGCCACCTTGCCGGTGCCGTGGGTGTCGACGTAGACCGACAGGGGCTGGGCCACGCCGATGGCATAGGACAGCTGGATCGTGCAGCGATCAGCCAGCTTGGCGGCCACGATGTTCTTGGCCAGATAGCGGGCGGCATAGGCCGCCGAGCGATCGACCTTGGTGGGATCCTTGCCGGAGAATGCGCCGCCGCCGTGGGGAGCAGCCCCGCCATAGGTATCGACAATGATCTTGCGACCTGTGAGGCCGGAATCGCCGTCAGGCCCGCCAATCAGGAACTTGCCGGTGGGGTTGATCCACCACTTGCAGTCCTTGTCGATGGCGATGTCGGCGAGCGTCTCGCGGATGATCGGCTCGACCAGCTTGCGCACGTCGGCAGAACTCATGCTCGCGTCGAGATGCTGGGTCGACAGCACGATCTGGGTCACGGCGGTGGGACGGCCGTTCTCATAGCGAATGGTGACCTGGCTCTTGGCATCGGGGCCAAGCTTGCCGCAGCCACGCTCGCCGGCCTTGCGCAGCTTCGTCAGGTTCTCGAGGATCTTGTGCGAATAGTAGATCGGCGCTGGCATCAGCTCCGGCGTCTCGGTGCAGGCATAGCCGAACATGATGCCCTGGTCGCCGGCTCCGACATCCTTGTTGCCGGCGGAATCGACGCCCTGGGCGATGTCCACCGATTGCGGATGCAGCAGCACATCGATCTTGGCGGTCTTCCAGTGAAAACCGTCCTGTTCATAGCCGATGTCGCGAATGGCGCGGCGCGCCACGGACTTGACCTTGCTCTTCATCGCCTTCTCATCGAGCGAGGTGCGGACCTCGCCGGCGATCACGACCCGGTTGGTGGTGGCCAGCGTTTCGCAGGCAACGCGAACCTGGCTCGCATCCATGCCGGCCTTGCCGGCTTCGCGGAAGAACAGATCCACCACCTCATCGGAAATCCGGTCGCAAACCTTGTCGGGATGACCTTCGGAGACTGATTCACTGGTGAAAAGATAGCTCGAGCGGGCCACGGCACGTCCTCTGGGCTGATGAAGGGGTTGGCTTGGAAATGTTGGCTTGGATACTCGGAAGACTGGCGTCACGCTGGAGCGCGATGGCGCGCGCTTTTGCCAGCGGAACGGGTTGTCGTCAAGCCGATTGACCGGAACACCGGACGATTGTTCGTCAATTCGAACGCGGGACAGGGCGCGCGACGCCCCTTTTATCAGTTGGACGGCTGGCTCGCGGCCAGCGCTTCGACCAGATCGATCAGCCGGCGGCGGACCTGCGCGTCGGAAATGCGCACGAAGGCGCGCGTCAACTGCACCCCTTCGGATGTGGCCATGAAATCGGACACGAAGTTCGATTGCGGCAGTTCGCCGAAGCCGGCGGCCATGACGATGTCGCCGGAAGGCGCGCCCTCGAAGAAGAACTCGACCGGCACGCCGAGAATCTTGGAGATCTGCTGGAGACGGCTTGCGCCGATGCGGTTCGCACCCTTCTCGTACTTCTGGATCTGCTGGAAGGTGATGCCAAGGGCCTCGCCCAGCCGTTCCTGGCTCATGCTGACGAGCAGCCGGCGCATCCTGACCCGCGCCCCGACATGGCGGTCAATCGGATTGGGAACTTTCTTCGGCACGATAGCCATGGTCTGCGAAAAACCCCATCAAACCCGCCTGGCGAAACCTTTCCCCGCGGCGGCCCAAACATGATCAGACAGCGGCCCTGCGCCGCAACCGGCCTGCAACGGAAAAGACCAGACAAATAAACATCAAGACACCAGCAGGCAGGTTGCCGACTCGCGAAAAAGTTGTAGGGCCGATTGCCCTCGGAAGTCCAGTATCCAGAACGCCGTCTGTTCCCAGAGGCAGGCTGGCAATGACCCGTCCATAGGCGTCGACAACGCTCGAAACCCCGTTGTTGGCGGCGCGTACTATCGGCATGCCCTCTTCGATGGCCCGCAACCGTGCCTGACTGGCATGCTGGTAAGGCCCTGGCGTCTGGCCGAACCAGGCATCGTTGGTGACATTCAGCAGCACTTGCGGTCGGCGCGATGCAGGGGTGCCGGACGACCCGACTTGCGGCAGGACCTCGCCGGGGAAGATCGCCTCATAGCAGATGCTGGCGGCAACCGGTGGCAAGCCGGGGACATCAAGCACCGTCCGCGCAGCAGAGGCTGTGAAGCCGCCCGGGATCGCCACGAACGCGGTCAGCCCAAGCCCGTGCATGAGCCGTTCGAAAATGCCGGGCAGATACTCGCCGAACGGCACCAGATGATGTTTGTCGTAGGATGCGACGATGCCGCCGTCGCGGGTGATGACCTGAATCGCATTGAAGATCGGCGGCTGGCTCTCGCCCGGAAGGCTGGCGCCGGCCCTCGCTGCGCCGGTGATCAGCGTGACGCCTCGTGGCAGCGCGCTGCTGATCCTTTGCAGCGCAGCCGGCGTGCGGTCGAGCAGGAACGGGAACGCCGACTCGGGCCAGATCAGGTGCGTGACATCCTGCAGGCCGAGAGTGCGCGGCGAGGTGGCACGATCCGAGATCGACAGATAGCGCTCGACGATCTCGCGGCCCTTGTCGGGCTGGAACTTGTCATCCTGCGGCAGGTTGGGCTGCATGATGCGCAGCTTGACACCGGCAACCAGCGGGCTGGGCTGAGCCGGAATGCGCTGCCAGCCAAACAGGGCCATGCCGGCGAGCAGGCCGACCGCCATCAGGCCCGTGGTGACCTGCCGCGCCGTGCTATCGAGACCAACAATCACGGCGGGCGTGGCTGCGAGGCCAACGGCCAGCACTGTCAGGCCATGCAGGCCCACCAGCGATGCGGTCTGGGACAACAGGCCGTTTTCCGCCAGGGCCTGGCCAAAGGCATTCCACGGAAAGCCGGTGAACAGCCATGACCGGCACCATTCAGTGAAGCCGATGGCGCCGGCCAGCGCAAAGATGCGGCTTGCTCCCGGCCGCCAGAGCAACTGGGCGAGCGCAAATCCGGTTGCCGGAAAGATGGCCAGCACCATGGGCAGACCGAACACCCCGAAGGGCATTGCCCACAGGAACTTGTCGGCCTCGACCAGAAAGGCGGCGCCCAGCCACCACAAGCCCGCCACGAAATAGCCGAAACCCCAGAACCAGCCATCGGCGAAGGCCTGGCCAAGGCGGCGATGCAGGGCGGGCGAGGCCACGCCGTCGAGCAGCCAGACGGCGATGGCGAAGGGCACGACCAGCAAAGGCCAGAGGCCGAATGGCGCCAGGGTCAACGCTCCGACCGCGCCGCCGGTGACAGCGAGCGCCCTGCGCCGCCAGCCCCAGCTCAACATCACGGAATCGCCAAAGCTGCGCAGCATCACAACTCATTCATCCGGACGGATCGGTGCCGACCGGTGCTGCGCCGGCCTCGTTTCCAGGAAGGCCGGGCGTCGGACGATGGATCCTGACCCGCTTGAGCCGCCGCGGATCGGCATCGAGCACCTCGAATTCCAGGCCGTCGGGTCCCTTGATCAGCTCACCCCGCGCCGGCACGCGGCCCGCAATGCTGACGATCAGCCCGCCAAGCGTGTCGACATCCTCGGCCTGCCGTGCGGACAGAAGATCGACGGCCAATGCCTCCGAGATGTCCTCCAGCGGCACGCGTGCATCGGCCACGAGGCGGCCATCGGCAAGGCGGGTGATGCCGGACCCTTCAGCCTCATCGTGCTCATCCTCGATGTCGCCAACGACGATCTCGACCAGATCTTCGATCGAGACCAGCCCATCGGTGCCGCCATACTCGTCGATGACCAGCGCCATATGCGTGCGCGTGGCCTGCATCCTGACCAGCAGATCGACCGCCGGCATCGAGGCGGGAATGTAAAGCACCGGCCGCAGGATGCGGGCGCTGGCGAGGGTGGCCGTGAGATCGACCGCCCCCAGATCAGGGCCAGCCGGCTCGCTGCCCGCCTTGCGGCGGCGCTTGCGCTGCGCTTCGGCGCGGGAGGCGAGATACTCCACGAAGTCGCGGATGTGGATCATGCCGCGCGGATCATCGAGCGATTCGCCATAGACCGGAAGGCGCGAATGGCCGGCGCTGCGGAACAGGGTCAGAAGGTCGCCGAGCGAGATGTCGGCCGCGGCGGCGACGATGTCGGCCCGGGGAATCAGCACGTCCGCCACGCGCTTGGTCCTGAGGCTGAGAACGTTGGACAGCATCGCGCGCTCTTGCGGCGACAATTCCGCATCGCGGCCATTCTGGGCCAGGGCACCTTCGATCTCATCGCGAAGGGAAGGGCCGCCCTTGAGCTTGAGCGCGCCGAGAAGGCGCGACAGGACACCGGCTTGAGGGTGGGGCGGGCGATCGCTGGTCGGTCGACTGTCGTCGGTCATAGCGGATTGTGGATGGCCCGAAGTCGTGAGGTTCGTCAAGATTTATCGGCGTAGGGGTCGGCGATTCCAAGCGTTTGCAAGACAGAGCGCTCGAGGCTCTCCATCTCTTCGGCCTCCTCGTCCGTTTCGTGGTCGAAGCCCAGAAGGTGCAGAAAGCCGTGCACCACGAGATGGCTGAGGTGGTCTGGCAGGGTCTTGCCGTCGTGCTCCGCCTCGCGCTGAAGCGTCTCACAGGCCAGGACGATGTCGCCCAGCATGGCAGCGGATGCCAGATCGTTGCCTTGCGTCGCAGGAAAGGACAGCACATTGGTGGCCTTGTCCTGCTGACGCCAGGCCCGGTTGAGTTCGCGGATCTGCGCATCATGGGTCAGCAGGAGGCTGACTTCAGCCCCGGGCTTCAGCGCCACATCCGCCAGGCGAGCGGCCGCAGCGATGGCGGCCTCGATCCGCGCCTCAAGGTCCGGAATGACCTGCCACAGCGCGCTTTCGATGCTGATGTCGATGTGAAGCGCCGGCTGGGCCGTCACCGCGTTCCCCGTTCCGCTGACGCTCCCGCCGCGGCCGGTTCGCGGGATGCGTCCTCATAGGCCTTGACGATCTTGCGCACGAGATCGTGACGGACCACATCGGCCTCCCGGAAGGTGACATGGCCGATGCCCTCCACGCCGGAGAGAAGCTTGACCGCCTCGACCAGGCCGGACTTCTGCTGAGGCGGCAGGTCGATCTGGGTCGGATCGCCCGTGATGATCATGCGTGAGCCTTCGCCGAGCCGCGTCAGGAACATCTTCATCTGCATGGAAGTGGTGTTTTGCGCTTCGTCCAGCAGCACGACGGCATTGGTCAGGGTGCGGCCGCGCATGAAGGCCAGCGGCGCGATCTCGATCATGCCGGTCTGCAAGGCGCGCTCGACCAGCCGCGCTTCCATGAAATCGTATAGCGCGTCGTAGATCGGCCTGAGGTAGGGGTCGACCTTCTCGCGCATGTCGCCGGGCAGGAAGCCGATGCGTTCTCCCGCTTCGACCGCCGGGCGCGACAGGATCATGCGCTCGACCACACCCTGTTCGATCAGCGAAACAGCGTGGCCGACCGCAAGCCAGGTCTTGCCGGTGCCGGCCGGGCCTTCCGCGAACACCAGTTCGTTGCGCTTCATGGCCCTCAGATAGGCATCCTGCGCGACCGAACGGGCCCTGACGGGGCCGCGCTTTCTCGTCACGACGGCATCGAACGACACGCCGTTGCCATCTTTCGGGGAGGGAAACAGCGAACGTTGCTGGGCGCTTTCCTCGATGGAGCCATCGACATCCCCGGGGCCGACACCCGCACCGGCACGGGCGCGCGCGTAAAGACCCTCCAGCACGCGCTTGGCCTGCTCTACGGTGTCCGACGGGCCTTTCAGAAGGACATGATTGCCGTTGGCATTGGCGACGATCTGGAGTCGCCGCTCGAGATGGGCGAGGTTCTGGTCATACTGCCCGAAAACCACACCGGCGAGCCGGTTGTCCTCGAAGGTCAGGGATATCTCGGCCGCTTCGCGCACAGACGGCGTCGAGGCGGTCACCGAGGGACGGATCATGCCCTTGACGGGCGCCAGATCAGACCTTGCCAAGCGTGCATCTCTCCCAAAAACCGGTTGCAATGCTCGCGAGAGGGCCTGGGACGCCGCGAGTCACGCCCTGTCTGTCGTCACACCCGAATCAGCGCGACGTCCATCAGCTTTCACCGAATCGGCCCGCCCGAACAGACTGTTCGTGGATTGTGACAGGATCTTTACCCCGACGATTTCTCCGGGCTCAAATCCGCTGCCATCGATCTGGACGGTTTGCAGATAGGGTGTCTTGCCAGTGAGCTGGCCCGCCTCGCGCCCCTTGCGCTCGAGCAGGATCTCGGTGCTCCGGCCGACCATGGCGGCATTGAAGGCCTGCCGGTGCTCTTCGAGCCGGGCCTGAAGGGCTGCCAGTCGTTCGGATTTCACCGCTTCAGACACCTGATCGCGCGCGTCAGCAGCCGGCGTGCCGGGGCGGATGGAATATTTGAACGAATAGGCCGAGGCGAAGCGCATGTCGTCGATCAACCGCATGGTGTCGGCAAAGTCCGCGTCCGTCTCGCCCGGAAAGCCGACGATGAAATCGGATGACAGCGCGATGTCGGGGCGCACAGCCCGGACCTTGCCGATGATCCGCCGGTAATCGGCGCCCGTGTGCTTGCGGTTCATGGCGGCGAGGATGGCATCCGACCCCGACTGCACCGGCAGATGCAGATAGGGCATCAGGGAAGGCTGGTCGCGATGGGCGGCAATCAGGTCGTCATCCATGTCATTGGGATGGCTGGTGGTGTAGCGCAACCGCACGATGCCGGGGATGCCGGCTACCCGCTCGAGCAGTTTCCAGAGCGGCCAGGTCCGTCCGTCCGGACCCTCGCCATGGTAGGCGTTGACGTTCTGGCCGATCAGCGTCAGCTCCCGGACGCCGGCTTCAGCCAGCTTCCGCGCTTCGGCCATGATGCGTTCCACCGGCCGCGACAGCTCTGCGCCGCGCGTGTAGGGCACGACGCAGAACGCGCAGAACTTGTCACAGCCTTCCTGCACGGTGAGGAACGCCGTGACACCGCGCGCCAAGGTGCGCGCCCTGTCCGGTTCCGGCAGCGCACCGAACTTGTCCTCGACCGGAAACTCGGTGTCGACCAGCCGGCGGTTGCGCGAACGTGCGAGCAGATCGGGCAGGCGGTGGTAGCTTTGCGGGCCGACGACCAGATCGACCGCATGCTGGCGTCGCTGGATCTCCGCACCTTCCGCCTGCGCCACGCAGCCGGCCACGACGATGCGGGTCTCGAGGCCCTGCCCGGCGCGGGCGGTCTTGATCTCGCGCACGCGGCCGAGTTCCGAGTAGACCTTGTCGACGGCCTTCTCACGGATATGGCAGGTGTTGAGGATCACCAGATCGGCCTCGTCCTGCCGGCTGGTCTCGGCATAGCCGTCGCCAGCAAGCACATCGGCCATGCGCTGCCCGTCATAGACGTTCATCTGGCAGCCGTAGGACTTGATGAAAACCTTCTTGGTCATGCCTGATCTTGGCCTTGCGTGCCGGCTGCCCGTGATTGATCGCATGGGCCTTTTAGCCGATGCGGCGGAAAAGTGGACTCAATCCTTTTCGTCTCACCTTTTCTGCCTCGCTTTTCAGCCCGGCCCTCACGCTGCGGCGGGGCCGGGCCGCGTGCGGGGCCGGCCGCTCACATGGACGGCAGCGGCATGCCGGACCTCGGCTTCCGCCAGACGCGTCGCTTCCTTGCGCGAGTGCTCGCGTCCCATCCGGATTGGTTGGCCCCAGACGAGGCGCACATCGATGGGGCCGCCCTTGAGAATGTCGAGCAGGTGTGGCGACAGTTCGGTGTCACCATACCAGGCAAGTCGCGCCCGCTCGGCGCGGCCTCCGGGCAAGCCGTGGCGGCCTGTGTAGAGAACCGCGAGGGGCTGGACCGTGATCTCGCCGTCGCCATCCGGGCCGAGCGCTTCCTTCACCGCCCCGAGAAGCGACGAGCGGAAAGGCAGGATGCGCGAGCCGTCGCCGGTTGTGCCCTCAGCGAAGAGGACGACGCTGTCGCCCTTCAGCAGGCGCTCGCCCATCTGCGATGTCGTGGTGGCCGTGGCCGTCCGGCGCGAGCGGTCGATGAAGATCGTGCGCTGCATCCGCGCAAGCAAGCCAATGCCGGGCCAGCCGGCGATCTCGGACTTGGCGATGAAGGAGACAGGCCGCGTTGCCCCGATCACCGGGATGTCGAGCCATGAGATGTGGTTGGCCACGATCAGCGTCTGCCGGCTGCCGTCGGGAGGCGTGCCTTCCACCGTGGTCCGGACCGCGAGCACGCGACACACCAGACGGTGGAACCATTGCGGGATGACCTGGCTCCGCGACGGCGCGAACCGCACGATCAGCATCTGAACGGGAAGGGCGGGCAATGCACTCAGCACAATGAGCGACACGCGCGCCACCGCCTTTGGCGACCATCCGGGCGGACGCGGCAAGGGCGATGGGGGCGGAACCGGCTTGGTTGTCATGGCGCGGGTGTCATGGCGCGGCGGCCTCAGCCGAGATCGCGGCGCAGGATCAGCGCCAGCGCGCGGGTGCCGTCGGGCTTGGGATAATAGCCTGGTCGCTCGCCCACCTTGGCAAAGCGGAACGCGTGATACAGCGCCAGAGCCGATGCATTGTTGTCCTCGACCTCAAGGAACAGGGTCGCAACGCCGCGCCGCACCAGTTGGGCCAGATGCCGCTCCAGCAAGAGGTGGCCGAGACCGCGCCCGCGATGGGCCGGATCGATGCAGATCGTCAGGATTTCCGCTTCGTCCGCGGCCAGCCGCGACATCACGAAGCCGCAGGGCAGACGGCTCTGGCCGCTGAACACCCCATCGGACAGGATGGACGGATCCGAGAGCATGCGGGCCACCTCGGGCTGATCCCAGCCATGCGCGAAGCTGGTGGCATGCAGGACCGAGACCCTCGCCGCATGGGCCGGGCCAAGGGCTTCGATCATCAGCCTTGGCCGGCCGAAAAGACGCTCAAGCAGGCTCATCGCGGACCCTGCCGCGGCAGCCGTCCGTTGTCCTGGGGATGGGCATCCGGCGCGCGAAGATAAAGCGGGCGCGGCAGAGCGGTTTCGGGATCGGCGAGAAAACCGAGCCGTCCGACCCAGCGGATGTCGGGGGCGGGGGCGGTCGCCACGACGACCGCATCAAGCCCAATGGACCAGGCTTCCTGCGCCAGAAGCGTGGCACCGGAGCCGGCGAGGCTGACAGGCCCTGCCCCGATCATGCGCACGGCGTCCTTCAGCGAACATTGCCGGGCGGTGGCCAGCACGACGCCGCCCGGCGCGATGGCCTGGAAATAGACACTGCCATGGCGCGCATCGATGGCCGCCGCCGCGATGCGGCCCGCCTCGCGCCCCATCATGGAGGCGCAATAGGCAGCAAGCGTGGAGACCCCGACAACCGGTATGCGGGCAGCAAGACCGATGGCCCGCGCCGCCGCGACACCGACGCGCAGACCCGTGAAGCTGCCCGGCCCGACCGTGACGGCAACACGCGACAGCGACCCGAAACCGCCATCGACGCCGGCCATGACCCGCTCGATCAGCGGCATCAGCGCCTCGGCATGGCCGCGTTCAAGCGGCATCTGCTCGACTGCCAGCGGCTCGGCACCTGCGATGTCGAGCACCGCAGCGCTGCATGCACCCAGTGCGGTATCAATGGCAAGAACGCGCATCAGGTCAGGACCGCACGGCTTCGGCTGTGTTGGACGGGACTATCGGCTTTGGTGTCGCATTCAGATCTGCTGAACCTCGCGCACATCCGGCAGGAAATGCTTCAGAAGATTCTGGATGCCATGCTTCAGGGTTGCGGTCGATGACGGGCAGCCGGCACAGGAACCCTTCATCGCCAGGAAGACGATGCCATCCTTGAAGCCCCGGAAGGTGATGTCGCCGCCATCACCGGCCACTGCGGGACGGATGCGCGTTTCCAGAAGGTCCTTGATCGTCTCGACCGTCTTGGCATCCTTGTCGTCGAAGAACTCGCTCTCGGACTCGAGCGCTGCCGGCTGGTTGCCGCTGAGGATCGGCTGGCCGGACATGAAATGTTCCATGATCGCGCCGAGGATCGCGGGCTTGAGGTGCTGCCACTCGCCGACCGACTTGGTCACCGTGACGAAGTCCGAGCCAAAGAAGACGCCGCTGACGCCCGGAACGCCAAACAGGCGCTCGGCCAGAGGCGAGCGCGCCGCGCTGGTTTCATCGGGCATGTCGAGCGTACCTTCGCTCATCACGGTGCGGCCGGGAATGAATTTCAGCGTCGCCGGGTTCGGCGTGGCTTCAGTCTGGATGAACATTGTCGTGTCTCCGATGTTGCGGGCCGGTTCAAAGGCCGGTGGAGCCCCGTGTGGTGAACATAGGCGCAGGCCAGCCCTGTTGCCAGCCCCGATCAACGCGGGTCGCCCTGCGGCGCAGGCCGCTCGGACGGTGGACATGCGGGCGCATCGATCAGCGGGTCGGCATCTTCAACTCTGAAAGCCGTTCGAGGGCGGCATCCAGCGTCGCGTCACGCTTGGCGAAGCAGAAGCGGACCACATGGCGGACGCCGCGGGCGGCGTAGAAGGCGCTGACCGGGATGGCCGCGACGCCATGCGTCAAGACGAGGCGCTCGCAGAAGGCCACATCGTCAAGTTCGCCCAGCGGGCTGATGTCGATGTTGAGGAAGTAGGTTCCGGCGCTGGGCAGGACAGAAAAGCCGAGGCCGGAAAGGCCCGATGCGAACCGGTCGCGGGAGCGCTGGAGATCGGCGCGCATGCTCTCGAAATAGGTATCGTCCTTGGCCAGACCGTGGGCTGCCGCCACCTGGAGGTTCGGCGGGGTGGTGAAGGTCAGGAACTGATGGGCCTTGGACAGGACGCGCATCAGCGGCGGCGCGGCCATGACAAAGCCTACCTTCCAGCCGGTGAGCGAGAAGATCTTGCCTGCCGACGAGATCTTGATGGTGCGCTCGCGCATGCCGGGCCGGGACATCACCGAATTGTGCCGGCGACCGTCGAACACGACGTGCTCCCAGACCTCATCGCTGACACAGACCGCATCGAAGCGCTGACAATAGCTGGCGAGCAGGTCGAGGTCCTCGTCGGGGAAGATCGTGGCCGTGGGGTTGAGCGGATTGTTGAGCAGCGCGAGCCGGGTGCGCGGCGAAAAGGCGGCGGCGAGAGCTTCGTCCGTCAGCCGGAAATGGGGCGGGGTCAGCGTGACAAATTTCGGAATGCCGCCGGCACGCCTGACCAGAGGCAGGTAGGCGTCATACATCGGCTCGAACAGCACGACCTCGTCACCCGGCTCGATCAGGGCGAACAGCGCACCCGCGAGGGCCTCGGTCGCGCCTGAGGTGACCATGATCTCCCGGTCGGGATCGAGATCGAGGCCCTGCCAATGGCGGTAATGCGCCGCGATGGCACCGCGCAGCTCCGGCAGGCCCATCATCGGGGGATACTGGTTCCAGCCGTTGATCACGGCATCTGCGGCCTTCTGCCGCACATCGAGCGGCCCGGGATCATCCGGAAAGCCCTGACCGAGATTGACGGCATCGTTCTCGCGGGCAAGCCGCGACATGACCTCGAACACCGTGGTCGGCAAATCTGCGAAGATCGGGTTCATGGCAACATCTTCCTGACAGGACCGCTGCGGGATGATCCGTCTCAGCCCAGTCCGTTCTGCTCGGCCAGTGTCCGGAGGCTGGTCTCGGGGCGTGCCCCGATATGCGAAATGATCTCGGCAGCAGCCAGGGCACCCAGACGCAGGCAGTCACGGTGATCACGGCCGCCGGCAAGGCCGAACAGGAACCCTGCCGCGAACAGGTCGCCGGCGCCGGTCGTATCGACCACGCGCTCGACCGGATAGGCCGGAACGGCGATGGTTTCGGACCGGGCAATGGCCATCGCGCCATTCTCCGAGCGGGTGACAACCGCAAGAACAGGTTCTTCGCGCATCGCGTTGATAGCCGTGTCGATGTCAGCGGTCTGGTAGAGGCTGCGCAGTTCGTGCTCGTTGGCAAAGACGATGTCCACCACGCCATTGCGGATCAGGCCGAGGAACTCGTCGCGCCAGCGATCGACGCAGAACGAGTCCGACAAGGTCAGCGCCACGCGCGAGCCTGCGGCGTGGGCGATTTCGGACGCCTTGCGGAACGCTTCCTTGGCCGCTGGCGGATCCCAGAGATAGCCTTCCAGATAGACGATGGCGGAAGACCGCACGAGATCGGCGTCGACATCGAGCGTGCTCAGGCCCTGGCAGGCTCCGAGATAGGTGCTCATCGAGCGCTGGCCATCCGGCGTCACGGCAATCAGGCAGCGGGCCGTGGTCGGCCCGGACACGGCGTCGGCAGTGGCGAAGGTCACACCGGTCGCGGTCAGGTCATGGCGGTAGAGCTTGCCCAGTTCGTCATTGCGGACCTTGCCGATGTAGGCGCCTGCCCCACCAAACGAGGCCACCCCGGCGATCGTGTTGGCTGCCGAGCCCCCGGACACAACGCGCCCCGGTCCCATCAGGCCATAGAGCGCTTCGGCGCGCGGTTCGTCGATCAGCGTCATGCCCCCCTTTTGGATGGCATGCCGGATCAGGAAATCGTCCTCGGCGGTGGCAATCACGTCGACAATGGCATTGCCGAGGGCGAGAACATCATGGCGCATGGCAGATCTGCTTCCGGAACAAGGGACGTTGTGCGCCCTTCGCATCCGGCATGCGGCGGGTCAACCACCCCCAAGCATCGCAGTGGCGTGAATTGATGGCGCGGATCGGCTGGACGCCGCTCGGGATCGCCACGCCTCAGGGCGCGCGCGGGCTTGCGTCCAGAACCGCCCCAAGCCTTGCAAGTGTCTCTGCGTCAAGCTCGCGAATATCGCGCGCCAGCCGGTTGGCCAGCAAGGTCGCGGCCGGCTCAAGGCCCGCCGTGTCGATCACCACGCGCGGATCGGACAGGTCGGCCAGCTTCACCAGTTCGTCGGCTTCGTCCCAGATCACGCCCAGCGCGTGGATCACGCCCTGCACCAGCGCGAATGTGGGCCGGCCGCGCTTGCCGTGTTCAAGGGCCGAGACATAGGCGCTGGAAACGCCCAGCCGGCTGGCAAATTCCTGGAGGGACAGGCCCTGTCTTTGCCTGATCTGCCGGACCCGTGCGCCAAACGGGGTCATGCTGCGCCATCCTTCGGGCGACGCAGCCGAACATAAAGCGCGCCGGTTCCACCATGGTTCAGTGCCGCATCCTCGAAACCGAGCACAATGGGGCGCAGATCCGGCAGGCGCAGCCAGTGCGGCACGACCCGCTTGAGCACGCCGCGCTCGTCGCCGCCGAACGTGGTTCCGGCAGCGCCCTTGCCCGTGATCACCAGCACCAGCCGCGCACCCTTGCCCTGTTCGCGGAACAGGAAGGAGCGGAGGCGGTCATGGGCCTCGTCCTGGCGCAGGCCATGCAGATCGATGACGGCTTCCGGCCCTTGCCGGCCACGCCGCAAGGCTTGCAAGGTCCGGCGCTCCAGCGGGACAAGCGGTGCCAGAGCCGGCTTCGGCACGGGAGCAGGCGGCGGTGCGGATCGCGCCGCCGGTTTCGGCGTGTCGGCCTCCGGCGGCGAGGGAATGGGGGGTGGCTCGGGGATGGTCCGGCCCGAAAAGGCCTTCACGCTGCGTGCGACATGGGCCCACACCGCGATTTCCTCCTCGCTGAGGGCGCGATCCCGGCGCTTGCGCATCACCGCACCGCCGCGTCAGGCCCACCGGGCCGTGGCCACAGCACGGTTGCGGCCACATCGTGGCGTGTCAGGCCGGCGATGAAACCGGCCTCTTCGCCGGTCCCGTAGAACAGGTCGAAGCGTGCCGCCCCGACAATGGCCGAGCCGGTATCCTGGATGATGGTCAGACGCTGCAACGGCCTGGTCCGCCCGCGCTCTGCCAATGGCAGCGCCCCATCCAGCCAGAGCGGCAGGCCATAGGACCAGATCGTGCGATCGGCGGCGACGCTGCGGTGCGGCGTCAGCGACACGCCGGCCCCGCCGATCGGTCCGGCAGCGGGGTCAAGCTCGCTGGCGATGCGGAAGAAGACGAAGGACGGATTGTTCCAGATGAACCTGCGGCTCCATTCCGGATCGCCCTTGAGGCGCGCGACCAGGCGGTCCATCGTCATGTCAGCCGGCGCAATCGCCTCTGTCTGCGACAAGAGCCGTCCCAGCGACACATAAGGATGGCCATTGCGGCCCGCATAGGCGATGCGCGCGCTACCGCCATCCGGCAGACTCAGGCGGGCCGAACCTTGGACCTGCATGATGAAGCGATCCACCGGGTCGCGCACCCATGCGATGACCGGCCAGCCGCGCGCGATATCGCTCTCCTCGATCTCGCGGCGGGTCGGATAGGGACCGAGCGAACCGTCAGGCAGCCGCCGCGCCGCTTGCAGCGGGCCCAGCGATGGCAGCATTTCTCCTTGCCCGAGTGTCACAAGATCGGTCGGGCGGCCATAGAGCGGGGTGGTGAACCCCTCCTGCCTGTTGAGGGAGCCCGGAAACGCAGGCTCGAAGTAACCGGTCAGAAAACCCTGACCTGACCGTCCGGCTGCCGAAGGCACGATCCGGAGTGGCACGAACCAGCGCTCGAAGAACCGTCTCGCCGCATCCCTGTCAGGCGTGGGTGCAGTGAGGGCTGCCTCGCAAGCCGCGCGAAGACCGGCGGGTTCGGGCAGCGCGGTGCGCAGCGGTGGAGGCGCGGCACAGCCCTTGAGAAAGGCCGCGAATGCCAGTTCGTGGTGATCGTCGCGCCATCGGCTGATGGCATCGAACCTGACCGGCGCGAGTGTCGCGCCGTTGACGCTTGCCGGAGCAGCCTGTGCGCAGGGGGCCGCAGCCATGGTCAGCCATCCAGCGAGCAGCGCTGCCCGGATCACGCGCCGGCTTCGGTCGCCACCAGGAGCCAGTTCGGATCACGCGCGCCGAGCTGCCGCGAGAAGGTCCAGGTCTCCGTGACATCGACGACCGCATCGGCGCTGCCGTCCACGACGGCGCCGGAGCTGTCTCGCACGGCGCTGATCAGCTTGGGCGAGAAGCGCATGGTGATAAGGCCCGACTTGCCCTTGACCTCGGCAGCGATCATTTCGGCCTTGTCCATCGACACGAAGGTGGTTTCCGCCACTTCGCTGCGCTTCTCGCGGTCGGTGATGGCCTGATCGAAATCCTCGAAGACCTCCTTCGACAGCAGGCCCTTGAGGCTCTTGCGGTCGCCGCGGGCGAAGCTCATCACAACCATTTCGTAGGCGGCCTTGGAGCCTTCGACGAAGACGCGCGCATCGAACGAACGCTCTTCGCGGGCAATCGCATCAAGGCCGGCAGCCACGGCCGAGCCGGCCGGTGCAATGCCGGTCCAGCGATAGGGCTGATCAGGGCCGGCGTCGTTGGCCGCCGCGCCGGGCAGGCGGATGACGTTGCCTTCCGACTGGGCCGGAGGCACCGGGGCTTTCTTGCTGAACACGTCAGCGGGTGGTTGTTCGTGCCCGGTCTTCTGGCCCAGCACCGAACGCAGCTTCCAGGCCACGAACACCGCGAGCGCGAGGAAGATCAGAGTGAAGATGTCGAACGAGCCTTGCATGATGACGATCCCGCTGTCGGATGTTCTGGCCGCAATGCCTGTCTCCGACATATCAAGCCGATATGGTGTGCGGTCCTCGTAACATCCACTGCCGAAGGCGACAAGTTTGCGGCGGGCAGCGATGACGCCGCAGTTTGCCGCGATGGCAGGGCGCACGCTGACAGTCGGGAAGCCATCGTTTTCTTGTGACGGTCACCGGTTCGTGCTAGCCGCGCAGCCGAACGGGTTGAACAGGGCTTCAGGTCCCGGGCTTCTCCGGACCGAGCTTCGCGCAACCTGACAACCCTTGTGTAACGGCGACAACACCATGGCCAATGACGGAACCAACGGCGCAGCCCAGGCGGCTGGCCCCACGCTGACCGCTCTCGCGCAGTACGTGAAGGACATGTCCTTCGAGAACCCGAATGCGCCGCGTGTGTTCAGCAACCAGAACCAGAGCCCGCAGATCCAGCTGCAGGTGAATGTCGGCGCAACCCAACTCGGCGACTCGGATGTCGAATCCGTGCTCAGCCTCGAGGGCCAGGCCGAAATCGGACCAGACACGCTGTTCGTGTTCGAACTCAGCTACGCGGGCGTGTTCCGGATCACCGGGGTTCCGGCAGAGCATATGGCAGCGGTCGTGATGATCGAGTGCCCGCGTCTGCTCTTTCCGTTCGCCCGCCAGATCGTGGCGGATGCCGTACGCAACGGCGGTTTCCCGCCACTCTACATCGATCCGGTGGATTTCGCCGCGCTGTATCAGCAGCGTATGGCGGAGATGGAAAGCTCCGCTGCGACGACGCCGGTTTCCTGATCCTGTTTGGGGTCCGGTCTTCTGAGGCCGGACCTGACCATCGCCAAGCCCTTGGCTTCAGGTGCCCCGGTCATCGGATGGTGCCGCGTAGTCCTTCCAGATCACCGCACCTGACAGGGTCGCGATGAAGCGCTCGTGGGCGCTCCGTTCGTCCGCTGAAACATGCAGAAGGCGCGGGGTGGACCGCCGGGGCGAAGAGGCCGAGCCGCCAGACTCGCTGCCAGTCTGGTCATTGGCGGCCGCGAGGCGTCGTCCCTGCGACGGTGCGCTCAACCCGAAATCAGCCTGCCGGCCACCGAGAAGTTCGATGTAGACATCCGACAGGATTTCCGCATCGAGCAATGCGCCGTGCTTGATGCGGCGCGAGGTGTCGATGCCATAGCGCGTGCACAGGGCATCAAGGCTGTTGGATGCGCCGGGATGCTTGCGGCGGGCCATCACCAGCGTGTCGACCACCAGTTCGGGCCTGAGCTTTGGCTTGCCAAGTTTTTGCAGTTCCATGTCGAGAAAGCCGACGTCGAACGGCGCGTTGTGGATCACCAGGCGTGCGTCGCCCAGAAAATTGATCAGTTCGTCCGCAATCGCGGCAAAGCGCGGCTTGTCGGCAAGGAAGGCGTCCGACAGGCCGTGGACCGCGAAGGCCCCTTCGGAGACAGCGCGCTCGGGATTGAGATAGGTGTGGAAGGTGCGGCCCGTGGTGCAGTGGTTGATCAGCTCCACGCAGCCGATCTCGATGATTCGGTCGCCATTGCGGGCGTCAACCCCGGTTGTCTCGGTGTCGAGCACCACCTCGCGGCTCATGGCTTGTCCTCCGGCGAAAGCGGCTTTGCGGCATCGCTCAACTGCCGCACGATAGCCTCGACATGCTTGCGGGCGATATCCATGCCCTGAGCGGTGTCCACAACGAAGGTGGCGCGGGCGCGCTTGTCCGCATCGGGCATCTGGCGGGCGAGGATGTCGCCGAAGCGCTGCTCCGTCATTCCGGGCCGGGAGAGCACGCGCGATCTCTGGACATCGGCCGGAGCGGTGACGACCAGAACACCATCGCAGCGCGCGCCCCCCCCTGTCTCGAACAGCAGCGGAACGTCCAGCACGGCCAGCGGACGCTGTTCGGCGCGGGCGCGGGCGAGAAAGACATTTTCACGGGCGCGCACGAGGGGATGGATCACGGCTTCGAGCCGGGCGAGATTTTCGGGATGACCGAGGACGTGCCGGCCAAGACGTGTCCGATCGATCCGTCCATCGACCACGACATCCGGGAACAGGGCTGCGACGGGGGCCACGGCCTCTCCTGCGTAAAGCGCGTGGACCTCCGCATCGGCATCATGCACCGGGCAACCGAGATCCCGGAACATCTGCGCGGTCGTGGATTTGCCCATGCCGATCGAACCGGTCAGGCCGAGCACGTAGGTCATGGCCGATCAGCCGGGGCGGGGGCGACGAGATCGGCCTCGACAAGAGCCCGCAATTCCCTGCTGACGCGGGGCACCGAGCCAAACCAGTGCCCGAAGGCCAGCGCCGCCTGATGCAGCAGCATGCCGAGACCATCGACGACCAGCCCCCCGCGCGCCCGCGCCTCGGCGAGGAACGGGGTGACGAGCGGGGCGTAGACAATGTCATAGAAGACCTGTCCATCAACCCGGGCCGGCCAGTCGATTGGCAGCGGCGGCTGGCCTTTCATGCCGAGCGAGGTCGTGTTGACCACCATCGCATGGGCAGCGATCTGGCCAGCAGCAATCGGCCACGGTGCCGAACGCAGCGTCGTCGATGCCCGTGGATGGCTGGCACCCAGGCTGCTGACCAGCGCGTCAGTGCGCGCCGCCGAGCGGTTGGCAATGGTGACGACAGCCGCTCCGCGCCGCATCAGGCCATGGATGATGGCGCGGGCCGCGCCGCCTGCGCCCAAGACCAGCACATCGCGCCCGGCGCAGGACCATGCCGGCAGCTCCTGGCCAAGATGCTCGAAGAAGCCATCGACATCCGTGTTGGCGCCCGTCAGCCGACCATCCTTCATCCAGATCGTGTTGACAGCACCCATGGCAGCCGCGTCCGGCGTGAGGTCGTCGAGATGGGCGATGACCGCTTCCTTCAGGGGAACGGTGAGGTTTCCGCCACGCAGTTCGCCCGAGCGCACCCGTGCCAGAAGGCCGGCGAGCTGGTCCGGGGTCGTCTCGATGCGGTCATAGCGCGCATCAAGCCCCTGCTCCGCGATCCAGAAACCGTGGATCATCGGTGATCGCGAGTGACTGATCGGGGAGCCTGCTACGAAACAGCGGTCGGTCATGGCATGTCTCCTGCTTGTTTCATTCGCGCCTCGATCCTTATCAGGCAAGGACGTCAAGCTGGCGCAAGGATGCCAGGACCATCAGAAGCGGGAGGCCGAGAATGGTGAAATGGTCGCCGTCCACGCTTTCGAAAAGCTGGACGCCAAGGCTTTCGAGCTGGTAGCCCCCGACACTTGCCAGCGCAGCCGCTCCTGCCATGTCGAGATAGCGCTCGACGAAACACGCCGACAGCGGCCGCATCACCAACCGCGCGCTGGCCGCTCCCTGTGCCAGGACCTTGCCATCATTGACCAGCGCATAAGCCGAATGGAGCTCGTGGGCCCGCCCTGACAACAGCAGGATCTGGGACAGGGCCGCTTGCCGGTCGGCGGGCTTGTGAAACGCCATGCCATCGCAGGACAGGGTCTGATCGGCACCCAGGACAATGGCCTTGGGGTTGCGGCCACTCACGTCAAGAGCCTTGGCGCGGGCCAGACCCAGCGCGATGCTGTCCGGAGAGGCATCGCCCTGGCGCAACAGCTGGCTTTCGGCGACCCGCTCATCGATCCTGGCAGGTTCGACCGACAACGGCAGGCCGGCACCGCGCAACATGGTGGCGCGTGCCGCGCTGCCGGAAGCCAGCAGCAAGGGTACAGGATGCAGCCAAAGGGATGAAGCCATGGTGCTCACCGGTGACACGGGGCCTTACATCGCAATGAACTTGAGCCTGTGATCGCGCAGCAGGTCGAGGATTGCGGCTGCCGTTTCCTCGATCGAGCGACGCGTCACGTCGATCACCGGCCAGCCGCGCCGGGCAAACAGCTTCCGGGAGGTCGAGATTTCGGCGGCCACGGCGTCATGATCGACATAGGCGGACTGGTCCGAGGCATTGAGCGAGAGCAGACGGTTCTGCCGGATCTGGACGATGCGCTCCGGCGCAGCGACAAGGCCGACCACCAGGGGTTTCTTGAGGCGGTCGAGATCGGGGGGTGGCGGCACGCCGGGGACCAGCGGAATGTTGGCCGTGCGGACGCCGCGGTTGGCCAGATAGATGCTGGTCGGCGTCTTCGATGTGCGGCTGACGCCAAGCAGCACGATGTCGGCGCTTTCGAGGTCATCGGTCATCTGGCCATCATCATGCATCATGGTGAAGTTCATGGCGTCGATGCGCTTGAAATACTCGGCGTTGAGCATGTGCTGCGCGCCGGGCCGGGCCGAGGACGCTGCGCCGAGATAGGACTGGAACAGGTTCAGGATCGGATTGAGAATCGACATGCTCGGTGAGCCCACCTGGGCACAGAACTCCTCCAGCTTGCTGGAGAGAGCCGTGTCGACCAGCGTATAGAGCACGATGCCAGGAGCGGTTTCGATTTCCGTCAGGACCCGGTCAAGCTGGACCTGCGAGCGCACAAGCGGATAGACATGCTCGATCGCGGAGACCCCCTCATACTGGGCGGCAGCCGCGCGGCTGATGGCAATCAGCGTTTCGCCGGTTGCATCGGACACGAGGTGAAGATGGAAATAGCTTCTCACGCTGCGCTCAGCCTCGCCTGGTCCCGGCCTGATCGCAGGCCGGTCCTTCTTGCGCATAACCATGGGCGCGGATGTGGACAAGTGGGCAGGCTTGCGGGACGGCGGTGCCCGGGGCGATCCAAACCGACCGGCAGGATCACAGCTGCGGACCTGTGGATGAATCGATGGGCAAGACTCAGGTCAACAGGGGTATTGGGGCCTGAAGCAATGTGGAGAAAAATAGCGATATGAAAACAGAGGCTTGACCGGGCATAAATGATCCAGAGAGTGCACCTCGGAGGGCCTCTGAAAGGGTTGAGTGCAGGACAACCTGTGGGAAACATCGCGACACTGATTGGATGCCATCCAGCAGAAAAATCAGAAGAGTCTTTCAAAGAATCTTTCTATAGAAGGCCAACGGGGGAAAACTGATGGCTACGACACTGATGCGCCTGTTCAACGGCGAAACACTTGCGGTGCCACCGATCTGGCTGATGCGTCAGGCTGGCCGCTATCTGCCGGAGTATCGTGCAACGCGAGCCGAGGCCGGCTCCTTTCTCGATCTGTGCTTCAACACTGACCTTGCGACGGAAGTGACCTTGCAGCCGATCAGGCGGTTCGGGTTCGATGCTTCGATCCTGTTCTCTGACATTCTGGTCGTTCCGCATGCGATGGGCCAGAAGGTCTGGTTCGAGGAAGGCGAAGGCCCTCGGCTCGAACAGATCACCACCGGCGCAGAGCTGGCGTCCCGTCCGCTGCGTTTCGATCTCGACCGCCTGGCACCGGTGATCAAGACTGTCGAGCGGCTGCGCGGCGCGTTGCCGGCCGAGACCACGCTGATCGGTTTCTGCGG